>NZ_JAZKTR010000155.1:0-5700 GCF_036625485.1 Natronomonas sp. | reverse complement strand
TAGCCGGCTGTGGATTGCTGGCAACCGTCGGTATATGAGTCTCGCAGCCCTAATTTCGCCCGGAATGGACCTGCTAGACGAGACCATCGTTCCGGAGCACGCCCACGATATCAAGGCCGAAGCGCGGGCGTTCGCCGAGGAACACATCGAACCGAACGCCGCGGAGTATTACGAGTCCGGCGAGTACCCCTGGGACGTGCTGGAGGCGGGAATGGACGCGAACCTCGTGGCGCAGGACATCTCGGAGGAGTACGGTGGTCGCGGCTTCGACCTCCACCAGTTGCTCGCGATGACCGAGGAACTGTATCGGGCCGACGCTGGCATCGCCCTGACGATGCAGTTGGCGAGTTTCGGCTCGAAGATCACCGAGGAGTACGGCACCGAAGACCAGAAGGAGACGTACCTCCGGCCGGTCGCCGAAAACGACCAGCTTTCAGGACTGGCGGTCTCCGAACCGGAGACGGGGTCGGACCTCGCGGGCATGGAGACGACCGCGGAGAAAGACGGCGACGAGTACGTGCTGAACGGCGAGAAGTACTGGGTCGGCAACGGCGTCGAGGCCGACTGGGTGACGATGTACGTGAAGACGGGCGAGGACCCCGACGACCCGTACGGTAACTACTCGCTGCTTATCGTCCCGACCGATACCGACGGCTACGACGCCGAACACATCCCCGAGAAGATGGGCTTTCGCGCCTCGAAGCAGGCCCACATCGAACTGAACGGGGCGCGGGTTCCCGAGGAGAACCTCGTCGGCACCGAGGGTGCCGGCTTCTACATGCTCGCGGAGTTCTTCAACTACGGCCGGGTCGTCGTCGGTGGCCACGGTCTCGGCCTCGCGGCGGCGGCCATCGAGGAGGCCTCCGAGTTCGCCCACGGGCGGAAGGCCTTCGACCGGACTATCACCGAGTTCCAGTCGGTCCAGCACATCCTCGCGGACATGATGACGGAGTTCCAGGCCGCCCGCGCGCTCAACTGGCAGGCCGCAGACCACGTCGCCGAAAACGATAACGCCGGGTTCTGGGCGGCGATGGCGAAGGTGAAATCCACCGAAACCGCCAACGACTGTGCCGAACGCGGCATGCAACTCCACGGCGGCCGGTCGGTCCTCACCGAGAACCGCATCTCCCGGATCTATCGGGACGTTCGGGTGCCGGTCATCTACGAGGGGGCCAACGAGATCCAGCGGAACCTCATCTACGGACAGGCCGGATGGTAAAACGACCGCCGCTTGCGGCCTGATGGTTCGAAATCAGCGTGCCGCGCGGGCAACCGATACCGATAGCAGGAGCGCAACGCCGGCGGTCGCGGCGACCCCGGCGAAGGCGGCGTGGACGCCGGCGATGTCGATGGCGTAACCGAACGCGGGCGGGGCGACGGCGCCGCCCGCCGAGATGCCGATGGTCATCAACGCGAAATTCTTGCCGACGTCGCGACGCTCGGAGGCGAGGTCGGTGAGCGTCGCGCGGGCGGGCCGCGAGAGGTCGATCGTCGCCGCGAGCAGGAGCGCGACGCCGACGGCGGCGACGAGGGCCAATAGGTTCGTCGAGAGGGCGCCGGCGAAGACGACCAGCGAGCCGTAGCCGACGAAGAGCAGGGGCGTGGGACCGATGCGGTCGGCGAGGTAGCCGCCGCCCAGTAGGACGACGGCGCCGACGACGAGCATCGCGCTGGCGACGAGGCTTGCGGTACCGGCCTCGAGGCCGTAGCCCGAATCCAGCAGGGTCGCGGTGTAGGCTCGAATCCCCCAGACGGCCGCGCTGTTGACGAACCAGAGCGCGGTAAGCAGGAGTATCAGCGGCGCGCCGGCGATGGTGCGGAAGTAGGCGGCCGCTCGGTCGACGAGCAGGCGGAATCGGTCGCCCGCCGTGTCGACGGCCCGGAGGGCGTCGACGAGGCTTTCCTCCGCGTCGCGTGCTTCGGCGCCGGCCCGGGTGATGCTGTCGGGCAGGCGCCGGACGGCGACGACGGCGACGACGGTGTAGACCGCCCCGAAGGCGGCGATGGCACCGAAGGCGGCCTGCCAGCCGAAGCCGAGGGCGACGGCGGCGGGCACGACGGCGAACGGCAGCGCGAGGCCGAGCGCGCCGGCGAAGCCGTGAGCGCTGTAGGCCCGCGAGCGGTAAGCGTCGGGCGCGGCCGCGGAGATGAGGGGGTAGTGTGCGGGGTGGTGGCCGGCGATGCCCAGTCCCATGACGACGGCGGCGGCGAGGAGCAACTCGTAGGAGGTCGCGAGGGCGGCCAGCCCACAGCCGACCGTTCCGACCGCGAGCGACCCAACGAGGACGGCCCCGTGGCTGTAGCTGTCGGAGACGTATCCCAGGGGCAGTTGGCCGAGAGTGACGACGGCGTTGACGAGGCCGACGGCGAGGCCGAGTTGCCCGATCGTGACCGAGAAATCGGCGCTCAGAAGGGTGAATGCGGGGGCGAAAAGCAGGAGATAGGCGTGGTTGACGACGTGGGAGCCGGAGACGAGACCGACCACGAGCGGCGCGTTACGCGACACGGTGAGAGTTGGTCACCGGGCCGTCAAGCCGCTTGCGGTCTACGAGCTATCGGCTTCGGTGAAAACGACGAGAGAAGACGGGTATCAGTCCGCGTGGACGGGGGTTCGCTCGGTCTCGGCCGTCGGCGAGGGGGCGCCGGTACCGAGACGGTCGACGGCACGGCGAAGACGGTCGGGCGAGACGCCGGCCCGACGGGCCGCGGTGTCCAGATTCAGTGTGCCGCCCTGATACAGTGTCATCGCCGTCCGGAGCGCGTGCTGTTTCATGCCTGTAGGTGGACTCCAGGGGATTATAATAGTATCGAGAGATAATATGCCAAGGGATGACCTTATATGCCGAAGAACATTAACGTTCGTGATAATAGGTTGCTCCTCGTGGCGCGCGGCAGGAACTGACGGTGCCTCGCAACGCTTTAGTCCGCGCTACTGTCCTATTCCGTATGGACCACGCCGACGAACTCCTCGAGTTGCTGTCGGAGAACGCCCGCTACTCGACGGCCGACCTCGCCCGCCTGACGGGTCTTTCGGCCGAGACGGTCGAAGAGGAGATTGCGGAACTGGAAGCCGAAGGAGTCATCCAGGGCTACACCGCCATCGTCGACTGGGACGCCGTCGGCGACGACCGCGTCCAGGCCCACGTCGAGTGTAACGTCACCCTCGACCGGGAGACGACCTACCGGGACGTGGCCAAACGGCTCGCCGGCTTCCCCGAAGTGCAAGGACTTCGGCTCGTCTCGGGCGATTACGACTTCGCGCTCGAAGTCGAGGGCGATTCGATGCGGGAGGTCTCCCGCTTCATCAGCGACAAGGTCGCGCCCCTCCCCGAGATAACCCAGACGGTCACCCACTACATCATGGAGACGTACAAGCAGGGCGGCTATCGCTTCGACGACGGCGGCGACGACGATCGCCTGTCGGTTACGCCATGACGTTCGAGCCCTCCGACCGCGTGGCCGAGGTCCCACCTTCCGGCATCCGCCGCTTCTTCGAGTTGGCCGAGGAGATGGACGACGTCATCTCGCTGGGCGTCGGCGAGCCCGACTTCTCGGCGCCGTGGGCCGCCCGCGAGGCCGCCATCACCTCGCTGGAACGCGGCCAGACCTCCTACACCGCCAACCGGGGCATGCGCGAACTCCGCGAGGAGATCGCCGAGGACGCCCGCCGCTGGAACCTCGACTACGACCCGGACGAAGAGATCCTCGTCACCGCGGGCGCCAGCGAAGCCCTCGACGTCGCCTTCCGCGCCTTGGTCAACCCGGGCGATACCGTCGCCGTCGCCCAGCCCTGCTACGTCTCCTACTCGCCGGGCGTCACCTTCGCCGGCGGCGAGGTACTGGACGTGCCGACCCGCGTCGAAGACGAGTTCAAACTCACGCCCGAGGTGCTCTCCGAAGCGGGCGCCGAGGAGGCGGACCTGCTGGTCTACTGTTATCCGAACAACCCGACGGGCGCGACGATGAACCGCGAGGAACTCGCCGAAGTCGCGCAGTTCTGTCGCGAGCACGATGTCGACGTCCTCTCCGACGAGATCTACGCTGACCTCACCTACGAGGGCGACCACGTCTCCATCGCCGAATTCGACGGGATGCGCGAACGAACCGTCGTCTTCAACGGCTTCTCGAAGGCCTACGCGATGACCGGCCTCCGACTCGGCTACGCGATGGGCCCCAGCGAGGTCATCACCGCGATGAACCGTATCCACCAGTACACGATGCTGTCGGCGCCGACCACCGCCCAGTACGCAGCCATCGAGGCCCTCCAGACCTGTCGCGAGGAGGTCGTCGAGATGCGCGACCAGTACGACCGTCGCCGGAACTTCGTCCTCTCGCGGTTCGAGGAGATGGGCATCGACTGCTTCGAGGCGACCGGCGCCTTCTACGTCTTCCCGGAATGTCCCGGCGAGGACGCCGAGCAGTTCGCCGAGGACTTACTGGAGGCCGAGCAGGTGGCGATGGTGCCCGGAACCGCCTTCGGGGTCGGCGCCGACGGTCACCTGCGGGCGTCGTACGCGACCGGTCTCTCGGAGTTGAAGGAAGCGATGAACCGTCTCGAACGGTTCATCTCCTGACGATACGCCGGGGTAGGCCCTCCCTACCGGCGTTTTGTATCGCTGACCGGATACGCAAATTTTGTATCGCTGACCGTACGCCAAACCGTATGCCGGCACATACACCGCGCGTACCGCGCGAATCACGTCTCGATAGGGCCGCAAACCTTTTTCGCGGACGTGTCCAATCGCGTGACAATGGCTATCGATGATGCGGACGGCGAGGGTGCTGGTGTTGGGGGACCAGCGCCCGACGCCGACGCAGACGGAGACATGGACGTAGACGCCGACACCGAGGCGGAAGAAGTGCCTCCGGCAGTGGTCGGCGAATACGACTGGGAGGATTTCAAGGCGGAATACTACTACGACGAGGAGGGTAACCCACCCGAAGACGAGGAGTTCGACCCCGAGGATTATCTCGGCTTCGACCCCGACGACCTCGATACCATCATCGGTGGCTCCGGTCTCGGCGCCACCCAACTGACCGAAGCCGCGAACGAGCGGACCGTTCGTGTCAACCCGGAACTCGACGAGGACGCCTTCTTCACCGACGCCGACGGCGCGACGACCGTCGTCAACCGCTACGACCTCGAGAAGTCGGTTCCACAGGAGAAGAAGAGCCACTTCCGAGAGGTCGAACGCTACTGGGTGAACAAACCCTACGCCTTCGTCATCATCTTCCACTCCGAGAAGGAAAACGAGAAGAAATACTACCTCATCGAGCCGCATCTCACTCCCATCGAATCGGACCTCCGGGAGTTCATCTCCGGAAAGCTCAAAACCGCGATCAAGTATTCGAGCGACGAAGTCGTCATCCAGGGCGGCGACGACGCTCGCGCCGGCGTCATCGAACGCGAGACCCACAACCTGCTGGAACGCTACGACCTCTACGAGAAGGGGGCCCGGCCGGACGGTGACGGACTCGTCGACAGCGTCAAGGAACTCGTCGGGCTCGCCGACGAGAGGGAAGCGGAAGAACACGTCGGACTACAGGGCGTCGAAGCCCGGCCGGAGCCCGCGCTGCTGGAGGAAGACTCCGAGACGCTCTCGGAGTACCAGATCGAGAAACTGCTCTACCTGCTGAAGCGGGATTTCATCGGCTTCGAGCGCATCGACGGCATCAAACACGACATCAACATCGAGGACA
>NZ_JAZKTR010000154.1:0-5760 GCF_036625485.1 Natronomonas sp. | reverse complement strand
CGGCCGCAGGCCGCCACGGCCATTCGGTTGCGGGCTCTGCCCGCAACCCGCTCCTCCAGCGGCGAGCCGTAGGCTCGCGTTAGTCGTCGCGCGCTACGGCGGCGCTTCGCGCCGCCGGGAACCGCCTCGGGGGCCTTCTTCGAAGGCCCCGCTCGGCGGATGCTCACTACTATTCTAGCCGACTATTTATAAACAAAAACGCGACCATCGGCGGTGTGCGCTGAGAACTGCCGGCCGGCGTCTCGCGGGAGCGCGGTGCAGCGTCGGTCGAACTGGTCGCACCGCCTGTTCGCTATGAACTCGCGTAGCCGCGTGAACATCGAGGGACTGGTTTCGTGGCGCGCTGTTCGGACTCGGCCGTACGTCGGCATCGGGGCCGCTGTCGACGTTCGAGGGGTCACCGAGCGGCAGCGCTACGGCCACAGCCCGCGTGCGTCGTGGGCCTTCGAGAGCCGTTCGAGCGCGACGACGTAGGCGGCATCGCGCCACGTCGATTCGGGGTGACGCTCGTAGGCGTCCTCGACGGCGGCCCACGCCTTCTCCATCTCGGCGTTCAGTTCGCTGTTGACTTTCTCCAGCGACCACGAGCGACGATTGATGTCCTGCAGCCACTCGAAGTAGGAGACGGTGACGCCGCCGGCGTTGGCGAGGATGTCCGGGATGACGGGGATGTCGCGGTCCGCGAGGACCGTGTCGGCGGCGAAGGTCGTCGGGCCGTTGGCACCCTCGACGATGAGGTCGGCGTCGATGTCGTCGACGTTGTCCTCGGTGATGACGTTCCCGACCGCACAGGGGGCGAGCACGTCCACGTCGAGTTCGAGCAGTTCGTCGTTGGTGATGATCTCGCCGTCCTGCTTCGTGACGGCTTCGGGTTCCTCCTCGTGGGTCGGGATGATATCGATGTCGAGGCCGTCGGGGTCGTAGACGGCGCCGTTGACGTCGCTGACGGCGACGACGTCGGCGCCCCAGTCGTCCAGCAGGCGGGCGGCGTTGGCGCCGACGCTGCCGAAGCCCTGGACGGCGACGGTCGTCTCGTCGAGGGGCCTGTCGTAGTAATCCAGCGCCTTCCGGGTCGCGATGGCGACGCTACGGCCCGGGGCCTCGTCGCGGCCGTAACTTCCGCCGACGACCGGGGGTTTGCCGGTGACGACGCCGGGCTGGGTTTCGCCTTCCTGCATCGAGTAAGCGTCCATGATCCACGCCATCGTCTGGGCGTCGGTGCCCATGTCGGGGGCGGGAATGTCGGTGTTCGGGCCGATGACGTCCCGGAGTTCCTCGGTGAAGCGGCGAGTGAGCCGTTCCTTCTCGTCGGTCGAGAGGTCCTTGGGGTCGACGACGATGCCGCCTTTCGCGCCGCCGAATGGGAGGTCCATGACGGCGCACTTCCAAGTCATCCACATCGACAGTCCGATGGATTCCTCGCGGGTGACGTCGGGGTGGAACCGCAGACCGCCCTTGTGGGGGCCGCGGACGCTGTTGTGCTGGGCGCGATAGCCCGTGTAGGTCTCGACGGTCCCGTCGTCGCGTTCGATGGGGACCGTTACCTCGTGGACGGCGGAGGGGTCTTCGAGCCGTTCGACGACGTTCGGGTCGATATCGACGAACGCCGCGGCCCGGCGGAGCTGGCGGCGAGCGACCGCGAGCGCCGAGTTCGGTTCCGTCTGTGGGGGGCTGTCAACTGTATTAGGGGAGGACGTATTCGATGACATTGATAGCTCCGTATACCCCCTGCAATGCTCCCGATGCCTAAAAGTATTAATTGTAAAAGGTGATTAATTCACAACACAGGACATAATATGCCGTGCGCGGCCTATTCCTCGCGGCACTCGGTATCGAAAGTCGGTTCGCCGCCGCTGATGGTGACATCGGCGAACAGGTCCCGGCATTCCGTCGGGTTCCACGGCTGTGTCTGTGCACCCTCGTCCGACGTGGCGTAGATGTCGATTTCCTCATCGCGGAGCATGCCGCCGAGGCCGAGTTCTGTCGTCTCGCCGGCCGGAAGCGTGCTGAACGCGGCCGCGACGCTCCCGCCCGCCGAGCGCGCCTCGACACGCCATTCCCGCGGCTGGTCGTCCCGATTCTCGATGCGGGCGCGTAGTTCCCACTGGCCGTCGGGTTCCTCGTCGGCATCATCTCCGGTACATCCCGCGAGGAGGGCTGCCGAGCAGGTGCCGGCGGCCGCGATGAACGCTCGTCTGTTCACTCGTTTCACTGGGGTCGCAACGGCCAAAAGCCTTCGTCGCACGTTGGCACGTCTTTCAGACGCTTTTTACGGGTAGACCCGATACGGACACTCAATGACGCGAATCGTCGTGGTTGACAACCACGGGCAGTTCACCCATCTCGAACACCGCGCGCTGCGTGACCTCGGCATCGACACCGACCTCATAGACAACGACACCGCCCCCGACGACATCGACGCCGACGGCATCGTTCTCTCTGGCGGCCCCGACATGGACCGGATCGGCAACTCCCGCGAGTATCTGAACCTCGACATCCCTGTCTTCGGCATCTGTCTCGGCATGCAACTCATCGCCGACGAACTCGGCGGTCGGGTCGACTCGGGCGACTACGGCGGCTACGCCGACGTGACCGTCGATATCGAGGACGACGAGGACCCCCTCGTCGGCTCGCTCGCTCCCAACACACGAGTGTGGGCCAGCCACGCCGACGAGGTCAAGGAAGTCCCCGAGGGCTTCACCCGAACCGCCAGCAGCGACATCTGTGGCGTCGAAGCTATGAGCGACACGGACCGCGACCTCTACGGCGTCCAGTGGCACCCCGAGGTCGCCCACACCGAGCAGGGCGACGAGGTCTTCGAGAACTTCATCGCCATCTGCGAAGAGCGCGCCTAGACGATCTCGGCCAATCGGTCGCAGTACCGGTCGGCGAAGGCGTCCGCTTTCTCCGCATCGAACGCCGACTGCGTGTACCGAAAGCCGAGATGCATCTCCTTGCCGACGGTGACGGCGCCGATGCTGACCGGCGTCGGGAGCCAGCACGGCGCCGTAAACCACAGCGATTCGGGCGTCTCACCAGAGAGGGCGGGCAACGGCTCCGGTAGCCGACCGAGATTCGACAGGACGGCCGTATCGAGCAGTCGCCCACCGGTACCACCGAGCAGTTTCGGCAGATACGCTTTGATCGATAGCGGTACCGCACTGGGAACGAGATTCAGCCACTCCAGATAGCCGAGATACCGCTTTTCTCCCTTGATCTCTCGCGTCTGGTCGGTTATCCGAGCGAGCGCCGTCTTCGCATCCTGCCGGTCGACTGCGTCGGTCGCGACGCTCTCGAAGAAGGTGTAGAAACCGACCCCCTCGTAGAACCACTCGCTCGGGCGGAGGTTCACCGGCATCATGACGCTCAACTTCTCCGCCGAAGCGCCGAAATCGCGGTTCCAGCGGTCGAGCGTCAGATGCATCGCCGCGAGCAGGTGGTCGTTGACCGAGGCGTCGCCGCCTTCACCGAGCGCGTCGACGACCCCGTCGTCGAGTCGACGGTGGCGATACCGCCAGCTAGCCACCCCGGGTGCGCTGGCTCCCGGCAACCGCGATGGCGGGTCGAGCAGGTAGCCGAGGCGCTGCACCGTTTTCCCGAGCAACCGTGCCCGACGGCGGCGGGAATCGGGCCGGAACCCATCCAGCACGTCCCGGGACTCTCCGAACGCGAATCGGTCCGGTGCCGGTTCATCGCCCCGGTAGGCGGTACAGATGGCCTGCAGGATTCCGTAGGCTCCCACGCCGTCGACGGGAATGTGGCTCGAACAGAACCACAGCAGGTCGCCTTCGTCGCCCCCGTCCCGGACGATGAGCAGGCGCAGCGGGGGTGACGTCGAGAGGTCGATCCCGGCGCCGTAGAACCGTTGGCGGAGCGTGTCGAGGTCGACGGCGTTCGCCTCGGCCACCTCGATGGGGACCGACGCCTTGTCCGGAACCTCCCAGTCGTAGTCGGTTCCGCCGTTCCCACCCGGACGCTGACGGGCTTTGGCAACCGGATGAACGTCGTAGACGCGTCGGACGGCCTTCCGGAGCCGCATCCGGTCGATCCGCTCGCTAGTCTCGACCTCGATCTGAATGTTCCACGGCGTGTACATCCGCTCGACGTGGAACACCGCCTCTTCGAGGCGCGTGAACGGCGTTCGTTTCACGCCCCGCCTCCAGCCATGGCCCGCGTCGCCGGTGACATACGATGATAGACGCGCGCACGTCGGAAAACGCTCCCGCCGATGGACGTCCATCCGGCGGTCGTGCGCCCGGTACGGGGGACCGGAACTCGGTTTAATGCCGCTGGCGCGTCAATCCCGTCCATGGACGAATTCGACTTTCTGGTCATCGGGTCCGGTTCGGGACTGGACGTGGCGAACGTCGCTGTCAACCAGGACCGATCGGTCGCCGTCGTCGAGAAGGGGCCGCTCGGCGGCACCTGTCTCAACCGCGGCTGTATCCCCTCGAAGATGCTGCTGTATCACGCTGAGGTCATGGAGATCGTCGAGCGCGCCGAGGAGTTCGGCATCCACGCAGACGTCGAGGACGTCGACTTCGCAGAAATCGTCCGCGAGGTCAACGAGGACGTCTCGGGCGATGCCGAATCCATACGCCGCGGGCTCGAATCGTCGCCACAACACGAACTCTACGACGGCGAGGCGCGCTTCGTCGACGACCGCACGGTCGAAATCTCCGGCGGTGAGGACGACGGCGCGAAACTCCGGGCGGAGACGGTCCTCATCGCGGCGGGAACCCGGCCGGCGATACCCGATATCGACGGTATCGAGTCGGTCGATTACCTCACGAGTACCGAAGCGCTCCAACTGGAGGAACCGCCCGAGCAGCTGGTCATCGTCGGCGGGGGCTACATCGCGGCGGAACTGGGCCACTTCTTCGGCACCTTCGGCAGCGACGTGAGTATCGTCGGCCGGCGGCCGAACCTCCTGCCGGAGGCCGACGAGGAGGTCGGCGAGGCCTTCACCGACCGCTACGCCGAGCGCTTCGACGTCTACACGGGCTACGAGGCGGTGACCGCCGAGGAATCCGACGGCGAGGTGACCGTCGAGGCGCGGCCGTACTCCGAATCACCGACGGTCCGAACTGCCGGCGGCGAGGAGGCCGCCCCCGCCGACGCCGACCGCGTGGAGATCACGGGCGATACCCTGTTGGTCGCGGCGGGACGGCGGCCCAACTCCGATACGCTGAATCTCGATGCGACGGGCGTCGCGACCGACGACAGCGGCTTCATCGAGACCGACGAGTACCTCCGGACCGACGCCGAGGGCGTCTGGGCGCTCGGCGACATCGTCGGCGAGTACCTCCTGAAACACAGCGCGAACCACGAGGCCGGCGCGGTCGCGCGCAACGTCTTCGGCAGCGAGATGGAACCGGTCGATTACACCGCGATGCCCTTCGCCGTCTTCGCCTCGCCGGAGGTCGCGGGCGTCGGTGCCCGCGAGCAGGAACTCCGGGCGGACGACGCCGACTACGCGGTCCGGACCTACCCCTACGACGAGACTGCCCGCGGGAGTGCGATGCACGCCGAGGGGTTCGTGAAGGTGCTCATCGACCTCGACGGCGAGATACTCGGCTGTCACATCATCGGACCCGAGGCCTCGAACCTCATCGAGGAGGTAGTCGTAGCGATGAAGGCCGGAACCGGCACCGTCCACGACATCCGCGAGTCGGTCCACATCCACCCGGCCCTCTCGGAGGTCGTCCAGCGGGCCTTCAGCGGGCGATTCCGCCGACCCGAGCATCTCCACGACCACGA
>NZ_JAZKTR010000011.1:0-27898 GCF_036625485.1 Natronomonas sp. | reverse complement strand
GCCCGAGCAGCCCGTACACGACCGAGGGGACGCCGGCGAGGTTCGAGATGTTCACTTCCAGGAGCGTCGCGAGCCGCCCGCCCCATCCGGTGTTCGGCGCGTACTCCTCGAGATATATGGCCGCGCCGATCCCGACCGGGAACGCGAGGACGGCCATGAAGCCGACGATAATGATCGATCCGATGATCTGCGGGTAGACGCCCGCGTTGCTCGCGTTCAGCCCGTCCCACGACTGCAGAAGCAGATTCGGCGTGAGGAACGTGTCCGGGTTCTCGATTCCGAGTTGCTCGACGAGCGAGGCGCCGAGCAGTACGCCGCCGAGGAGAATAAACGGCCCCGCGACGCCGATGCGTCCCTCCGGATCCGTCCGGACCGACCGCCAGAGGACGTAGCCCGTGGGGACGACGAACGCCGAGAAGAAAACGACCGGAAGCGACGCGTCGATCCCGGCGACGATCGACGCCACGGCGACGGCAAGGGCGCCAGCGGTGACAGTCCCCCCGGCGATAGCACCGGAGCGGCGACCACGACGAGAGGCGGTCAATTTCGCGACGAGGAGCGCCGCCGGCATGGTGACGAGGCCGAAGTACATGATCCACTCCGCCGCGACCCCGATCGGCTGCCGGATCAGGTCGTACAGTACCGCTCCGACGCCGATACCGACGATGATCGATGCGGGGATGGCCGGCCCGGTGTACGTCGTCTCGTCCGTTGTCCGATCGTACGCCAAGACGAACATCGGCGGGAGCGACGCGAAGAAGGCGTAGATAAACACGTCGTAGGGACTGAGAGAATCGACGACGGCGTACGTGACGAGGCTCAGGAGGAGCCCGCCGAACACCGCCGCGAACGCCTTGGCGTTCGTCGCCCGCACCGCCGGTCGCCGACGGGCGTATAGCGTGAACGCGGCCGTCGGCGCCACGAGGGTGCCGAGGTAGACGAGAAACCACGCGGGAGACGCGGTTCCCGGCTGGAACGCGTCGTACGAGATGTACCCGAACAACACGAGCAGCGAGACGATCCCGACGAGCGTCGCCGCGACGAGCGCGACCTCGAAGAGCTGTCCTTTCAGCTTCTGGAGCCAGAGTGCTCTGCTTTCTCCGAGTTGGTCGCCAGGTGCGTCTTCGGTTGCCATGTTAGTACTCCTCCCGGAACCGCCGTCTGACCAGTTCGGCGAAGACGTTCATCGTCAGCGTGATCGCGAACAACGTCATGCCGAGTGCGAACATCGCCTCGTAGGTGGGTCCGGTGCCGAGGGAATCCGCGTTGGCGATCTGGACCATCGCCGCCGTGATGGTCTGTCCCGACTCCGCGAGGTTCTGAAGGACGTTCGGGAAGTAGGGCATCTGTGGGCTCATCCCCATCGCCATCGTGACGGCCATCGTCTCGCCGATCGCCCGCGAGATCGCGAGGACGTACGAGGCGACGATACCGGAGGTCGCCGAGGGAACGACGATCCTCGTCGAGACGTCGAACTTCGTCGAGCCGAGTCCGTAGCCGCCCTGTCTGAGGCTGTCCGGAACCGCGCTCAGCGCGTCCTCGCTGATCGAGGAGACCATCGGAATGATCATGATCCCGACGACGATACTCGCCGACAGCGCGTTGAACGTACGGAGCGACGGTATGACGAACGTGAACTCCGAGACGACCAGCGTGAACTCGGGCAACAGCGGAACTCCCTCTGGAATGAGGGTGATGTCGGGGATAGCCGCTGCTAGTCCCTCGGGAACGACTGTCTGAGAGAACGGGAGAACGCTGTCGATCAACGGCGTGACGTACACGAGCGCCATGTAGCCGTAGATGACGGTCGGGACGCCGGCGAGGATCTCCAGGGCCGGTTTCAGTATCGACCGGGCCTTGTCGCTGGCGTACTCGCTGAGATAGATCGCCGCCGCCAGGCCGATCGGCAGCGCGATCAGCGCCGAAAAGAAGGTGACGATGAGGGTCCCGCTCACCAGCGGGAGCACACCGTACGAATTGCCGATGACCGGACTCCAGTTCGTCCCGGTAAAGAACGCGACCGGTGAGACCTGCGACCAAAACGAGAGCGCCCGTCCCGACAGCGCCAGGATGATTCCGACAGTCACGAGTATCGTCAGGACGGCGCTCGCTGCGATCAGGCGGCGGTAGAGTCGTTCCTTGCGGACGACAAACCCGCTCCGCTGGAGTGACTCGACCCCGCTCTCTGGTTCGTTGCTCATGTAAGTTGGTAAAACGTGAAGTGTGTGGTCGGCGTTCCCTTCCGGGCTCTACGCGCTGTACTCGTACTCGCCGGCGATCGCCGCTTCGAGGGTGGCGAGGTTGTCCTCGACCATCTCATCGCTGCTCGGGACGTAGCCGATATTCTCCGCAATGTAGTCCTCGTCGGCCTCGTTGATGTAGAACTCGAGGAACTCCTGGAGGTGGTTCTTCTCCTGGATATTGCCCATGTTGCCGTAGAAGAACAGGGGTCGAGCCAGCGGGTAGTTCCCGCTCTTTGCGCCCTCGAGGCTCGGTTCGACCGGGTCGCCGCCGTCAACGCTGAGGCTGAGCGCCTTGACAGTATCCGGGTTGTTCACGTAGTACGCGAAGGGGAGGTACCCGAGCGCGTACTCGTTGCCGTCGACGCCCTGTGCGATCAGGTCGTCCTCCTCGGTCCCCTCGAAGTCCTCGCGGATCGGCTGATCCGCTTCGGTCTCCCCGATGACCGTCTCGGTGAAGTAGTCGTAGGTACCCGAGGTGCTCGCCGGCCCGTAGAGGTCGAACGGCTCGTCCGGCCAGTCCGAGTTGACGTCGCTCCACATCTCTGGCTTGGTGTCCGGCGACCAGATAGTCCCGAGGTCCTCCAGCGAAATCTCGTCGATCCAGTCGGCGTCGTTGTTGACGACCACGGTGAGCGCGTCCTGCGCGACGAAGAACTCGACCGGTTCGATGCCGTTGTCGCGGCAGCGCTGGACTTCCTCGTCTTTGATCGGCCGGCTCGCGTTGTTGAGATCGCTGTCGCCGGGGATGAAGACGTTCTCGAACCCGCCGCCGCTGCCGTCCTTCGTGAGGTTGAAGCTCACGTCCGGGTGCTGTTCGGCGAACTGACGAGTGACCTCCTGGGCGACCGGGTAGACCGTACTGCTCCCGGAGACCCGGATTTCTCCGGAGAGGTTCTCGGAGCCACCGCCGTTTCCGTCATCGTTGCCGTTGCCGTTTCCGCCGCCGTTGCCATTGCCGTTGCCGTTTCCATTGTTGCCCTCGCTGGTACACCCAGCGAGCGCGATCGCGCCGGCGCCACCGATGGTCATGAGTGCTTTCCGTCGCGTCACGTCGCCAGATCGGTTCGTTGGCATCACCAGATGATTGCCGAGGGTGTTATAAAACGGATGCTATGAGCAATGTAGATTGACTCGTACCTATATAGTTCAGCCTATTACCCTATATTGACACACGTACACATACGGTGTCCGTCTCTACTTCGCCGACGCGACGGTTCGCGAGGCGTAAACGGGGGTGCGTGCGGCCCCAAAGACCCTATAGCGGTCCCGACCGGTATGTAGCCCTATTATATCGGCTTATGACGCGGCACGACCGGAACGTCATCGATGGGAGTTACCAGCACACGGGGCGTCGAGGCGGAGCGGCGACTGGCCGACGCGGCGACCGAACTCGAACGGGAGCACCGCCGCGCGACCGACGAGATCGACGCGCTCCGGCGCTTCGAGCGTCGAGTTCGGGCCCTCGACACCGAGACGCCACAGCGAAAGACGGCAGGGCCGACGCTCGCCGCCGCTTCCTTCGACGACGGCCCGAGCGGGAGTGACGCGCTCGGCCGGGTTCGCGAGGCCTACGAGTCGACGGTGATGGCCGTCTCACACTACGGCGAGGAGTACGACGACACCTACGCCGAGAGCCTCGCCGGCGAGTTCGACGCCCACGTCGCCATCGCGCTCACCGAGGGGTCGGCCTTCGACGAGCGGTGCAAGACGACCCTGCTGGCGGCAGTGACCGAATCGGTGACCGCCCGACGCTCGCTTTTGGCCGCCGTCGACGAGGAATCCGAGTCCCTGTCGGCGGCGACCGACGAACTCCGCTCGGTCGCCGAGCGTCTCGACGCCCTCTCGGAGCGGTCCCTCGTCGGCGAATCGTTCGGCGACCTCGATGCCTACCGCGCCCAACTCGACCAGCTGGAAACGAACTGCGAGTCGGTCCTCCAGCGTCGCCAGCGGTCGGTCTTCGACCAGCGACGGGCCGCGTGGCTCCCGAACGACGCGCCGGACGTGGCGAAGTACCTCTATCAGAACCTCGAGGACGACTACCCGGTCATGGCCGTCATCGCCGACCTCCTGGAGCGAATCGACGCCCGCCGCCGCCAGATCGAACACGCGATGACGTTCTGTCACGCCTGAGCGCGACCGCAGTGGCGAGCCACGGCTGCTCGGTCGGCGGCGCTCTCGCCGGCGTACTATGGAGCCCTCCGGAGCGGCCCGAACCCGAACCGACCGACACGGAGGGGAATTATCAGCGGTGAAATACGATGGCGTCGTCGGTTCGGTCGATGGCCTCCGACGGAACATCCGGAACGGATCGATCGACACCGCCTGCCGAAGACGAACGCGCCGAAGGCGAAGGCGTCGGCCACGAGCGGCGATACGACGAGCCCCCGCGATTGGAGTGTCGAACCGTCCGCCGAGCCGACGAACCGGACCGCTTGACCGTCTACCCCGCCGACGCGACCGGCATCCCACGCATGTCGACGTGGCTGTCGGTCGACGCGAGCTGTGTCGTCGACCTCGAATCCGTCCGGTAACGAAACGGTGCTGCTATGGAGAGATACCCCACGGTACGGAGCCCTCTTAGCAGGTTTTAGGCCCGCTACCGCGAGAGCCTCGGGTGGGTGCCCCAACCAATGGCCTACGATACCGGCGTTCGACTTCTCGACCGATCGTTAGACGTCACATCGGCGTTCGTCGTGGACGCTGCACCGGCGATGAACACCATCACCTACGTCGACCCACACCTCGTCGTTTTGGCGACCCTACTGGCCTTCTGGGCGGTATATATCGGCTTCCTAATCAGGGACGCCATCGTAGCGACCGTCTGAAGGGAAACCAGCGCCGGATCTCAGAAACGCGGCACTCCCCGTCTATTCCGCCTTGTTCCGGATGATGATCGCGGTGGCGTTCATCCCGAGCAGGACGATAAGCAGCGTGACGACACCGGCAGCGACGACGCCGTAGCGGAACTCTTCCTGCGGGAAGTCCGCCCACGCGAAGATCTGCATCGGCATCGCGCTGACCTTGCTCCAGACGCTATCCGGCGGACTGAAGACGGTCGTCGCGGCTCCGATCATGATGAGCGGCGCCGTCTCCCCGATAGCCCGACCCAGGGCGAGAATCGTCCCGGTCAGGATGCCGGGCAGCGCCTGGGGAAGAACGATGTTCTTCGTCGTCTGCCAACGGGTCGCACCCATGGCGTCCGACCCGCGGCGCATATCGTCGGGAATCGACCGGATGGCCTCCTGTGCGGAGATGATCGTAATCGGAAGGATGAGCAGCGAGAGCGTGATGCCCGCAGTCACGGCCGTCCCGAAGCCGAACCCGAGTAGGTTGGCGAACAGGCCCAATCCGAGCAGACCGTAGACGACGGAGGGGACCGCCGCGAGGTTGGCGATGTTGACCTGAATAAGTCGAGTGAGGGCACCGACGATGCCGGTATCGGAGGTGTACTCCTCGAGGAAGACGGCGGTACCGACACCGAGGACGAAGGAGAGAGCGGCCACGATGGCGATGATAATGACAGATCCGACGATAGCCGGATAGAGGCCGGCTTCAACCGCGTTTCGGGAGGGCGCACTCGTCACGAACGAGGGGTCGAGCCACGGATCGGGCGACGGGACGCCCAGCGCGCCCACGATGGCGGCACCGGCAAGGGAACCGCCCGCAAGCAGGACGGGCAGCAGAAGGCCCGCCTGCCCCTCGCTGTTCTCGAAGACCCGGTCGACGTAGGTCAGCGTCGGTGCACCGGCCAACAACAGGACGAGCGTCGCCTTCGCCATCGGCTGGCCGAACATACCGGCCGCGAACCCACCGCCAGCACCGAGCACCAGTATCAGGAGGCCGGCGACGATGCCGACAACTCGGCCGCGTCGGCGGTAGGTTACGAAACCGACGGCGGCCGAGATCGGGAGCGCAAGCGTCCAGACGTAGATGAGGAGCGTGGTCGGGTAAACGTTGACGACCTGTCGAAGGATCGCGGCAGCGACGAAGCCGACGACGGCTACCGGGGCCGTGGCCAGCGAAACGCGGGATTCGGGCTTATACCGCCCGTAGAGATAGACGACCGCGGCGGGGAAGACACCGAGCGTGTATGCGATGAACCAGAGTCGCGCGTCGAAGACTAAAAAGAGGATGACGAGCGCGAGGCCGAGCGCCGCTCCGCCCAGGAAGCGGCCGATGACGCCGAAGCCAGCCTTACCGATCGGCGTCTGGCTGCCGACGAAGGTCACGTAAGCCGTCAGCGGCGCGATGACGACGAAGAGATAGACCAGGTGCCACGAGAGGCGCGGTACCGTGCCGATGAACATCTCGACGGCAGTGAAGACGACCGCGGTACCGACGAGGCCGCCGACGAGGGCGATGGCAGTGTTACGGGCGAGGTGGCGGTCGTTCGCGCTGTAGAGACAGAAGCCGATGAACGGGATCACGAACGTCAGGAAGTAGGTCAAGAGCCACTCGGGACTGGCGTTAGCGAGGTCGAACGCGTCGACGAAGACGTATACCAGCAGGACGCCCAGCGCGACGAGGCCGACGACCGAGGCCCCGAGCGAGAGGTATTCGAAGGCGACGCCCTTCGCTCGGCTAACCTGCTCGAACTCGGGTGTGGTTTCGGTCGCCATCTCAGTATTCCTCCCGGTACCGTTGGGCGATGAGGTCGCTGATGACGTTCATGATGAGCGTGACGACGAAGAGCGTCAGTCCGAGGGCGAACATCGCGTCGTAGGCGATGGAACCACCGGTCAGGTCGCCGCCGGCGATCTGGACCATCGCGACGGTAATCGTCATCCCGGGTTCCAGCAGGACGTCGGCGGGGTTGACGATGGGAATGCCGCCGGCGACTGGGAGTTCGCTAATCGGGGGCAGGTTCGCCTGTGCGCCCATCGCGACGACGACGATCATCGTCTCGCCGATGGCGCGTGAGACGGCGAGAATGTAGGAGGAAGCGATGCCGGAGACCGAGGCGGGAACGACGATACCCGTCGACACCTCGAATTTCGTCGCGCCGAGGCCGTAGCCCGCCTGTCTGAGGTCGTCGGGGACCGCACTCATCGCGTCCTCGCTGATCGAGGAGACCATCGGGATGGTCATGATACCGACCATCAGCGACGCCGATAGGGCGTTGAACGTGCTTATTCCGGGAAAGAGGGTCGCTTTGAGCGCCGGCGTCACGTAGACCAGCGCGAAGTAGCCGTAGACGACCGTCGGGATGCCAGCGAGGATCTCCAACATCGGCTTGAGAATCGACCGCGCGCGTGACGTCGCGTATTCGCTGAGGTAGATGGCTGTCAGCGTGCCGATGGGGATCGCGACGAAGGCCGCCGTTATCGTGACGACGATGGTCCCGATGAGAAGCGGGATGATACCGAAGATGTAGCCGTCACCACGGGGATTCGGACTCCACTCCAGTCCCGTCAGGAACTCGATGACGTTGTACTCGATGAAGAAGGCCACCGCGTCCGACAGCAGCGTCAGGAAGATGGCGATTGTCGTCAACAGCGTGACCGCTGCACAGACGAGGAAGAACCCGCTGTAGGAACGCTCCCTGAGACGGTTGATGGTGCCGGCGCGCTGTAGGTCCGGCCCCTCACTACTCACGGTCGAATACACCCCCGGTCAGCCGGCCGAACGCTGACGGATCGTCGGCCGGTGTCGTTCGTCTCCCGTTTCATAAGCTCAACTCTGTGCTTCCTCTATCGCCGCCTCCAGTTTATTCATTTGTTCTTCTTGCGTGTCCTCGGTCAGGGGGACGTAGCCGACGTCGCCGGCGACGAGGTCCTCGTTGGTGGTCTGTTCGACGAAGAATCGGGCGAACTCCGCGACGTGCTCTTCGGCGAGCGACGACATCGCGGGATAGGTGTATAGCTCTCGGGAGAGCGGCTGGTATTCGCCGGACCCCGCGGTTTCGAGGCTGGGTTTGACGCAGCCGTCGCCGTTGTCGATGCCGAGTGCCTTCACCTCGTCAGGGTTGTTGTAGAAGTACGAGAAGCCGAAGTAGCCGATGGCGTACTCGCTGCCGGCGACACCCTGGGCGATGGTGTCGTCGCGTTCGGTCGCCTGGTAATCGTCGGTGTGGCCGCGTTCCTCGCCCTGGACGTTGTCGATGAAGTAGTCGTAGGTGCCGGAGGTGTCGGCCGCGCCGTAGCGTTCGATCTCCTCGTTGGGGAACTCGTCGCGGACCTCGTCCCACGTCTCGACAGCGCCGGACTCCCAGATGCTGGCCAACTCCTCGACGGTCAGACAGTCCACGAAATCCGCCTCGGGATTCACAACGACGGTCAGCGCGTCGGTCGCCGCGACCAGTTCTATATATTCGACGCCGTTCTCTTCACACAGCTCTTCTTCTTCCGGTTCGATCTGCCGACTGGCGTTGTTGAAATCGGTGTTGCCCGGACAGAAGTGGTTCGAGAAGCCCCCACCGGACCCCGTCGATGAGATGTCGATGTTGACGTTGGGGTGCTCCGAACTGAACTCCTCCGCGATAGCACTCATGAGGGGGAAGACGGTACTCGAACCGGCGATATTGATAGTCCCGGAGAGGCCATCCGAGTCGCCGTTTTCGGTTTCGGTACACCCGGCCACCGCGATGGCGCCGGCTCCACCGAATGCCTTGAGGGCGTCACGTCGTGTCAGGTCGCCGAATCGGCTCGCTTCCATCATCATCGGGTATCCAAGGGCCACATATAGGAGGTACTATGTTTACTGTAGATGTCCCTATATTCGAACCGTGGAAGATACAGTCATACATAGTGCTATATAGAACACAGGACAGGCCGGTCGAGCGGCGAAAACTCGGGAGGATGCGGCAATCGAACTCGATGTAGAAGTTTACAGGCTCGCGACGGCGTCCAGCGCGATGCGAATCGCGCGGCCGACGTTATCTTTGGCCTTGTCGGGGAGTTCCTCGTCCTCGGTTTCGCCTTTCTGGGTCCCCTCGACGAGGTTGCCGTCGACCGTACAGATGGCGCCGGCGCTGAGGCCCTTCCGCCGGGCGAGCGTGAAGAGCGCCGCGGCCTCCATCTCGACACAGAGCAGGCCGGCCTCTTCCCACGCCTCGACGAATTCGTCGGTCTCGGCGTAGAAGGCATCGTCGGTGGCGATGGGACCGACGTGGACGGGGGCTTGCCGCCGCTCGGCGGAATCGACAAGCGCGTTCAGTGTCTCGTAATCGGGAACGGCAGGCACCTCGACGGCCTCGTAGCGTTTGGTCGTTCCCTCGTCCTTGGCGGCGCCGGTAGCGACGACCATGTCGCCGATCTCGATGCCGGACTGGAGGGCCCCTGTGGTCCCGACACGGATGAACCGCTCGACGCCGACGGCTGCCATCTCCTCGACGGCGATGGCCGTCGACGGCGAGCCGATACCGGTCGAACATATCGTCAGGTCGACTCCCTCGTAGGTGGCGTTGACGACCTTGTACTCGCGGTTCTCGGCGACGGTTTCGGCGTCGTCACACTGGTCGGCGATGCGGTCGACGCGTCCGGGGTCCCCGGGCACGAGCGCGACATCGGCGAGGTCACCCTCTTCGACGAGCAGGTGCGGCTGTTTTGCCATGCGGAAAGCGTCGGCGCGCCACCTCAAAAGTCGCGTGGGTTCGAAACGGACGGCCTGTGGGGAAACCCCGGTGTCGGTCTATACCGGGAGGCTTCGGTGGACGACCGTCAGCGTGGCGAAGACCAGCGGAGCGTACACAGCGACAGAGACGGCCCACTGCCGGCGGACCGTTTCGGCGGCGCTCTCGAAGGCGACCCCGCCGTATCGGGGGAAGACGACCCACGCGAAGAAGCCGTAGAGAAAGAGGGCAACGAGGCCGAGCGCGACCAGTTCGACGACCGATATCACCCCGGCGACGACCACCTCGACGCCGATGCCGAGGGCCAGGCGCAGACGTTCGGCTGTGATCACGAGCACCTCGAAGAGAACGCCCGCGAGCATGCCGGCGACGATGTGGACCGCGTTCGCGGCCGACCACGAGATTCGTTCGGGTGGCCGTCGCCAGAGGGCACTCGCCGCGACGTAGGCGGGGACGTACCCACGGGACTGCAGGCGCATCGCGACGGTCATCCCGAGGGTCGCGGCCAGCCCCGCAACCGCCGCCACCGCGAGGCGGATGTCGATGGACGTCGTCGACCCCGCGTGTAACGGGAAGAACGCGGCATTCGACACCGACGCCCCGACCATCACCGCACCTCCGCGACTGGGTCAGCGGGGAGCTCCGGTCGCGGACCGTAGGTCGATGCCGCGAGCGCGCCGCAGGCGTTGGCGACCGCCAGCGCCTGCTCGGGGTCGCGGTCCGACAGCCACGACGACAGAAAGCCCGCGGCGAAGGCATCGCCCGCACCGGTCGTGTCGACGACCGATTCGACGTCGAACCCGGAGTGGCTGAACTCGCCGTCCGGGCCTTCGTAGGTCGCACCAGCGGCACCGTGTTTGGTCAACTGGTAGGGAACCGGCACGTCGACGAGTTCGGCCTCCCGGTCGTTGACGAAGAGCAGGTCGGTCAGCGACAGGGCGTCGGTGAAATCCCGGTCGGAGAGTCGGCGCCCGGGGTCGAAACTGACGAGTACGTCCCGTTCTGTCGCGAGTTCGGCGATTCGATAGGCCGTATCGGGCCGCTGGCCCGTGAGATGGACGCAGTCGGCGCCTTCGAGCAGGGATGGCGAGATCTCGTCGGGATCGATCGCTTCGTTCGCGCCGTCGGTTCCCAGAAGCGCCACCTCGCCGTCCGCGTCGATGAGGATGTACTTCGTCGTCGTTTCGGTGTCTTCGACGACGGTCACGAATGGGTCGACGCCCGCCTCTCGGAGGCCAGCCAGGGCCCGACGCCCCGGGTCGTCGTTGCCGACGCTGCCGAACATCCGGGTCTCGACGTCGAGTCCGGACAGATCGACGGCGGCGTTAGCCGCGCTTCCGCCGCCCGAGGCCGACCGGTCGTGGATCAGGGCCTCGTCGTCGGGGGCCGGAAGTCGGTCGACCCGGAAACGGATATCCCAGTTGATATGACCCGCACAGACGACGCGCATACCGGACGTGGGAGCGGCGACGGTATAAAAGCCGTCAGTTACGCGATGGCGAAGAGAACGACGTTGTGCGCGCCGGGACCGAGGCCGACGGCGGTGATGAGACCCAAAAAGAGGTAGCCCTCGGTCGGTTCCTCGCGGATGTACGCCTCGAAGACGGCGACGACGACCGCCGCCAGCACCAGTTTCACGAGGACGAAGAGCCACCCGGCGCCGATGAGTTCCGCGGTCGGTAACGCCCCCCCAGCCTCGATGATGACCCGGGACAGCGGCGTCTGTTCGCCGAACCCGAGCAGGTCGTAGCCGACGGCCGTCGAAACGCCGTCCAGCGCGTGGCCGAACACCGCCAGCAGGCCGACGGAGCCGCTCGCCTCGACGGCGCCGGGACGAAGACGGGAGAGCAGAACCCAGACGACGGCGGCCGACACGAGGGTCCCGAGCAGGATACCGAGCGTAATCCCGACCTCGACGTCGACGCCGCGGTCGACGGCGTTCAGGTACCCCGCCGTCGCCCCTGAAAGGAGGACTGTAATGCCCGTGATCGCCAAGATACCGGGCGTCGTGGTCGGATGCCAGCCCTCCGAGGGACGGTCGGCCACCAGAACGAGCACGATTCCAGCGAGGATGCCGGTGGTGAGGTAGACGGCAGGCGAACTGAAAAGCGGCGCGACACCCGGCGGCACGGCACCGTCCTGATAGATCGCGTAGAGCGCGCCACCGCCGGCCATCCACGGCGCGAGCGCGGCTACGGTGTCCTCGGTGACGGCCGGTCGGCGCAGATACAGCAGTACCGCCGTCGCCGCGCCGGCGACGAGCAACCCGAGCAGGTACGGGAGCGAGGGCAGCGCGAAACCCGAGGGGAGTAGTGGCACTACCGGATTCGGCGGGGCGGCGACTCGAAAGCGTTGCGATTCCGCCAGCCTCCCGGGAACACAATCCCTTTTATCGCACCTGCCGAACCCGGAGGCATGACCGTGGACCTCTCCGACGAGAAGTACGAGAAACACCGGGAAGCCGGCGAGATCCTCGCGCAGGTCCGCGAGGAGGCCGCCGAGCGGGTCGAGGTCGGCGTCAGGCACCTCGAAGTCGCCGAGTTCGCCGAGGACCGCATCCGCGAACTGGGCGGCGAACCCGCCTTCCCCGTCAACATCAGCATCGACGAGGAAGCCGCCCACGCGACGCCGGAACCCGGCGACGAGTCGACCTTCGGCGAGGAGATGATCAACCTCGACATCGGAGTCCACATCGACGGCTGGCTTGCCGACACCGCCATCACCGTCGACCTCTCGGGCCACCCGGAACTCGCCGAAGCACCCGCCGAAGCGCTAGATGCCGCCCTCGACGTCGTCGAACCCGGCGTCCACACGGGCGAGATCGGCGCCGAGATCGAGGACGTCATCGACGGCTACGGCTACAACCCGGTCGTCAACCTCTCGGGCCACGGCCTCGGCCACTGGGAACAGCACACCGACCCGAACATCCCGAACCGCGGCGTCAAACAGGGCGTCGAACTGGAAGTGGGCGACGTGGTCGCCATCGAGCCATTCGCCACCGACGGCGGCGGCAAGGTCAACGAGGGAGCAGACGAGGAGATCTTCGCGCTCGAACGGGAGGCTAGCGTCCGTAATCGCGCGGCGCGCGACGCGCTCGAACAGATCGTCGACGAGTTCAAGACGTTGCCCTTCGCCCGCCGCTGGCTCGACACCCAGCGCGCGGAGATGGCGCTCCGCCGTCTCAAACAACAGAACGTCGTCCACGGCTACCCCGTCCTCAAAGAACAGGACGGCTACCTCGTCAGCCAGAAGGAACACACGATTATCGTGACCGAAGACGGCTGTGAAGTGACGACGCGAGCCTGAACCTCCCGCGAATCAGTTTCAGCGTTCTACGCCGGCCTCGTATCGACTAATAAGACGTTAAAACGGATTCGAACGCTACTCGATTCGCACGCGGCCGACGAACAGTATAACGAAAATCAGGCGTTGTTCATCCGTACGGACTCTTCGGTCCCGCAGACGCGACACGTCGAAACGCGGTAGGGCTCCCGCGAGAACTCCGCGTTCTCCTCCTTCCGGCTTTCGGTCAGGAGCTGGATGCTCACCTCGTGGGGCGTCTCCCGGCCACACTCGCTACACTTCTCGGCCATCCCCTCGTCGTCGATTCGTGTTGCCATGGTCACCCAGTCGTAGTCCGGATATCAGCATAAAAACCCGACTCGGTTAACCACCGTTTAACTCAGTTTCAGTGACAACAACACCCAATCTTCTTAGAGACACTCCAAACGGCCTATACCGTTCATGGCCACCTTTTAGAGTGTTTCGAGTATTTACTGAGTCTGTAAACTGACGAAACTTTTTTATACTATTATTCGAGGTGGACAGGGTTAACAGCGGGCCGTCCCTCTCGGGACGATATGGATCAGTTGTTCGCCCCGTGGCGCATCGAGTGGGTAGCACGCGACGAAGACGACGGCGAGATAGATGGCTGTCCGTTCTGTGTCCTCCCCGACCGTGCGGACGCCCGCGAGGCGAGGGTCGTCGCCGAGTCCGACCACGCGTTCGTCCTGTTGAACAACTACCCCTACAACCCCGGCCACGCGATGGTCATCCCTCGCGAACACACGGGTAAGTACACTGACCTCGACGACGAGGTGCTGTTGGACCACGCCCGCCTCAAACAGCGGACCATCGACGCCATCGAGACGGGCCTCGGCGCCGATGGCGTCAACGCTGGCCTCAACCTCGGGAACGCCTCCGGCGGCTCGATAGACGACCACCTACACACGCACGTCGTCCCCCGCTGGCACGGCGATACCAACTTCATGCCGGTCCTCTCGGATACGAAGGTCATCGTCGAAGCGGTCGATGACACCTACGAGACCCTCCACGATGCGTTCGCGGCCCAACCCGACGCGTCGGTTACCGATAGCGGTGCGGTCCGGTTCGAGTTTTAGCCGCGGCGAACGCCCCCATTCGCCCCCTCTAATCCTATCACTTATCCGGGTGGTCTCGCTACGGTCGGTATGAGCGATGCGGCGTTGACCGAGGCGGGTGTCGAGACCGGCACCGAACGGCGTGATTTCATCCGCGCCAGTGTCGTCAACGTCCTCGGAAACGCCGTCAAGATCGTCGTCGAGGCGGCCGCCGGCCTCACCTTCGGGTCGCTCGCGCTTCTGGCCGACGCCGCCCACTCAGTTGCGGACCTCGTCGCCAGCATCGTCGTATTGGTGTGGGGCCGCAGCGTCTACGCCGACCCCGACGACACCCATCCCCATGGCCACCAGCGCGTCGAACCGTTGGCCGCGCTGTTCGTCGGCAGTGTCGTCGCCCTGCTCGGCCTGAACTTCTTTTACGAGTCCGTCCGGGGGTTCATCGTCGGTGTCGACGTACGCTTCAGTCCGATACTCGTCGCCGCGCTACTCTTCGCGATGGCCGATATGTACGTCCTCTACCGGTATACGACGTGGGTCAACGAGACGGTCGATTCGGCGGCGCTGGACGCGCTCGCGATCGACTGTCTCAACGACATCTACACCAGCATCGCCGCGCTGGTCGGCATCGCCGGCGTCTTCTTCGGCTACCCGCTGCTCGACGCCGGGGCCGGTGCCGTCGTCAGCGTCCTCGTCATCTATCAGGGATTCGAGATCGGCCGCGAGAACGTCTCGTATCTGGTCGGTGCCGCACCCTCGGAGGCCGAACGACAGCGTGTCGTCGAGGCGCTCCGAACCCACCCCGCGGTCGAAGGCGTCCACGACCTGGTCGTGTTCTACGACGGAACCGACCTCGAAGTCGAGGCCCACGTCGAGGTCGACGGCGAACTGACGCTGGTCGAAGCCCACGATATCGAGACGGAACTCATCAGTCGCCTCCGGGACCTGGATATCGTCGGCGACGTCCACCTGCATCTCGACCCCGCCGGTATCGGAGAGTGGAAAGACGCTGAAGAAAACCGAGAGTGAGTCGCGTTATACCGGTTCGCCGAAGCAGTAGACGTTCTCGTTGGTCGTGACCTTGACGTCGAGGAAGTCGCCGATCTCGATGTCCTTCTCCGAGGTGTTCGTGACGATGACCTGTCGGTAGGCCTCGTCGCGGCACTTCAGGGAGTCGCCGGTTCCATCTTGCACGACCAGCACCTCGTGTGTCTCGCCGACCATCGCCTCGTGAGCCCCCCGGCAGACGTCCATCTTCAGGTCGGTCATCTCCTTGGACCGTTCCTTCTTGAGGGTCCCGCCGAGGCCCTTCATATCGGCTGCGTCGGTACCGGGCCGCTTCGAGAAGCGCGTGATATTGATCTTCTCGGGGCGAACCTCCTCCAGCAGTTCCATCGACTTCCGGTGGTCCTCGTCGTCCTCCGTGGGGAAGCCGACGATGAAGTCCGTCGACAGCGTCCAGTGGTCGAGGCGGTCGTCGAATGTGTCGACTATCTCCTTGAACTTCTCGACGCGGTGCTGGCGACGCATGTCCTCCAGCACGTCGTCGCTACCGGACTGGACCGGCGCGTGGATGAAGTTGTAGAGCTTCTCGTTTTCGGCGTACACATCGGCCAGTTCGTCGTGTATCCCGTGAATCCCGCCGGGGTTGGCCATCCCGAGACGAACCCGGAACTCCCCGTCGATGTCACAGATACGGTCCAGCAGTTCCGGGAGCTTTCGGTCGCCCTTGTCCCAGCCGTAGACGCCGGTGTCCTGTCCCGTAATCCGAATCTCCTTCGCTCCCGCGTGAACCAGTGCGCGGGCCTTCTCGACGTTCTCCTCGACGGGCGGGGAGTCGACCCGGCCTGTCGCGAACTTCGTGATACAGTACGAGCAGTTGGACATACAGCCGCGGGCGATGGGCAGGATGCCGACCACGCCGTCCAGAATCGGCTCGGCGTCCGGCGTCGTCGTCGGACACTCGCCGTTCGTCACGGCGGTCGGGACGTCCTCCCAGTGGAGGACCTGCGCGTCCACGTCATCGAACTCCTCGCCCTGTGCGAGGGCCATACAGCCGGTAACGATGAGGTCCGACGTCTCCTCTTCCAACTCCTCGGCCCGGCGGAGCATGTTGCGTTCGGTCTTCTCGACGACCGTACAGGTGTTGAGGATGGCCACGTCGGCTTTCTCGGGGCCGTCGACGCGGTAGTGGCCCGCGTCGCGGAGCTTGCGCTCGATCTGACGGCTCTCACCCCGGTTGGACGTACAGCCGTACGTCTCGATGTGATACGTGGCCATCGGTTGTCCGTTCTTACTCGTCGCCAGCCAAAAGGGCGACGTTTCGTCACAGGGCTCCCAAAAACACTTGCGGCTATGGGACGTCGCTGCTATCGACGCATGCCCTCCAGACGACGTGTTCTCTGTGCCGCCAGTAGCCTCGCCGCCGTAGGGGTCGCGGGCTGTACCGACGACAGACCCGCGAGCCGAGCATCCCCGGGAACCGACGCCGACACCGAGTGGCCGCAACCGGGCGGGAGCGACCGGTTCGACTGCTATCGGGCCGACGCGGTGGCGCCCCGCGAATCCCCCGACGAGCGGTGGGCCGTCGAGACCGTCTGGCCCGCCGGTCGGCCCATCGTCGCCGATGAACGCGTGATTCTCCCGACGCAGGCCGGACTCGTAGCCTACGGCCTCGACGGCGAGGAACGTTGGCGTCTCGGCTTCGACGACGATGAAATCGACGTTCGGACGGCCCCGATAGTCGTCGACGGCATCGGCTACGCCGGGACGCGAGGCGGCCTGCTGTCCTTTTCAGTCGAGGACGGAACGACCGACTGGGAAGTCGAACTCGAAGGAAGTCCGCAGACAGCGCCCGTCGTCGACTACGACCGCGAGCATCTCGTGGTCGGCACCGATGAGGGACTCTCCGGTGTCGATACCGGTGGTGAGCGGATCTGGCAGCGCGAGACGTTCGCCGACGTCTCGGCGCTCGCTTCGTGGGGCGACAGCCTCTATGCCGGCACCGAGGGCGGGAAACTGTATGCTTACTACGACCTGGAGGAACCCCAGGGGATGTGGCAACGGCAACTGGACGGACGGGTGGTCCAGATTGCGTTGCTCAACGGCGACGGTGTCGTCGTCTCGGTCTTCGGCGGGCCGACGAGTCGCCGGGACGGCGAGAGTGCAGGGGATGCCCGCTGGTCGACGGAGGCCGGCACCCACGGGTTCGTCGTCGCCGGCGACACCTACGCGGTCGGCGGCGGTCTCACCTCGGTACACACCCGGACCGGCGAGTGCCAGTGGGCGGTCGACGACCACCTCCGTGCACCGCCGGCGGGCGCGGGCGATACCGTTTATACGGGTGGCGACGGCTTCGTCGTCGGCTACGCGATGAACGGCGGCACCGGTGTCGGTGAGTATCGAATGAATGCGGAGCGCTGGCGATACGAGGTCGATGGGGCCGTCACGACGGGGCTTGCCGTCGCCGACGGGGCAGTGTTCGCCACAGCCATGAACGACGACGGCGACACGACGCTGTACGCGCTCGAATAATCAGAACGCCGCGGCGTCGTAGCCTTCGACGATCTCGACGCCTGATGAGGCACCGATACGCTCCGCGCCCGCCTCAAGCATCTCGACGGCCGCCTCGAAGTTCCCGATGCCGCCGCTGGCCTTGACGGGCAGGTATTCGGCCATGATCTCGACGTCCTCGACGGTCGCGCCGCCCTCGGAAAAACCAGTCGCGGTCTTGACGAACGCCGCGCCCGCGTCTTCGGCGAGTTCGCAGGCAGTCCGGAGTTTCCCGACCGAAAGCAGCGGCGCCTCGACGATGACCTTGACGGGGATGGGTACCGCCGCGACCACCTGTTCGAGTTCCCCCGCGATGGCGTCGTCGTCGCCCTCGTGGAGGCGGCCGACGTTGAGGACGACGTCGACCTCGTCGGCCCCGTCGTTCCACGCGCGTTCGGCTTCGCTCTCCTTGGCTTTCGGTGCCTCCTGTCCATGGGGGAAGGCACAGACCGTGACGACGGTGACGTCCGGCGCGTACTCGGTCGCCTCGGCGACGTAGCACGGCGGAATACAGGCGTTCATCCCGTGCTCGGCCGCGGCATCGAGGACCGTTTCGACGTCGTTCCACGTCGTCTCCGGTCCGAGAACGGTGTGGTCGATACGCGCGGCGAACTCGGTGCGGTCCATATCGAACTCTCACGAGCGGACATTATAAATCCCGACGGGCGCGGGGCTTTTGCCCGTGCCGTGCCAAGGTGGCACATGGAATATACCTCGGGGCTTCATCCCGAACTCGAACGGACCGCCGAGGACATCGCGGCAATGGAGGTCCGCGGTGCGGCGGCTATCGCCGACGCCGCAGCGGCTGCCCTCGAGGCACAGGCTGCCGACTCCGACGCCGAGACGCCCGAGGCGTTCCGGGCGGAGATGCGCGCCGCGGCACGCCGACTCCACGATACGCGCCCGACGGCAGTCAGCCTCCCGAACGCGCTCCGATACGTCCTCACGGAGATGGAGGGCGACACCGTCGCGGAACTGGAGCGGTCCGTCGAACGGAGCGTCGCCCGGTTCCGGGCCGACCTCGACGCCGCTCAGGACCGTCTCGGTCGCATCGGCGCCGGCCGACTCAAGGACGGCGACGTGGTGATGACCCACTGTCACTCGACGGACGCGCTGGCCTGTGTCGAGGCCGCCGTCGAGGACGGGAGGGACATCGAAGCCATCGTCAAGGAGACGCGCCCGCGCAATCAGGGCCACATCACCGCCGAACGGCTCTCGGAACTGGGTGTGCCCGTCACGCTCATCGTCGACAACGCCGCCCATCGGTTTCTGGACGACGCCGACCACCTGCTGGTCGGCGCCGACAGCATCGCCGCCGACGGCAGCGTCGTCAACAAGATCGGCACCGCAGGCCTTGCCGTCTCGGCCCGGGACCGTGGCGTCCCCGTCATGGTCGCCGCCCAGTCCATCAAACTCCATCCAAGGACGCTGACGGGCGCTGCCGTCGAAATCGAAGAGCGGGCCGCCGAGGAGGTCATCGACGACGAAACGCGTGAGGAGGTGGGCGATATCGACGTGGCGAACCCGGCCTTCGACGTGACGCCGCCCCGCCATGTCGACGCCATCGTCACCGAACACGGGCAGTTCCCGCCCGAGAGCGTGGTCGTGCTGATGCGGGAGTTGTTCGGCGAAAGCGTCGACGAACCGTGGAGCGAGTAATCCCTATCTGTAGTTAGTAGCGCAGTTTCTTCATTCAGGATCGAACTGAAACAGCCGCAAGAACGGGCGTGCGTATCGAGTGCCTCTAGAAAGTCCTCGCGGTGGTTTAAATAATAGACATGAGACTGATCTGGGGGCAGATATCTCATTTACGGGTTGAATGCACTTTCTGGCCTCTCACCCGACGTGCAAACAGGCCAGGAATACATCTTCGGTCGAATTGGCGCTTTTACCCGGAGAATGCCGAATCATACTCCTTCAGCAGTTGAACGAGTGGTTCCACCTCGGAGAACGTCGGCCCCTCAGAGATGGTCTCTGACTTTTTGTCCCACTCGATGTATCCGGCGTTAGCTAATTTGGGTAAATCAGTATGGAGCAGCCGGACTCCGGCGTTCTCGTCGTTTATATGTCGTTCAAGGGTGGCGATACTGATCTCGGTGGTGTCCTCTAATAGCGCTATGAGAATCTCGCGCCGTGGGCGACGTCTGAGTGCGTCCATCATCGAGTCGATGGCGTCCGAAGAAACGGTGCGGCCCTCGACCGTGTCGAGACGTGTCCCCCGAGTCGGCAGCCTGCCCCAGAGCTCCAACGTGTACGCTACCCACTGGCCGTGCATCTCGATGAGGGTTTTTTCTTCGTCCCTGATTGGGTCATCACGGGCGGCGGTGTTCGCAAAACAGAGCGTGCCATAGAGTTCGCCGTCGACCGAGATGGTCGTCCCGAGGTAACTCCCGAGCTCGAATGTTTCATATGCTGGATCGTCTGCCCACCCTTCAGCGAGGGCATCACTGACGGCCAGTGTTCCCTCCGGGTCCGTGATGGTTTTCCGACAGTAGGTCTTGGAGAGTGGGACGGTGGTTCCCGGATTTAGACGTTCGTGGGAGCCGTGGACGATGTCGAAGCGTTCCGTCTCGCGTTCGAGGTCGATATAGGACAGAAACGCGTAATCCAGGTCGAATTCGGTGGTTTCGTGGTCGAACAGTTGTTCGAGTCTGGTTTGTGGATCGATATTCGGAGCCAACAACGTCCGCCAGAGACGCTGAAAGTACGGCAACTCCCCGCCCGCGTCTGATGTGCAGATACTGTGTGGCATTGAAAGACCCCCCGTTCGCTGAGATGTCCTTCATATTAGCTTCGGCAGAATCCTATAACTTGTGGTAACACACCTAGAGGGGGCGTTTAGAGACTCCGCTCTGCGAGTAGTCCGACGTTGGGAATTCAAATCCACCAGGTTTCGGGCCATCTCTGTCTACTAAATAGATACCCTGCATCGACCGATTCGCATCTCTGTTCAGGGAAACCCGCCGTAGATTGACGACCGGTGCCCTACTCCGCTGATCTGTACGAACCTCTCGTCTCGTCGAATTGCACGATAACTCGATAGCTACCGCCGCAGAACCTCCACTGATTCACTTTCGAGCTCACTCATCGGTACCGGCCCCGCCGTCGGTCTGGGCGGTTGCTGACGGTGCGATGTTCTGGTTGTGGTTGAAGAAATTCGTCGGGTCGTACTCGTCGTACCCGTTGAGCGCGATGAATTCGGTACCAGCTCCACTGCCTGCCATCCGGACCGATCCACCGCCGTTTTCGATAGCATTCGCGATAGCCAGCATCCGTGTCGCGTGTCCCGCCCCTTCGGGATAGTGTGCGACGGCGATCGTCGGAGGCATCGACTCTGTGTCCAGTCGTTCTGTCGTTTCGGTAAAGGATTTTGGGGGCGAGAAACGATCGGACGTCGCTACCCTACTCTAGTTCGTCGAGCCGCTCTTCGAGTTCGATATCCAGTGGGTCCTCGATCTCACCCATCACCGCTTCAAGGGCATCCGTCGCGGTGACCAACCCCACGACATCGCTTTCGGCGGGGTCGCGAACGAGGGCGAGTTCTTGGTGGTGCTCCTGAAATCGGTCGACGGCTTCGCTGATGTACGTGTCCTTCGGGATAGTCATCGGGTCTGCAGCGAGATCCTCGAAGGTGGCCCCGTCACCTTCGAGTTCGTTGAGGTGGTGGATGACCGCGGGTACGTAGACGATACCGCGAAAATCCTCCGGGACCTTACCGATCAGTGGGAACCGCGTGTGTGGGCTGTTCCCGATGCGTTCGAGGTTGGTCTCGACGGAGGCGTTCGTCGAGAGGAACACGATATCCTCACGGGGTGTCATCACCTCGCTTATCGGCTGTCCCCCGACGGTGAAGGCGTTGATGATCTCTCCTTTTCGTTCGTCGGCGAGATCGCTCTGTTCGAGCGTCGACCCAAGCCGATGGCGTAGTTCGGCTCGTGATTCGATTCGGTCGGTTTCGGTTTCGAGCCATGCGCCGGTCATCTCGATGCCGAAGAGCCGAAGCGTCCACTTGGCGACGATGTCCCCGATCCAGATGACCGGCCAGAGCAGTTTCGCGAACCAGTACAGCGGTGTCGCGCCGTAGCGAGCGACGAACTTCGTTCGCTCGACGCCCAGATACGTCGGCGTCTGTTCTCCGTGTGTCAGATGGAGCAGATTGATGACGAGAAAGCCGATGACGGCTCCTGCGCCAACCGACGCGAGCAGCGTGTTCTCGAAGACGGGCTCGATGAGCGTGGCTAAGGCCGGCTCGGCGACGATCCCGACGGCGATGCTCGTCGCGGAGATGCCGACCTGACAGCTGGTGAGATAGATCTCGAGGTCGTCGGTCATCTCCCACGCTCGCCGTAGTCCAGCCGTATCGAACTCCGATTCCGAATATTGTCGGACCCGTGTCAACGCGAACTCGATGGCGACGAAGAACCCGTTCGCCAAGATGAGTAACCCCCCTGCAATCAGGCGAATCGCTATCTCCAGCCCGTTCATACGTCACCCTCGAATCACGTTGCCAAGGATTTGACGTTCGAATCCCGACGCGGGTCGTCAGTCTTCGAAGGTCGCTTCTGCAGTGGGCCGACCGTCGATATCGTCGACGGACGCGCCTTCGTCGGGCATATCGTCGACGGCTTCTTGTATCTCGTCCGTTCGGGGCCGGCGGTCGACGCGTTCGTTGACCGTTTCGAGTCGGTCGATGACCTTATCTATGTCCTCGCTGAGGGTCTCTTCGACGTTCTCGGCGACCTCTTCGGTCATCCATTGGGGGTCGAAGCGTGCCATCTTCCATCCGACGTGGATCGCATAGGAGATGAGTACACCGAGGCCGAACGCGATACCGATGTCGTTTCGGACGACGATGATGAGGATGACGGAGATGAAGATGGTCACTCCGTAGGCGAAGTCGGTCAGGTAGTCGACGCGACGTGGTTTCATAGGTGTGTTCCGTTCATGATTGGGTTCGTGTCTGGATCGCGACCCGGCGGTTCGTCGAGCAAAGCGCTACGGGCGCGGCGTTTCGAAAAATCGAAAATTCGGCTACCTTACGACGTCGGTAGTGAGTTATGCGCGAACGACGTTCGACGCGCGGGGTCCCTTGGGGGCGTCCTCGATGTCGAACTCGATCTCGGTGCCTTCGGTAAGGTCCTCGCCGCCAACGTCCTCCATGTGGAAGAAAACGTCCTCGTCGGAGTCCTCAGTCTCGATAAAGCCGTAACCGCCAGTGTCGTTGAAGAAATCAACAGTACCGTTTGCCATTACGAATATATATAGGCCGACTACACGCTTAAGGGTTCGCATATGAATACTTCCACGTTAGAGTAAAGCACGATTCTAGCCTCGAATTGTTATTATGTGGTCAGATATCCAAGGATGCGTGGACATCGCCGTATATTGTGATGGTATGGTCGAAAGGGCGAACTGAAGCGGGCCTTCCGGAAGTTCCGCGTGGGCGTCGGGTCCGGGAGTCGGAAGCCGAAGGCTGGCAGGTACCGTTCGCTCACCCTCGCTTCAGATATCGGAGAGAAGCGCGTCGAAATCCGCTGCATCGAAGTCCTCGGTGAGTTCGTCGAGGTCGGCTTCCACCGCTTCGATATCCTCCAGCAGTTCTTCGTACTCCTCGTTGGACTGGAGTTCGGTTCGGGGGTGTTCGGATTCGAGGGCGGCACGCTTGGAGACGAGCGCGAAATGTCGCTGGAAGGCGTCTTCGTACTCCGAGAGGGCATCGAGTCGCTCGACGGTGGCGGTGAGTTCCTCCCGGGGGACCGGCTTCGAGAGATAGGCGTCGAACGGCATATCGAGGATGTCGAACTCGGGGTCGACGGCGGTCACCATCGCCACGCGGCAGTCGAGGCCGCGGTCTCTGATCTCTTCGAGGACCTCGTCGCCGGAGACGTCCGGCATCCGCCTGTCGAGAAGGACGACATCCGTCTCGGGACCCACCATCTCGAGGGCTTCCTGCCCGCCGTATGCGGTTTCGACGTTCCAGTCCTGCTCCAGCCACGCCGCATAGAGGTTCGCGAGCGCGGCCTCATCGTCGACGATGAGTACCTTCGTCCCTCTAGACATGTGTGGAAAATTCCCACGCCGGGTTCTTAGTTCTACCTCACGGATGGGGCACGGATGGCTCGGTTTCGTGGGCCGACGTCGGCCCGCTCTATCGATTCGCCTCGAACCACTCGACGGCAAAGTCGACGAGATCGGGTTGGTCGAGGAGTTTCGCATCGCCGGCACCGACGGTTCCTTCGGTGATACCGACCTCCGATTCGAAGGCCGCGCCGACGTCTTCGAAGTCCGTTGTATCCCCGGCTATATCCTCGTATTCGACCATGACGCGCTCGCCGTCCTCGATGACGGGCGCCCGATGGTAGACCTGGTCCGTCTCGTAGTCGGCACGATGCTCGGCGAGATGCAGCGACGTGTTGACGCTGTGGCCGACACCCAAAAGGAGGACACGGCCCGAACGGTCGTAGACCTCCGCCAGCGGTGATCCATCGCCGAGGCCGTTATCGTACCTGTGGTCGGCGACGATAGCCTCGGCGTCGGCGCCCCACGCCGCAAAGGAGTATTCGGGATGTCGGCTTCGGACCGTATCCGGATACGTCCGGAAGCACTCCGGGACGGCACCGACGCCACGGGACGGCGTTGCCGCCGGTCGGAACGGCGGCATGCGCTCCGGCATCTCCTCGACCCACGCGTCGGGAACCGGCGGATTCGACCATCTCTCGCAATCGCTGAACTGGGGGCTATGGGTCGGGACGACGAGCGTTCCCGCCTCGGTGACGGCCCGTTGAAGCCCCTCGACGACGGCCTGCTGTTGGCCGGCGACCCATCCCAGCGCGCTCACCGAGGAATGGACGATGAGCGTCTCACCGGGAGTGACCCCGAGGGACCGCAGGTCGTCGGCGATGTCGTCGGCGGTCACAGGGGTCTCCACCTGTTCGATAGCGGCCTGCTCGGTCATGCCTCGGGCCACGGGGTCGTGGTTTGAGTATCTTATCCGAGCGTGACGCTCCGTATCACGCTCCGGCGAATGGAACATGCCCGCCTGAAAGACGGAGGCGACCGTCCCGGAAGCCGCTCGGCGCCGTCGACGGATCAGTCCGAGTAGGTTTCGGCGAGCCCGTCGAGCGCTTCGTGGTGTGTGGTCGTATGCGGCGCGGTCAGCGGCGAGACGCTGACCCGGCCCTCGACGACTGCCCGGCGGTCGCTGCCCATCGGGTCGGGGATGTCGCCTTCGGCCATCCGCTCCCAGATGTGGTCGTTGATGGTGACGGTTTCGCCGTCGCGTTCGGCATCCATCTGGTAGACGTGGGAGGGCCGGGTGATCTCCATGTCGGCGCGTCCCTCCTCCGACGGCAGCGGCGCGTTGACGTTGAGGTAGTCCGCATCCTCGAAGACGCCGACGTTCGATGCGTGTTCGAGGAGATATCGGACGGCACGGGCTGCCTCTTCGAAATCGGCGGTCTCGGCCTCGAAATCCTGGAAGGAGATGTCGCCGACCGGAAAGTAGACGGAGGCGGCGATGGCAGGCACGCCGAAGAAGGCCGCCTCGACGGCCGCGGAGACGGTCCCGGAGCGCCCGAGGACGTACTCACCGAGGTTCGCGCCGGCGTTAACGCCGGCGACGACGACATCGGGGTCGAGGTCCAGCGCGCCGATACCGGCGATGACGCAGTCGGTCGGCGTTCCTTCGACGGCGTACCCGAGTTCGTGTTCGCGAAGTTCGACGTGCTTGGAGTGTTGGCGCCCGACGGCACTCTGGTCGGTCGCTGGCGCCAGTACGGCCACGTCGGCGACGGCATCGAGTTCCTCGTAGAGGGCCCGAATACCGGGCGCGTCGATGCCGTCGTCGTTCGTGAGAAGGATGTCCATATCGTTCGTGGGGACGGCCCTCGCAAAAGTTCATCGCCCTCTTCTCTCGGCGTGCAGCAGCCGATGGGGGCCTACAGCGGGACAGTATTTCGCTGCTGATTCCGATTCCACGTCGAATAGCCGGAGCCCGGCGATTGGGATTTTTAACCGGACGCCGTTCATATACCGTATGTTCGGTCAGATTTCTCCGCCGAGATGGCTGACGGACGTACTAGCGGCGTACGAACAGGTGTTCTCTGAACTGTTCTGGTTCGTCGTGGGGTTCGTGGTCATCTATCTGTTTGGACAGGTCTTCCTCGTTCCGTTCGTCACCCGGGTCGTCAGGTCGCGTAATCGAAACAACCCCACGATAGAGACGGCAACGAAGACGTACCTTCGGGTGGTTCTGATCGGATTCGCGACCCTCACGGGCATAATCGCCGCTGGCTACGGACGGGTCCTCTCGGAGTCAGCAGTCATCATCGCGGCCATCACGTTCGCCCTCGGTATCGCCGGACAGCAGGTGTTCGGGTCGCTCATCAGTGGAATTTTCCTCGTCGCCGACCCGGACTTCAACGTCGGCGACTGGATAGAGTGGTCGGGCGGTCGCGGCACCATCGAAGAGGTGGACTTTCGTGTCACCCGGGTCCGGACGCCGAACAACGAAAGCATCTCCGTTCCGAATACCGAACTCACGAAGAGCGCGATCAACCGTCCCTACGGTCGGAACAGATACCGGGTCACCGAGCAGGTGTACGTCGCTTATTATGAGGACACCGAGCGGGCCCTGATGGAACTCCAACAACTCGCCACCGACTACGAGCCGGCTCTCGATGACCCAGCCCCGAACACACGTATCGTTGACCTCGGGGAGAACGCGATTACAGTTCAGGCCGAGTTCTGGATCGGGGACCCCAGCAACACCGACATGCGCATCGTCCGCTCCGACTTCCGCCGGTTGATGAAACGTCGATTCGACGAGGAGGGTATCACGCTCGCTCCCCCGTCCGCGCAGTTGCTCTCGGGAGAGATCGCCGTGACGGACGGCAGACGGTAGTCCCCGTTTCGACGGGGCTCGCTTATATATCGAGCGTCGGCATCGTTCGTCGTCACTAAAAATATATAACTGGGCCCGAACTGTGTTACTCAGACGTTCACCGGTCGGGGACGCGCGACCGAGGGGTGTACTACGATTCATCGATGGCTACTGGACTCGAATTCGGCGTCTTTACCATCGGTCCGATCTGTGTGCTGGGGGCCGTTATCGTCTACAGTTCGTTCAAGGCCTACGAATTCAACGACAAACGTCCGGTTCTCCTGGTCGCGTTGCTTTCGATGATGCTGCTCCACCAGCTGACCGAGGTCGGCCAGTTCGGTTCCGGGACGTACTATCAGACGACCTCTCCGTCGGCAGAGGCGTTCGAATCGAGTGCGAACCTACTGGCGGGCGTGGCATCGTATTTCGTCCTTCAACAGATCTCCGAGCTACGCACGGCGAGAGCCAAACTGGAGGCATCGAACGCGGCGCTCGAAGAACGCTCTTCGATGGTGAGCGTACTGAATCGGATCCTTCGACACAACGTCCGCAACGACGTCAACATCATCGCCGGTCGAGCAGCAGACATCCGCCGGCACATCGACGATGATCGGTTCAGGCAGGAATTGAAGACGATAGAGGAGACGGCATGGGGGCTGGTCGAGATATCGAACCGCACGCAGCGCATCAGACAGTTATCGGTCGAAGACCCAGCGGACACGACCACCTTCGAGGTGAGGGACTGTCTGGAAGCGTCGGTCGAGCGCGTGGAAGACGCCGTTCCGAACGCGAACATCACACTCACCGTCGCCGACGGTGGTGACACGACGATTACAGGCCCGTCCTCGCTTCCGACAGCGATAGCCGACGTCATCGAGGAGATACTCACGTCGAACAGCGACCCGATCACCGTCGATGTCACCGTAACGGAGGATGAAGCCCCAGACGAAGCGGGACGTACGCACGTGACCATCGTCATAGCCGACGACGGTGAGGGCCTTCCGGAGTTGGACATCCAGGCCATCGAAAACGAGGAGGAGACGCCCCTGAAGCATGCCGAGGGGCTGTCGCTCTGGTGTCTCGAGTGGGCGGTCAAACGGGCCGGTGGCAACCTCGACCCCGACCCCGACGACGGAACTCTCGAAATCCGGCTTCCACGCTCCGAGTAACCTCCCTCGCCGAACCTGCCACCGTCGTCAGTATCGAGTCTCCCGGCCCGTGTTCACGTCAGTCGGTCGACGACCGTCTCGGCGTCGACCACGAGGTTGTAGGCCTC
>NZ_JAZKTR010000153.1:0-5826 GCF_036625485.1 Natronomonas sp. | reverse complement strand
ACTTCTGACGGTCGGTGACGAACTGCTGGCCGGCGACACCGAGAACACGAACGCGACGTGGCTGGCGACACGGCTGACCGAGCGCGGCGTCTCGGTCGAACGGATCCTGACCGTCCCTGACGACGAATCGGTTATCGTCGAGGCGGTCCGGCGGTACAGCGATGCCTTCGATGCGGTCATCGTGACGGGTGGACTCGGACGAACGCCGGACGACCTGACGATGGACGCTGTCGCAGCCGCGTTCGACCGCGGACTCGCCGTCGACGATCTCGCGCTGGCCGACGTCGAGCGGACGCTGGAGGCCATCGCGGACGAGTACCCGGACCTCGACGTCGACGCGGCGGCGGAGGCGACCCTGCCGGAGGGGTCCCGGCCGCTTATCAATCACGCGGGACTCTCGCCGGGCTGTGTCGTCGAGAACGTCTACGTCTTCCCCGGGATTCCCTCGGAGATGAAGCGGATGTTCGAGGCGGTCGAAGCCGAGTTCTCCGGGGACGTTGAATCGAGGTTCGTCTACACCTCCGAACCCGAAGCCAGCCTCCTCGGCCGACTCGACGAGGTACACAGGCGATTCGACGTCACCGTCGGCTGTTATCCGGAACAGGAATCGGGCCACAATCGACTGAAGCTCACGTCGGCGGATACCGCCGCCCTCGACGAGGCCGAGACGTGGCTCTCGGCGAACGTCGACCGCGCGGAATGACCTGAGAAGGGGGCTGTCATGAGCCTGCGACGGGGGATTATATGCCGACGCACACTGATAGTTGGTAACATATGAGACCGCCATCGGATCGGTGTCCGAACTCGGACTGTGCGAACAGCCTCGGCGGGTCGTTCCAGAAATCCCAGTTCGAGAAGATCGAGGACGGAGTCTGGGAGTGCCGCGAGTGCGGTTACCGCCGCGAGATCTAGCCGGGTTACGTGCGCTCTCGTTCCAGCGTTTCGACGGTCGCTCCGGCCTCGTTGCCGAGCCGGCTGCTTCCCGGCTGACCGCCGGATTTGACGATCTCCAGCGCCGTCATCACGTCGGTTCGAGAGACGAGTCCGACGAGGGTACCGTCGTCGTCGACGACGAGCAGGCGGCCGATGTCCTCGCGTTGCATGATCTCGAAGGCGTCTATCACCGGGGTCTCCGAGGTGACCGTCCGGAGGTCGCTGCTCATCACGTCCTCGACGCGATAGGCGTCGCGTTCGACATCGTTGATGCCCCGTGCGTCCGAGAGGGTGACGACGCCGACCGGTCGGTCGCCCGCTTGCGCCCGGTCGCCGCTCGCGCCGTTCGAGGTGGTTCCCGCCCCGCGTTCGACGACGGGATAGCCGGTGTGACGTTCCCGGAACATCCGGTCCATGAACTCGGCGACGGTGGTCGTCGGTGAGACCACATCGAGGCGTTCTCTCGGCGTCATCACGTCGCCGACGGTGACGCCCTCGAAGGCGGCGTTCATGACCGTCCGCTTGGATTCGGAGGCGGCGGCGATGTAGATGAAGAACGCGAGGATGATGAGGAAGATGTTGAACCCCGCGAGCAGGCCGAAAAGCCCGAGCATGACGGCGAACGCCTGGCCGACCTTCGCGGCCTGCTGGGTGGCCTGTGCGTGCGGCCGGTCGCGAGCCAGAAGCGCCCGGAGGATACGCCCGCCGTCCATCGGGAAGCCCGGAAGCAGGTTGAAGCCGGCCAGCACGACGTTCATGATGGCGAGGTACGCGAGCGTAAAGCGAGTGGCCTCCAGCAGGAAGCCGTCTGCCGGAACGAGCAGGAAGGCGACGTAGGAGAGGCCGCCGACGAGCACCGAGACGATGGGTCCGGCGATGGCGATGTTGAACTCCTTCTTCCAGTCTTCGGGAATCTCTTCCATCTGGGCGACGCCGCCGAGCAGCCACAGCGTGATGGACTGGATGGGGACGTCGTAGCGGCGAGCGACGAGCGAGTGGCCGAACTCGTGGGCGATGACGCAGACGAACAGGCCGACGGCGACGACGGTGCCGATGCCGTAGCGGGCGAGTCCCGACCCGGTCAGCGCGTCGGGTTCGATACCGAGGCCGATCGAGTCGTTGAGAAGGACGACCAACTCGCCCATCTGCGCGCCGATGATGTAGGCGAACACCGGCAGTATGAGCAGAAAGGTCAGATCCAACCGTATCGGGATACCGAAGGCGCTCCCGATGCGAAATCCCTTCATGGCCCCCGCTACGGTCCCCGATAATTTAAACCCCGACTGGGTCGGCCGGGGTGCAGACCGGGAGTTTCGTAGTTGTCGGTGTCGTAGGTGAGTGCATGACAGCATCCGACTCCCGACCGCTGATCCGCCGCGCCGACGAGATCGACTACGAGTCCGTCGACGCCGCCGACGGGCTCCAGAAGGGCGTCCTCGTCGGTGCCGAACACGGTGCGCCGAACCTCGCCATCCGCCGGTTCGTCCTCGACGCCGGCGCCGAGGTGCCGAAACACACCAACGACATCGAACACGAGCAGTACGTTCTGGAAGGCGGGTACGTCGTGGGTATCGACGACGAGGAACACACCGTCTCGGCGGGCGATTCCCTGCACATCCCGGCGGGGACGGTCCACTGGTACCGCAACGAGAGCGACCAGCAAGGCTCTTTCATCTGTGCGGTGCCGACCGGCGACGATAGCATCGAGCTGGTCGAATAGCGGCGTGCCGGCCAGATTCCGGCTATTCCATCTCCGCGACGACCTGTTCGTCCCACTCGTCTTCGGTGAAGGCGGGTAGGGTCTCGACGTTCGTGTTGCCCTCGCCGCGGAACCGGATCGCGGCGCGTGCGGCCGCGCCGTCGTCCGGGTATTCGGCGACGGCGACCACGTCGTGTCGGCCGAACGTGTAGTACATGTCCCGCAACTCGCCGCCGTACTCGGCGACCATCTCCCGTGCGGCCTGCCGTCGGTCCGGGCTTTTCTCCATCGTTTCGAGACTCTCCTCGCCGAGTTCCATCAGGTGAATGTACGTTGCCATCGTGGTCCCCTCCTGTTGGTGTCCTCCCCGATACGCGACGGGACGCGGAGGACAGTGTGCTAACCTAACACACGCACCGTCTTATAAGACGGCCCCGCTGGGTGTGGCATCCGTCCACACCGATCCCGGACGACTGAAATACCCGGATACACTACAGACGCTCAGTGTCACAGCAGGTCGCCGACGTCGATACCCTCTTTCTCCACGAGGGTCGCGACGAGTACACCGTCGTCGTCCGCCGCGATGGCGAGCGACTGCTCCGCGGGCGACTCGAACTCAAGGAGACGAGTGCCGGCCCGCGACCCGGCCGCTTCCGCGTCAAGGACGGCGACGACGAGGTGCCGCGACGACCCGAACAGTTCGTCGAGATGGCTCGCCGCGCCCGCCGCATCCGTATCTCCGAGCAGACCTCCCGCGAGGGACGGCGGGACCTCGAAGAGATGCTCGACGGCTACCAACTCGACGCCAAGCAGGTCCGAACCTGCCGGTACTGTGCCGGCAAGGGGCGGTACTCGCCGCTGACCTCCGAGACGGCCATCGAGGCCGACGACGAGCACATCTGTCCGGACTGTGCCCGCCGCGAACTCGAACGGGAGGCCAACTACCGCGGCCTCCGGTCGGGCGCCCGGGACCGACTTGAGGACCTCCTCTTGGAGGTCGGCGACCTCGAACGCGTCAAGAACCTGCTGTCGGGACAACTCGACCCCGAACTCACGAAGTTCGACGAGATCAGCGCCACGACCGACGATATCGACCTCGTCTCGACGCGCGACCTCGACGTCCACGGCGACCTGAAATCGCAACTCCAGAAGTTCGACGAACTCCTGCCGGTCCAGAGTCTGGCCGTCGAGAACGGCCTGCTGGACGGCGACGACCAGCTGGTCGTCTCCGCGACGGCGACCGGGAAGACGCTCGTCGGCGAACTGGCGGGCATCGACCGCGCGCTGAAAGGCGAAGGGAAGATGCTCTTTCTCGTGCCGCTGGTCGCGCTTGCGAACCAGAAACACGAGGACTTCGAGGACGATTACGGCGACCTGCTCGACGTTTCGATTCGGGTCGGCTCCTCGCGCATCCGCGACGACGGCAACCGCTTCGACCCCAACGCCGACGTCATCGTCGGCACCTACGAGGGCATCGACCACGCCCTCCGGACGGGCAAGGACATGGGCGATATCGGCACCGTCGTCATCGACGAGGTCCACAACCTCGGCGAGGAGGGCCGCGGCCACCGCCTCGACGGCCTCATCTCCCGCCTCAAGCACTACTGCGAGACGAACCGCTGCGATACGCAGTGGGTCTACCTCTCGGCGACGGTCGGCAACCCCGGCGAACTCGCCAGCAAACTCGGCGCCAAATGCATCGAGTTCGAGGAGCGGCCGGTGCCCATCGAACGCCACGTCACCTTCGCCGACGGCCAGGAGAAACTCGACATCGAGAACAAACTGGTCAAACGCGCCTTCGACTCGAAATCCTCGATGGGCTATCGCGGCCAGACCATCATCTTCACGAACTCCCGACGGCGCTGTCACGAGATCTCGCGGAAACTCGAATACGACTCGGCGCCGTACCACGCCGGCCTCGATTACGGCCGCCGGAAGAAGGTCGAACGCCAGTTCGGCAATCAGGACCTCGCGGCGGTCGTCACGACGGCCGCACTCGCCGCGGGTGTCGACTTCCCGGCCTCGCAGGTCGTCTTCGACTCGCTGGCGATGGGCATCGAGTGGCTCAACGTCCAGGAGTTCGAGCAGATGCTCGGGCGTGCGGGCCGGCCCGACTACCACGACCAGGGGACGATGTACATGCTGGTCGAACCGGACGCCACCTACCACAACTCGATGGAGATGAGCGAGGACGAGGTGGCCTTCAAACTCCTCAAGGGCGAGATGGAGCCGGTCATCACCCGCTACGACGAAACCTCGGCCATCGAGGAGACGCTGGCCAACATCACCGTCGCTGGCAAGGGCGCCAAACGCCTCAACGACCGCATGGTCGGCGAGGTGCCGACGAAACACGCCGTCGGGAAACTGCTGGAGTACGACTTCATCGACGGCTTCGAGCCGACGCCCATCGGTCGGGCCGTCACCGAGCACTTCCTCGAACCCGACGAGGCCTTCGCGATGCTCGATGCGATTCGGAAGGGGAAGGACCCCTACGAGCTGGTCGCAGAGATCGAACTGCGCGACGAGCACTAGGTAACTTCGCTGGCTCTGAATTCTCCGATTTATAAACCGAGCGCGGCGACTGTTTGACCGCAACGGCCCAGAAAGCCCTCGGTGCGGAGGCGGTCGCTAATCGGGATATCCTCGCTCGCGTTGCTCGCTCGGATAGGGCCCGATTAGCGACTAAATTGAACGCCTCCACACCTCGCCCTTTCAGTCCGCCAGGTAACTGCACAGCCCTGCCCTTCCCCGGATTACGAGGGTCGCCGCGCGAGGCGGCGACCACTCGTTCCCGGCCGTTGGGATATTTAAATGGCGCGTGCTGGCCGACCGCCGCGAGGTTGCGAGGGTGACCGAAGGGAACCCTCGATGGCGAACGGGGAGCGCAGCGACCCGTGAGCCCGCGAGCGGCGGTCGGGTGCCAGCGCGCGAGGGACGACTGAACCCGAGCGAAGCGAGGGTGAAGGAGTCGGCTGGGGAGGTATGTGGCTGCGGTTGCGGTGCTGTCCTGGTGGAATCGAAGGGCGAAGTCGGCTGGCGTTCATTTTAGTCGCCTCAGCGGCCCCTATCCGAACGAAGTGAGGATATGTCGCTGTCGTTCGAAAGGCGCTTCGTGCCTTTCGTGATGTCGTCAGAATCCGGAGGATTCTGACTGCAAGCGGGAAATCTTCGATTTCCCGCAATGACGAGAGAGC
>NZ_JAZKTR010000152.1:0-5841 GCF_036625485.1 Natronomonas sp. | reverse complement strand
GTGGAGGTTGCTCGTCGTCCGACACCCCGGACAGCGATACCTGAGACGCACGGATATTCATCGGGTGGGCGGGCGCCAGTATAGGCGTGTCGACTCACTGGTTTCGAGGACCGCTGCTTAAAAGGGACCGCAATCACACCCGAAGCCCTCGGGCGGCTACGGTCGCGCGACCCACTCTGCGCGCCTCGCTCGCTGCGCTCGCTTCGGTGCTTGAGGGGTCGTGCTTCCCGTACCCGCCCTCGCCCTTCGATTCCACCAGGACCGCAACCGCACCTGCCTTTCCCCGGGTCGCGAGGGTCGCCGAGGGCGACCACTCGCTCCCGGCCGAGTGTTTATTTATAAATGGCGCGCGCTGGCCGACCGCCGCGAGCGCACCGCGAGCGGTGGTCCGGCCAGCCAGCGCGCGAGGGACGACCGAGCGAAGCGAGGGAGTCGGTTGGGGAGGTTCGTGGTGCGGTCGCTGTCCTGGCGGACTGAAAGGGCGAGGCCCGGTGGCGCCGGAGGGGAGTCGCTAAGCAGGCACTATCCGAGCGAAGCGAGGATATCCTGCTTAGCGACCGCCAGCGGGCCGAGGGCTTTCCGGCTGTTTGTGGTCAGGAAGTCATCAACCACCATTTATAAATCAAAACATACCACACACCAGAGTTCGGGTCGGTGCGTTTATCGGCACCGCCCGGATACGCGTGGGTATGGAGCGGCTCCACGCTCGCTATCCCTTCCTCGACGCCTCTCGCGATGCGGTCGAGGCCGCCGACGTCGACCTCGCCGCGCTCGTCCAGCGTGGCGGGCCGGCGGTCGAACGCGGCCACGAGCGCGTCCAGCGCGCGCTGTTGGAGGGAACCACGGAAGCCGAGGAGCCGCAACTCTGGAGCGACCGCGCGGAACTGCTCTCCTATCCGGTCGCCCGCGTCCTCGTGTCGCTGCTCGACGTGCCGGGGGCAACCGAGAAGTACGCTGCCGCCGAGGCCGCGACGGCCCGCGAGCGGTTCGTCGAGGATTTCGAGGCCGACATCGAACTCAAAAGCACCGCCGACCAGCGGCTGACGCTGGAGCGACTGCTCGCCGATTTCGGCCTCTCGGGACGCATCGAGCCGACCGGCGACGGCCGCTTCAGCGTCGAAGTGACGGCCTATCTCGAACTCGCCGGCGACCTCGACGACGACCGCTGGCGCCTCGTCGGCCGCCCGCTCGACGCCGGCCGCGTCCCCGTCGCCCGCGCGGAACTGTACACCCTGCTCCGGGAGGCGATCCACCACCGCGTCGTCGAGGGGCTGCCGCTGTCGGTGCCCGAGCCGATCGGTGAACCGCTCGACGACGAACTCGGCGCGATTCGGCGGTCCATCTCGGATATCGACCCGCCGATGGGCTTCGAGGCGGTCGTTCCCGGCCTCTTTCCGCCCTGCATGCGCGCGCTGTTGACCCGCGTCCGGGAGGGTGAGGCGCTCCCCGACCACTCCCGGTTCGCGCTCGTGTCCTTCCTCGTCAGCGTCGGCCTCGACGCCGGGGACATCGTCGAGTTGTGTGACGTTACCGACGGAGCCGCCGGGACCGTTCGCGAACAGGTCGAACGGCTCGACGACGAGGGAGGAAGCGCCCTGACCCCGCCCTCCTGTGCCGTGATGGACGAGTACGGCGACTGTGTCGACAAGGACGAGACCTGCGAGACTATCCAGCATCCGCTGTCCTACTACGGAAAACGGCTCCAGCAGGCGCCGGACGACCGGGTCACCGACTGGCGGGCCTAATAACGCCGCGAGAGGCCGAGGCCGACGACCGACATGAAGACGATGAAGAAGCCGATGGCCCCGACGAGGGCGAGGCCGCCGCTGCCGGTCAGCCCATCGTTCGTATAGGCGGTCCCGATCCACATGATAATGCCCGCGAGCAACGCGACGCCCACGAACGCGACGACGGCTTCGACGACCGCATCCCGGTCCATGCTCGGGTTTGCGGTGGTATCCGGCAAAAGGGCTTCGAACCGAACTTTTTGCACGGTCGCCTCGCTGGCGCGAGCGACCGGCAAAAATCCATGCGAATCGCCGAAGGCGATTCGCTGGATGACGAGCGTCTCCGCTGGCGACGCTCGAACCACTTCGATGAAAAAGACACGTCGGCCTTCCCGACGGTCAGGCCTCGGTCCCGCGCCTCACTGCGTTCGGCGCGGTGAAACGCCTCGCTATCGCTCGGCGTATGCTCACTCTCATCCGCCTCCGCTACCGCCCCTTCCGCAGACGCTTCCCCGTATCCTTCGGGAGGCCGGCATCCACGATAGCTTCGATGACCGCCTCGATATCGTACTCGACGCGACGTTCCTCGACGGTCAGCTCATCGAGGTCGACGACTGCGTAGGCCGCACGCGGGTCGCTATCCCGCGGTTGGCCGACGCTTCCCGGATTCATGACGATGCCCTCGTCGTAGGTTTCGTGGCCCTGGACGTGGGTGTGGCCCATCACCAGCACGTCCTCGTCGTCGAGCATATCCTCGGAGAACAACCCCGGATACGTGTAGCGGTTGGGGTCGTCGGGATGGCCGTGGACGATCTTCATCCGGCCGTCGAAGCAGGTGCGCTCCTCGGGAAGCGACCCGAGCCAATCCAGCTGTTCCTCGTCGAGTTCGTCGATGGCGTGACGAACGCCGGCATCGGCCATCCGATTGCCGGGATAGCCGACTCCGTTGACGACCGAGCGGTCGTGGTTGCCCATTATCGTCGGGATCTCGCGGTCGCGCATCGCCTCGACGCAGTCGCTCGGCCACGGGTTGTACCCCACCACATCGCCCGCACAGACCAAGGTATCCACGTCGGGCATATCGTCGAGCACCTCACGGAGGGCGATTCGGTTGGCGTGAATATCTGAGATAACCCCGACGAGCATCATCCGACAGTTCGACCCGGCCGCGGATAAAGGCAACTTCCGTCCCACGACGCACCGGACGTTCGTCTACATATAGATTAAACTTCTAAAGGAATATGTACAGTATTCTTTTCACTTGGGGACAGATAACAGCCTAAATAGATAGCTAAAGTAGGTTTGTTAAGACAAATGCACATCAACGAACACGGCGCCGAGACGGAGTTGTTCCCAGTCGATGAACCGGAGGGGTTGCGACATCTCGTCGGGCACATTCAGGACGCCGTCGTCGCGTTCGAACTCGTCGACGACGAGCCGGTCATCAGGAGCGTCAACGAGTCGTTCGTCGAACTGTTCGGCTACGACCGTGAGGACGTGGTCGATACGCCGCTCAACGACCACATCGTCCCAGAGTGGCTCGCCGACGAGGCGGACACGCTCGACTCCCGAACCGCCTCGGGTGCGATCAACTACCGGCGGGTCCAACGCCGGACGACCGACGGCCTTCGGGAGTTCCTCTATCGCGGGATTCCCTACCCCTCCGAATCCTCGCGACTGGACGGTTTCGCGGTCTACACCGACCTGACCGAAATCAACCGGAAGGAGCGCCAACTGCAGGTCGTCACCCGCGTCCTGCGGCACAACCTGCGGACCGAAGCCAACACCATCGAGGGCAACGCCGCCCAGTTACTGGAATCCCTCGACGGCGAACACGAGGACGCCGTCCGGACGGCAACGGTCATCGAAGGGCGCGCCGAGCGACTGCTCGGTCTGGCGGGCGATGCAGCCCAGATCGACGACGTGTTACAGTCACCCAGATCCGACGCCGCGCCGCTGGATTGTGTGCCCCTCGTCCGCGCCGCAGTCGAGGGACTCCGCAACGCACACCCCGAGGCGACCGTCGACACCGACATCCCCGATTCGATGACCGTGTCGGCGATTCCGCGCCTCCAGTTGGCCATCGAGAACGTCGTCGAGAATGCCCTCGAACACAACCCCGCGGACGAACCGACCGTCCGCGTTCGCATCGAGCCCAGCGAGAGCGGCCGGTGGGCCGACATCATCGTCGACGACGACGCGCCGCCCATTCCGCCGATGGAGCGCAACGTCGTCACCGGCGACGCCGACGTGACGCCGAAACACCACGGCAGCGGCCTCGGCCTCTGGCTCGTCAAATGGATCGTCGACCGCTCGGGTGGCGAACTCGCCTTCGAGGACAGCGACCTGGGCGGCAACAGCGTCCGGATTCGGCTCCAGCAGGAGTAGCCGTCGACGGCCGACAGCCGCCGTCGATCCGTTATTCGCCGTTATAAAAGCCGGTCTCGAAGCCGTCGTCGGTGCGGGCGACCGCCGCCGCACAGACCGGGTGTTCGAGGTCGCGCTCGTAGAGTTCCTGCGCCATCGCTCCGGGGTCGGTCGCTTCGAGGTCGGTCGCCTCCGGCCGGTCCTTCTCGTAGGTGGCGACCAGCGTCGGCTCCTCGACGGCGTGGACGAGCAGGGCATCCCGACGAACGATGCCGATGTAGCTCTCCTCGTCGCCGACGACGCCAGCGATTCGGGGCGTGTCGTAGTCGTCTTTCTCGTAATCCAGCGCCAGCAGGGGTTCGACCAGCGCGTCGCGGGCCGGATAGCCGAGGTCGAGCTTTTCCGTGATAGGGTCGACCTGCGTCCCGTTCCCGATGACGGCGAACTCGCCGCCCTCGGTCGTTCGCAGGCAGTTGTACGAGATGTAGGGGTTGTCCGTCTCCGGCGCATCCGGCGTCGGTGCGACGGTCAGCGCCTCGTCTCGCTCGATGACCTGTCGGTTCGGGAACGACCGCGAGGAGACGCGATAGGCCGCGCGATCCGGTGCGACGACGATGAAACGTCCGACGTACATGGGCGTCACTCTCGGCGGATTCCGTATGTCGGTGTCGGTTCCTCGCTAGATAGTGTGATTGCCACGCGTCACTTCCGCTGCGCGGATTGGTTTTTATACTAGGGGCCGACCAGCGGGGGTATGGCGACGCCCAAACCCGAATGCATCGACGCCCTTCGGGAGGCCGCCGACCGGTTGGACGAGTCCCCGACGAAGGCCGCGTACGAGGCGCTGGGACTGACACCTGCCTCAGCGACAATCATCCGACAGCTCGGTGGCTGGAACGCGGCGAAGGAGATGGCCGGGTTGGAAACGAATGCATCGACGGGAAGCCGCGTGGGGGCAGAACCAGACGATGTGGACCTCCCGGATAGTGTCGATTGGTCGGACCTCTCGGTCGACCAGCGGTGGCATTACCGAAACCGTGAGTGGAACGCCGAACGGACGCGGCGGCGGCGAGCGAGACTTCGCAAGTGGCTCAATGACTATAAGGAAGAGTGTGGCTGTGTCCGGTGTGGCGAAGACGATCGTTCGTGTCTCGACTTTCACCACAGGCAGCCCGGAGAAAAGGGGATGGACGTTGGGACGATGGTTACCCATGGCTACGGCAAAGACGCGCTCCGAGCGGAGATCGAAACGTGTGACGTTCTCTGTGCGAACTGCCACCGACGGGAGCACCACTCACCGCCGACCAGAGAGCTACGAACGTGGGTATTCGAGCAGAAGCGGAACCTGGGCGGGTGCTCGAGATGTGGCGAAACCGACCCCACTTCCCTCGAGTTTCATCACGTCGGCGAGAAGGACGCCACTATCGCACGATTGGTAGCTGATGACCGTCCGAAGGAGGTCATCGAAGCCGAGATGGACGAGTGTGAGTTGCTGTGTGCGAACTGCCACCGGCGGGTGCATTTCGAGCCACCGAACCCGGATGCGGCGCCAGGCGAACACGACAATCATAAATAGTCCCGTGGCTTTCTTTCGTGTGCACGCAGTCCCGTAGTGTAGTGGCCAATCACGTGGGCTTCTGGGGCCCGCAACGCTGGTTCGAATCCAGCCGGGACTATTCCTTCGGACGTCCAAATCCTCCAGCGGCGCGTGTCTCGCTCGGTGGCTCCCGTGAGTCGACCCGCTCGG
>NZ_JAZKTR010000151.1:0-5851 GCF_036625485.1 Natronomonas sp. | reverse complement strand
CGCTCACTCCGTTCGCGCGGTGGAACCGCTCGGCGCTACGCGCCTCGCGGATACTTCGATGATTCTTTTTTAAACTAACAGGCTCAGTACGTCCCTTCCAGCCACGTCACCACGTCGGTAATCTCCTGTGGCGCCGTCCCGTGCCCGACGCCGTAACGCTCGAAACGCACGTCGGCGCCGCCCTGTTTTAAGAGTTCAGCGGCCTGCTCGGCGCGTTCCGGCGGGATGACCTGGTCCATCCCCCCACAGCCGACGAAGACCGGCTTACCCTCGGCGTTATCGATTCGATCGTGGTGGGATTCGGCGAGATAGCCGTTCAGCGCGACGACCCAGCGGTAGGCTTCGGGGCGTTCCAGCAGGGCCGACATGCTCGTGATGGCGCCCTGACTGAAGCCCAGTAGGCCGACGCGGTCGGCATCGAGGTCGTAGCGGTCGACCGCCGCCTCGACGAACTCGTGGACGAGATCGAGGCTCCGGCGGAACCCCTCGGGGTCCGGCTGGCTGGCGTGCAGGCCGCCGTCCGAGAGGTCGAGGTCGTACCACGTGTAGCTGTTCGGCCCGCCCATCTCGTTCGGGGCGCGCACGCTCAGGACGTGCAGTTCGTCGGGCAGTTGCGCGGCGATGGGCAACAGGTCGCGTTCGTTCGTCCCCCGGCCGTGAATCAGCACGACCGCCGGGGCGTTCTCCTCGACGGACCCCGGTCGACTCTCGTGGACCAGCGGCAGGTCGCCTGAATCGCTCATACCGCGAATACGGCGCCTGCCATCAAAAACAGCCGGTAACCCCTACCCCACGAGAACCCCCACCGTGTTAGGAACCACCACAGCATTTATTGCCACTGTCAAACAATGACAACCTGTATGGCGACCGCGAACGAAGATATATTCGACGACTTCCTCGACGAACGAGGCCACACGACCGAATCTCCGTCCTGGGAACGCGATTATAACAAGAAACGGTGCCCCGACTGTGGCGGGCTTCACGGTCTCGACGCCGCCACATGTTCGGTCTGCGGCTGGCAGCCCAACTGACTCGCGGTCACTCCTCCGGTTCCGCTTTCGAGTAACGTCACCGCATAGCCGCAGGCGTGTCAGTCGTCTGTGGCTCGCTTCACTCCCCGCTCACACACCGGGACCCCTCACTTTGTTCGGGGTCTCGCAACTCACGGTTCCCTTCGGTCACCGTTCGTATAACCGAGGCTTCTCGCTTTGCTCGAAGCCTCGTAAATGCACGTTCTTTATACGCGAGCGTGGCCTTACAAGGATAATGGCTGATTCCACCCACGTGACACGACTCTTCGGTGGGCCGGGCAGTGGGAAGACCACGGCCCTGCTCGACCGCGTCGACGACATGCTCGACGACGGGGTCGATGTCAACGACATTCTGGTGGTGTCCTACACCCGCGCGGCCGCCGCAGAGGTCCGCGAACGCCTCGCCGAACGCCTCGACTGCACGCCGAAATCCCTCCGCGGCAACGTCTGTACGATGCACGCGAAGGCCTACGAACTCCTCAACCTCTCGCGCGGCGACGTCGTCGGCGAGAAGCACAAGAAGGAGTTCTGCGAGGACTACGGCCTCGAATTCGAAGACGAGTACAAGTCGTCCCGCCGCCGCTCCGCCCGGTCGACCACGCTGGGCAACAAGATCATCGCCACCTCCCAGTGGCTCCAGCGAACCGAACGCGACGTCGCCGACTGGTACGACGTCCCCTTCAAGTGGGACGACGAGGAGGTCCGCCTCCCGCCGGAGATCGACGACAACGCCCAGACGGGCAACAAGTACACCCCAACGTGGCCCTCCTCGGACGACCGCGTCGACATCCCCGAGGCCATCCGCGCGTGGCGTTCGTACAAGGGCGAGGAGGGCGTCGTCGGCTTCGCAGACATGCTCGAACGTGTCCAGCAGCGCTCCCTCCTGCCGAACGTCGACCACCTCGTCATCGACGAGTTCCAGGACATCACGACCCTCCAGTACGGCGTCTACGACGAGTGGAAACCGCACATGGAAAGCGTCCTCATCGCCGGCGACGACGACCAGGTCGTCTACGCGTGGCAGGGCGCCGACCCCGCACTTCTCCTCGACGAGGAGGTCGACGAGGACATCGTACTCCCGAACTCCTATCGGCTCCCCTCGAAGATCCTCAACGTCGTCAACACCCAGATCAGCCACATCGAGCAACGGCAGGACAAGGACCTCAAACCCCGCAAACAGGGTGGGTCGGTCGAAGCCGTCCCGAACCCCTCGATGCTCGACCTCGTTCGGAACGTCCGCGCCACCCTCGAAGAGGACGACGACGGCAGCGCGATGGTGCTGTTCCGGGCCCGCTATCAGATGTTCCAGTTCATGGACGAGTTCATCGACGAGGGCATCCCCTTCACCTCACTGACCGACCAGCGCATGTGGACCGACCGCCTGCAGGGCTACGTCGACGCCATCGAAGCCCTCGACGAGGGCGAACGCATCGACGGCCTGCAGGCCCAGCGCCTCGGCGAGATGCTGGCCGAGAGCGCCTTCGGCACCGGCGAACGTGACGACTACTTCGACGCCCTCGACGACCTCCAGGAGCAGGCCGGCGTCGACGACCTCACCGAGATGGCCGTCGCCCCCGACTTCGTCGACGACCACGCTCCCTTCGCGCCCGGTCCGGCCTCCGCCGCCGACATGCTCACCAAGGTCTCGAACTTCCAGGAACGCTCCGTGAAGGCCTACTTCAAGGGCGATTACCGCGGTATGGACCCCACCCGCCTCCGCCTCGGCACCATCCACTCCGCGAAGGGCCGCGAGGCCGACCACGTCTTCGTCGCCACCGACCTCACCGAGAAGGTCGTCGAGCAGATGGCCGCCTCCGTCGACGACCCCACAGACGTCGCCGGCGTCACCGAGTTCAACAAACACTCCGACCCCGTCCCGACCATGACCGACAACGAACGCCGCGTCTTCTACGTCGGCATGTCCCGGGCCCGCGAGCGCCTCGTTCTCCTCGAGAACCTCGTCGACGGCGCCCCGACGCTGCCCATCGACGTCCTCCTCTACAACGAGCCGCTCGACAAGCCGCTCGACGAGGTGCTAGCCGACGCACAGGAGACCGGGAAGGAGATCGCCGCTGACTAGAACCCACTTTTTGCACTTCCCTCGCGCGCCTTCGGCGCGCTCAGTCAGGCAAAAACGTGGTGAAAATATGCGCGAGAGCCTCCAGCCGCGGCGCTTCGCGCCGCGGTAGTCGGCTCTCGCTACGGCGACTCGCTTCGCTCGTCGCCGAGAACCGCCTCGGGGGCCTTCTCTGAAGGCCCCGCTCTGCGGATGCTTTTATATCATTTATACGTCGTTTATGCCGATCGCAGCCTCAAGCTTATTCCGATGGATTCTGATAGGTCAGGTATGGAACTGGTAAACATCGGGTTGCTGCTCGCAGGACTCGTGTTGGTGTTCTTCGGCGCGGCGCTGTCGATCTACGCCGTGGCGTTGCTCGGCTTCCTCATCGGTGCCGGCGGGGGCTACATCCTCGCGCCGACGCTGCTGCCCGCCCTCGGCGCGGAGGGCATCGTCGGCTTCGCGATAGCGGTCCTCGTCGGCGGGGCGCTAGGAGCGGCACTGTCCTACGTCGCGCTGTCGTTTGCGACCGCGATACCGGCCTTCGTCGTCGGCGCGTATCTCGGCCTCTACGTCATCACGCCGATATTCACCGAGGGCGGCCTCATCAAGTGGCTCGTCATGATCGTCGCCGGCATCGTCGGTTCGGTCATCGGCTTCGCGCTGACGAAATACGCGCTGATGTTCATCACCGCCTTCGTCGGGGCGGCGTTCGCGAGCGGCAAGGTCCAGATGCAGCACTTCGCGGCCGCCCGGGAGAGTTTCTCGCCGGACCCGTTGCTTTTCGACCCGCTGGCAGCGACGGGACTCCTCGGCTTCGAACTCCCGCTTTTCGGCATCCTGTTCGTCCTCGGTGTGCTCTCGCAGATCGGCCTGTTCAAACTCGGCTGGGTGACGAAGTTCGCGACCATCGTCCCCGGTATCGGACGCATCTTCGGTAGCAGCGACGAGAGCTAGGAGCGCTCGGTCGCCAACGGAGGATATTTTGCCGCCCATCACCCTTCAACGAACATGCGCGATTTCGTCGTCGTGGGTGCCGGCCCGGCAGGCTCTCGCTTCGCCCGCTCGGCCGCCGAAGCCGGCCACGACGTGCTCGTTCTCGAATCCGGCGAGATAGGCCGGCCGCTGGCCTGCTCCGGGCACGTAAGCCTCGACGTTTGGGATTTTCTCCCCGAAGGCGCCCGCGACGACCTCTTCCAGAACGACATCTACGGCGCGCGGTTCCACCTCGGCGGCGCCGACAGCGAGCCCCACCGATTTTATAAGGACGAGCCGGTCTCCAACGCCATCGACCGGGTCGGACTGGACAAGACACTCGCCCACTGTGCCGAAGAGGCGGGAGCGGAGGTCCGAGACGGGTACACGGTAACCGCCGTCGACGAGAAACCGGGGGGCGTCGAGGTGACCGCCAGCGGCCCCGACGGCGTCGAGACCTTCGAGGCCCGAATGGTCGGAGGCGCCGACGGCCCCCGCTCGCGGGTTCGCGACGAGGTGGGCCTGCCGGAACCCGAGGAACTCCTCCACGGCGTGTTGGGCTTCGATTTCGAACCCGACCATCAGGACTTCGTGGACGTACACCTGACCGTCCCGCGCTTCTTCGCGTGGCGCATCCCCCGGGGCGATTCGGGCGTCGAATACGGGCTTGCGGTCCGTCCCGGCGACGACGCCCCACAGCGGTTCGATGACCTCGTTGCCGACTACGATGCCGATATCGACAAGCGATGTTCGGGCGCCATCCCCATCGGCCCGCCCGAGCGGACGGTCGGCAAGCGCTCCTTTCTCGTCGGCGACGCCGCCGCCCAGACCAAGCCGTTCACGGGTGGCGGCATCCTCTACGGGATGCGCGCCGCCGACGTTGCCGCCCGAGAGATCGACCCCCGACAGCCGGCGACGCTGGACGACTACGAGCGCGCGTGGCGCGACGAACTCCGGAACGACCAGCGTCTGGGGTCGCTCGTCCGGGCCGGCTACTCGATGCCGCGACCCATCCAGAAGGCAGGCATGCGCGCCTTCTCGGGGGAGATCGCGGTCCACATGGACCGGCCGACCTCGCTGTTCTCGAAGGCCCAACTGCGGGCGCTGCTGTCGTGGAACTGAAACAGACCGTCGTAGGCCGTATATGACGCGGCAGCCCGCCAGCCGACGGCTTTCGTGGCACTAATCCCCGCGCGTCGCCAAGCCCGGATATGACCGCGCCGACCGCCGACGGAACGCCCCGCACCGAAGGCCCCTTCCGGGTACTGCAGGGACGGGACGACGACGAGTGGCTCCTTCTGGACGTCGAGTCGGCGGACCCGACCTACGTCTCGCGGAACGGGGTGCCCGACGACGTCAAGGTGGGCAACCGCGTCGAGGCCGACATCTCGTGGGACGGCGACGAGCCGGTCGTCGAGTCCGCAAGCGTCGACACCGCGACCACCTTCGAGTTCGTCCGCACCGACGAGCCCATCTTCGAGGCCGCCCAGAACTGTTTCGAGGCAGCCCGCGCCGACGGCGAGGCGATGAACTCCCGAGTCACCTACAACACTGACAACGAGGCCAACGGCGTCGTCTACACCTTCGCCGACCAGCCCGGCAGTCAGGACCTCTTCGTCGAGTTCCGGGACGGCCACAAGCCGCTGGAACCGCTGGTCGCGCGGGCGGCCCACAACGAGACGGTCGACCCGCCCTTCTCCGTGTTCGTCATCGACCCACAGGAACCGTTCGTCGTCGTCTACATCGTCTTCGAGCCCGACGGTCTGCTGGACGAGACGGTTCGGGA
>NZ_JAZKTR010000010.1:0-28030 GCF_036625485.1 Natronomonas sp. | reverse complement strand
CGGCCAACAACAGCGGCTCTGTATCGCCCGGGCCATCGCGCCGGACCCGGAGGTACTCCTCATGGACGAGCCAACCTCGGCGCTCGACCCCGTGGCGGCCTCGAAGATCGAGGACCTCATCGACGACCTCGCCGAGGAGTACACCGTCATTATCGTCACTCACAACATGCAGCAGGCCGCCCGCATCTCCGACCGGACGGCCGTCCTCCTCACCGGCGGACGGCTCGTCGAGTACGACGAAACCACTAAAATCTTCGAGAACCCCGAGGAGCAGCGCGTCGAGGACTACATCTCCGGCAAGTTCGGATGACCATGCCCCGTAACGACTACCAGCAGCAACTCGAATCGCTCCGCGAGGAGGTCGTCGCGATGGGCGAGGCGGTACTCGAACGGTACGACGACGCCCTGCGCGCGCTCGAATCGAAAGACGAACAACTCGCCCGTGAGGTCATCGAGAGCGACCACGAGATCAACGAGCTGTATCTGGAGCTCGAGGGGGACTGCATCGATCTGTTTGCCCTCCAACAGCCCGTCGCCGGCGACCTCCGGTTTATCACCGCCTCCTTCAAGATCATCACCGACCTCGAACGCGTCGCCGACCTCGCGACTAACCTCGGCGACTACGCTCTGTGGGCCGAACGGACTCGCTATCCCGATATCGACGTGATACACATCGGGGAACAAGCGGGCACGATGTTGCAACGCGCGATAGCGGCTTACGAGGTCAGCGACGCCGATGCCGCCCGGGAGATCCCGCCCCATGACGACGAGATCGACGCCCTCTGTGAGACGGCCAGCGAACGCGTCGTCGACGACCTCCTGCGGACCGAATACTGCGACGAGACGGGCGACGTCGTCGACGACGTCTCCAGGCTGTTGTTGACGATTCGCGACGTCGAGCGCATCGGCGACCACGCCGTCAACGTCGCCGGTCGAACCGTCTACGCGGTCGAGGGCGACACGGAGTTGGTCTACTGATGTCCGGAAAGCTGCCCGACGGTGGGCCGATCCGCCGCAAGGTCCAGATGACGGGCGGGTCGACCTACACGGTCTCGATTCCGAAGCCGTGGGCCGACGCCCGCGACATCACTACGGGGTCGCCGATGCTCGTCTACCCGTTCGAGGACCGGCTCGTCGTCGCCAGACCGGACGCCGAACGTATCGAACGACGGACGACAATCGACGTCGAGGCGGTCGAGCCCGGACTGCTCCGCAAGCGAATCGAGGCGGCCTACGCCGCCGGCACCGACGAGGTTCGGATCGAGTCGGCGACCGGGTTCGACTCCACACAGCGGCGAACGGCCAGTCGGGCCATCACGGGCCTCATCGGGATGGAGATCGCCGAGGAATCGAGGCGGCATCTGGTCGCCCGGAACCTCCTCGACGCCACCGAGGTGTCGGTCGACGGCACCCTCGAACAGCTCCGGACCGTCTCGCTGTCGATGCACGAGGAGGCCGTCGAGTCGGCGTTATCGAGCGATGCGGACGCCGACGCGTTGGCCGACCACGTCATCTCCCGGGACGACGACGTCGACCGGCTGTTCGCCCTGCTCAGCAGGCAGTTCTACCGCCTTCTCGTCGACATCCACGAACTCGAACAGGTCGGTATCGACCGGAAGACGGCCTGCACCCGGTTTCGGGTCGGCCGACAGCTCGAACGGGTCGCCGACCACGCCGAACGCATCGCCGAGGTCGGCCAGCGGTTCGAGGAGCCACCCGAGGGCGACCTCGTCGATCGCTTCGAGCAGCTCGCCGCCGACGCCCGCCGCGTCGTCGAGATGGCCCTCGATGGGAACGCCGACGAAGCCCTCCGGCGACGTGAACGCCTGCGTGACCGACTCGACGCCTTCGACCGCGACCTCTACGAGGCCGACATCGACGACGTCTACCTCTATGGCCGTCTGCTCGAAAGCGTCCGCCGGACCGCCGAATACGGCGGTAACGTCGCCGAAATCGTCACGCTCGGCGAAATCGCCGAACCAAGATAACCGTTTTCCTGCTCTTTTCTACGCTTCCCGTTTCTCTTTCCCGGTAGGGAAGACACCGACCGACCCTCTGCTGACATGGGCGATATCGATTAACGTTTTCGAATCTCCTCAACTGAAATTTGATATTTAGCGTTCACTAGCCTTCTGGCCCTAAACCAGTGCAGAATAGAAAATGTTAATTGAAAGGATACTCAACTATTCTCCGTGTCACAGGCAACCGAACGGCTCGAACGATACCTCGAAGACCAGCTCGGGGAGTGCCGCAGCGAGGACGTCGACCGTCGACTCGACGAACTCGGCAACCTGACGGCCGCCGTCGAGGGCGGCCGCATCGACCGGGAACTCGATGTCCTTGCTGCGCTGAGCAACGAGACGCGATATACGCTCCTTCGCGTCCTCGTCGCGGCCGGCGAGGAACTCTGCGTGTGCGAACTCAACGCCGTCGTCGACGTCAGCGAGAGCGCGCTGAGCCACGCGATGTCGGACCTCGTCGACGCCGGTCTCGTCCGCGGCCGCAAAGACGGCCGCTGGAAGCAGTATCGCGCGACGAATCGGGCGGTCGCCATCGTCACGGTTCTCGACGGGAGCGTCGAATGACTACGGCCGAATCCCACGAACACGGCCCGAACTGCGGCTGTGAGAGCTGTGGCGACCCGCGGTCGATGAACTTCCTCGACAAGTACCTGACCGTCTGGATCTTCGGCGCGATGGCCGTCGGCGTCGGCCTCGGCTACGTTGCGCCGTCGGTCGTCGGACCCATCGAGAACTACTACCTCGTCGAGATCGGCCTCATCCTGATGATGTACCCGCCGCTGGCGAAGGTGAACTACGGCCAGTTGCCGACCGTCTTCCGCCAGTGGCGCGTCCTCGGGTTGAGCCTCCTGCAGAACTGGCTTATCGGCCCGACGCTGATGTTCGGCCTCGCGGTGATCTTCTTCGGCGGCGTCGTTCCCGGCCTGCCGGCCCGCCCCGAGTTCTTCCTCGGGCTGGTCTTCATCGGGATGGCCCGCTGTATCGCGATGGTGCTCGTCTGGAACGACCTCGCGGACGGCTCCAGCGAGTACGCCGCCGGCCTCGTCGCCTTCAACAGCGTGTTCCAGATCCTCACCTACGGCGTCTACGTCTGGCTGTTCGCCCTCGTGGCACCAGATCTGCTCGGGCTGGGCGCGCTGGCGGCCGAGATCGGTACCTTCGACGTGACTCCCCAGCAGGTCTTCTGGGCTATCGCCGTCTTCCTCGGAATCCCGTTTCTCGGCGGTATCCTCTCGCGGTCCGGCGGCGTCCGCCTCAAGGGCGAATCGTGGTACGAGGAGACGTTCGTCCCCACGATCAGCCCGGTGACACTCATCGCGCTACTGTTCACCGTCATCGTCATGTTCGCCACGCAGGGCGACGCTATCATCGCCGAACCGACCGACGTGTTGCTCATCGCGGTGCCGCTGACGATCTACTTCGTCGTCATGTTCTTCGTCAGTTTCGGCATGGGCCACGCCATCGGCGCGGACTACTCGACGACGACGGCCATCGGCTTTACCGCCGCCTCGAACAACTTCGAACTCGCTATCGCGGTCGCAGTCGCCGTCTTCGGCGTCAGTTCCGGTGTCGCCTTCACGACGGTCATCGGTCCACTTATCGAAGTACCCGTGCTCCTGGCACTGGTCTACGTCGCTATCTGGTTCCAGCGGCGTATCGACTGGACCGGCCACAAGACCGGTAGTCTCGACGCTCCCGACGCGCCAGCCGATCCACCCACGGAGGACGATTAACATGACTGACAACTCGATTCGACTCGGATTCGTCTGTGTACAGAACGCCGGCCGCAGTCAGATGGCGACGGCCTTCGCCGAGCGCGAACGCGCCGAACGCGGCCTCGAAGACACCGTCGACATCGTCACCGGCGGCACCTATCCTGCCGACGAGGTTCACGACATCGTCGTCCAGCTCATGGATGAGGAGGGTTTCGACCTCTCGGAACGGACGCCCCGGAAGGTCTCGACCGACGAATTGAACGACTGCGATATCGTCGCCACGATGGGCTGTTCGACGCTGGAACTCGACGCCGACACCGACGTGCGCGATTGGGCACTTCGCGATCCCGACGGTGCCGACGAAGAGACGGCCCGCGAGATTCGCGAGGAAGTCCGTGAGAACGTTCGGGCGTTGTTCGACGAACTCGAAGCCGAACTCTAGCTCGACTACTTTTATACGCTTCCATACGGATTATTGTAGTCTTTTACCGGTCATCGCCGACTCGCACTGGCAATGACCGGTACATCGTTACAAGAATCCGTATCAGTCCTCGACCGGATTCTCGCTATCCTCGCCGAGTTCGAGGGTCTCGACCGACTCCGGAAGCGCCGCCAGCGCGCTTTCGGGCCACTGCCAGTGGGCGACGGCGAACTCGGTGTCCGGATTGGCCTCGACCAGTCGACACACGCCCTCGGCGGCGGCCTCGTAGGCCTCGCGGTCGAAGCGCTCCGGGAACTCCGCCGAAACCGGGTAGCTCTCCGAGAGCGCCGAGGGGAACGGGCCGAACGGTGGCTGGAGGCGCCACGTCTCGTCGAATCTGCGGTTGTCGCCGCCCTCCGACAGCAGGACGCGGTCGGCCTCGACGGGAAGGCGGTCGAGGCGGTCGTGGTGGCGGGCGACCTCCGGGCGGCGCGCGGATTGCGGCGAGAGGTAGAAGAACGACCCCTTCGAGACAGGGTCTTGTCGCTCCAGTTGGCCGGCGCCGTCGAGCAGCGCCTTGTAGCCGTCGGCCATCGCAGGGTGGCTCCGGGCGCGTCGCTCGACGAGTTCCATGAGTTCGCCGTCGCGAATCGCCTGCTTGACCGTCCGGAGTTCCTGATAGCTGACGTGGAGGTTGTGGCGGGCCAGCAGTTCCTCGCGGTGGCGTTCGTCGGCCGCCCGGAGTTCGTCGGGCGTGTGTTCGGCACAGACCGGACACGAACAGGGCAGGTAATCGAGTTCGTCGAGGTGTTCGGTGCCCGAAATCGTGAGATAGCGGTCGTCACGGGCATAGAGCGCGTAGGCCGCCGAATCGAAGAGGTCACAGCCGGCGGCGACGGCCAGCGCGAACATCATGGGGTGGCCGGCGCCGAAGAGGTGGACCGGTGCGTCGGCACCGAGGCCGCGCTTTGCCGCCAGCACCACCTCGACCATGTCGGCGTACCGGTAGTTGTTCATCATCGGGACGACGGCACCGACCGGGAACACGTCGAGGCCCGTGCCGTAGGCGTGTTCGGCGGCCTCGGTCCGGAGGTCGGTGTAGGTCGACCCCTGGACGGGCGCGTTGACGAGCATATCGCCCACGTCGACGTCCTCGGCGGCTTCGAGCCGCTCCTGGGTCGTCGCGAGTTCCTCTTCGGCCTGCTCGCGGCTCACGTCCGGTGGCGTCGGGATGTCGACGGGCGTGCCGATATCCGAGCCGATGTCGGCCTGAAACCGCAGGATCTCCTCGTTGGTGACCGATATCTCGCCGTATTCGGAGAGTTGGAAGGACCCCGAATCGGTCATGATGGCGCCCGAAAAGTCCAGCAGTTCGTGGAGGCCCTCATCGAGGGCCTGCTCGCGGTACTCCTCGGAGGTATAGAAGATGTAGCCGTTGGTGATGAGGATCTCCGCGCCGAAGTCGGCCTCAAGCGTCGACGGCTCTATCGTTCGGATGTGGGGATTGATGACCGGCAACAGCGCGGGCGTCTCGACGGTGACGCCAGCGCGTGGGACGTCGAGTTCGCCGATGCGGCCGGCGCCGTCGACGTCCCGCAACTCGAAGATATCTCGCATTACCAGCCGTATCATGCCGACGGCGGTAAGGATTACGTCACGGGCGCGCGGATGTCGCCGCCGACACCCCTAAGAGGAACGCAAACCGACCCACGACCATGCAATGGCGCCTGTTCGCCAATCTCGCGGAGACCGCCGGCACGAAACACGTCGAGGTCCCCGCGGAACCCGGCGACACGTTCGGGGATGCCTTCGAGCAACTGCTCGATGCTCATCCCGAACTTGAAGAGGAGGTACTGGACGACGACGGAGAGCTACGGGACCACATCCGCGTCCTCCGCAACGACGCCAACCCCTTCGTGAAGGACGACGGCTTCGAGACCGTCCTCGAAGAGGGCGACGAACTCGCCCTCTTCCCGCCCGTCAGCGGCGGCGCCGATTGATACGTTCAACGACTCTTTGAGGCTACAGAAGGGATTCATATACTCGCCGCCTCCCTTCGCTCATGAACCCCGATAGACGCTCCCTCCTCAGAACCGTCGGCCTGGGCGCCGGTGCAGCACTCGCCGGCTGTCTCGACCCCGGCGACGGCGGCACCGAAACGCCGACGACCGGTGGGGGCGGCATCGCCGAGTCCGATACCCTCCCGCTCACGGTTCGGAACGACCCCGGCTGGCGTGAGGATTCGGTCGGCTACGCCGCCGTCGCCGATTCGGAGGCCCGCCAGCGGGCCCTTCTCGGAATCTTCGACCCGTCCGGGGACCGCCACGACGAGATCAGCACGTTTCTGGACGGCATCGACTACGGGACCGAACGCCTCGTCGTCGTCGAGTCGGTCGGGCCGAACGCCTGTTATAACCGACTCGACGTCGGGAACGTCCGCGTCGAGGAGGGTCGACTCCGCGCTGACGCGACGGTCGCCGATACCAGCGACGAAAACGAGGGGTGTGCCGATGTCGTGACGTTCCCGTCGACCCTCCTGCGTGTGGCCTTCGAGGACGGTCCCCGCGACGAGGTCGCCATCGACGTGACCGACGGCTGGGGCGAGGAAGCGACCGTGACTGCGACGGCCGACGACGCGCTGTCCCCTGACCCTGCCGACCTACCAGGATACGTCCGTCCCGAGTCCGATCCGTCGCCCGTCGCACCGCTGGAGTGTGACCGCGACGGCATCAAGCGCCACCCCCAGTGGTTCGACGAGGTCGACGTGGCGTGGGGCGACATCGAAGCCGACGGCGAGTCGGCGTTCTCGCTCCGGGTCGAGAGCCTCGACCACGAGTACGGTGATACCGCGAGAATCCAACTGACGAACGTCGCCGACGAGACGCTCTCGACGGGCAACCGCGCCAAGTACAACCTGCAGGTCTACACCGACGACGGCTGGCAGGACCTCCGAGTAAAAGACGAGGACGACTACTTCGAGTACACTGACGAGGCGATCGGCCACCCGCCCGGCGACGGCTTCGAGTGGGCGTTCGAGTTGACCGAGGACGGTATCGTCGAGGGGACCTACCACGACGATGCCGAGGTCTGTCCCGATCTGCAGTCCGGTCGATACCGGTTCGCGTACTTCGGTGCCATCGGTGACGGCGCCGTCGCGGTCGCCTTCGACCTCACTACTTGAACGACGGGTCGCGGTCCTCGACGAAGGCCTCCATCCCCTCGCGCTGGTCGTGCGTACCGAACAGGCCGGCGAAGACCTCCCGCTCGTAGCCGAGGCCAGCCTCCTTCGACCCCTCCGCGCGCTGGTTCATCGCCCGCTTTGCCCCCCGGAGCGCGAGGGCGGGTTTCTCGGCCAGTTCGGCCGCGAGGTCGCTCGCGCGTGCGTCGAGTTCGTCGTCGCCAACGACTTCGCCGACCAGGCCCACCTCGGCGGCCGTCTCCGCGTCGAGACGCTGGCCGAGATAGATGATTCGGCGGGCCGCCTCCTCGCCGGCCACCTCGGGGAGTCGCTGGGTGCCGCCGAACCCCGGAACGATGCCGAGGTCGATCTCCGGTTGGCCGATGACCGCCGACTCGGCGGCGACCCGGAGGTCACAGGCCGCCGCCATCTCGCAGCCACCGCCCAGGGCGAAGCCGTTGATGGCGGCGACGACCGGCGCGGGGAACGCCTCGATGGCGTCGGCGACCGCGTGGCCGAGTTCGCCCCACTCCAAGGCCTCCTCCGTTGAGAGGTCCTGCATGTACTTGATGTCCGCACCGGCGATGAAGGCGTTGCCCGCCCCCGTCAACACGAGCGCACGGGCGTCCTCCCGCTTTGCCTCCGCGAGGGCCTCCTGCATCGCCTCAAGTGTCTCGACGTTCAGCGCGTTCAGCGCGTCGGGTCGGTCGATCGTCAGCGTCGCTACATCGCCGTCCCACTCGAGTGTAACTGTCTCCCAGGACATGCCTCGACCAACCGAAGCGGCATCAAAGAAGGTATGCCCCGCGGCAGTCGCGAACGCCGGTACTGATTACCTCAATCGCGCGAGTGAGATTTCGGCACCGAGGGCGCCCGCCGCGCCTATCGCGAGAAAGGGCAGAACGACGAGCGCGTGTTCGAGTGCCGACGCGAGCGTCAGTCCGAAAAGGAGTAGGCCGACGAAGGCTCCGTCGAGGCCGTCGCCGACGCGGGCGTAGGCGGCATCCGAGATATGCCGCGGCGTCTCGGGAACGAGCACCCGCGCCTTCCGGGTTCCCTGTCCGGCGCCGTCGCGGTCGCCTTCGACCTGACGGTGTAGCCACTACGGAATCGAAAAGGACGGTAACGAACGAACGCCGCGATTTGGACCCGGACGGGAGATGTTTTCCACGGCCCATACGGCTTTTGCCGGTGTCCCGGATTCGCGAACCTCGTTTACACGAGGTCCGTTACTTGGCCTTCGCGCCGATCCGCCATGGCGGATGGGTTTCGGGTCGCTTCGGTTCTCCTTCGAGGCGTTCACCTTGTTCCCCTTCTACGGGGTCTTTGGTTTTGCCTCTAACTCCCTCCAACCCGGTGGTGACCGGACCGGAGGGGGTCGTCCGGCGAGCCCTCACGGCGCCCGTCGGGAGATTGAGATATGTTACCAATACACATAAAACTTTCTGTGAACCCGATATCGACGGCTATCGGTGACAGCGGACGGGAGCGGACTGGCCCGACGTCAGTATCGCGTCAGGTCCCGCTCCAGAACGAAGTCGGGGTCCTCGGAGAAGTCGACGCGGGCGTAGGCGGCATCGGAGACGTGTCGGGGTGTCTCGGGGACGAGCATCCGCGCCTGCTCGGCACCCTGTTCGGCGGCGTCGCGGGCGATGGCGTCGCCGAGCGCCCGGAGCGTCTCGTGGTCGTCCCACGCGCCGACGCCGTACTCACACCACGTTTCCGGCTCTCCGTCGTCGTTCTCGCGCTCGAAGGTTCGGGTCCGGTAGGTCATCCCGCGGGCGCGTTCGTCGTCCGCGACCGCGAAGGCCCGGTCGGATTCGGCGAGGCGCTCCTTGGTAATCTCCGCGAGCGCCCACGACTCCTCGAGGTCGAGGCCGAGTCCACGGAGTTCGTGATAGGCGTCGCTGCCGTGGAAGACGCTCCACGCGACGGTCGGGTCGTCGACGATGTCGAGTTCGGGGTTGGCGCCAGCGCGCGGTTCCGGCTCCACCCAGCGGAACTCCGCCAGCGGTTCGAACCCCATCGCACGGGACTGGCCAAGGCCGGCGTCGTTCCACGAGAAGACCATGTTCCGGCAGACCGTCGCGCCGCTGTCGGCCGCCCACTCGTAGACGGCTTCGGTGAGTTTCGGGCTGATATTCCGGCCGCGATAGGCCGGGTCGACGCGCATGCCCTGTGCCCACGCCTCGTGGTCCGACAGGAGGGCGCCCTGACAGATGCCGACCGGCTGGTCGTCGACGGTGGCGACGAAGGTACGCTGGTCCGCGCCGTCCGTTTCCACCCACTCGTCGAAGACCCGCGGGATGTAATCCCCGCCGAGTTCCGGCCAGGTGTCTCGGGTGAAGGCGACGACGGCCTCGCGGTCCTCGGGGCGGGCCTGCCGTGTCTCGACCGGCGCGTCGGAAGCGGTCTCGGCGTCGCTCATCTCACGTCCACGGAACGGAGCGTTCCTGCAGTTCGCCGGCGACCGATCGCCGCATCGTCTCCTCGACCGATTCGACGTTCGCCAGCGCCCACATCAGTTTGACGTAGGCCGTCTCCGGCAAGGTGTCGCCGGCCTCGACGACGCCGGCATCCAGCAGGTCCCGGCCGGTGTCGTAGACGCGGTCACAGACGCGGCCCTCCAGACACTGGCTCGTCATGACGACCGTCGTGCCGTTCTCGACGAGTTCCTCGATGCGGGGAATCCACTCGGTGGTGACGTGGCCGAGGCCCGTACCCTCGATGACGAGACCCGAGGCGTCCTCGGCGATGTCGAGGAAATCGACCGGCGTACCGGGAACGAACTTGATGTGCTGGACGTCGCGGTCCAGCCCTTCGGCGAGATGCAGGTCGTCGGCGCCGCGGGCGGCGGGTTCGCGGTTGAACGACACCTCCCCGGTCTTCCATTCGACCTCGCCGAGCGGTTCGGCACCGACCGTCTCGAAGGCGTCCCGACGGGAGGTATGGTTCTTCCGGACGCGTGTGCCCCGGTGGAGGGCACAGTCGTCGTCGGATTCGTCGGCGTGCATACAGACCACCGTCTCGGAGTGGTCGGCCTTGGCGGCCTCGACGGCACAGACGGCGTTCATCACGTTATCGGAGGACGGCCGGTCCGCCGAGCGCTGACTGCCGGTGAAGACGACCGGCACCGGCGTATCGAGCATGAACGACAGCGCCGAGGCGGTATGTTGCATCGTGTCCGTCCCGTGCATCACGACGACGCCGTCGGCGCCCTGTTCGATCTCCTCGTGGACGGCCTCGGCGAGGTCGACCCACACGTCGGGCGTCATGTTCTCCGAGAGGATGTTCGCGACGACGCGGCCCCGGTAGTTCGCTCGGCCTGCCAACTCGGGGACGGCCCGAAGGACGTCCTCGGCGTCGAACTGGGCGGTGACGGCGCCGGTCCGGTAATCGACCGTCGAGGCGATGGTCCCGCCGGTCGAGATGAGCGAGATGGTCGGCAACTCCTCTTCGAAGGTGATCTCCGAGGTGCCGCCGGTGTCCTGTGCCTCCTCGATGTCGTAGCTATCCTGCTCCAGTACCTCGACGTCGGCCTCGTCGCGGTCGATACCGACGTTGTAGCCGCCCTCCAGTTTGACGACCAGATTCTCGGCCGTCGTCGAGGGCATCAGCACGCCCTCGTAGGTGGCGGTGCCGCGGTCGACACGGACGCGGTCCCCTGCGTTCATACAGTCGGATACCACACCAGTACCCTTCAAACCCACTTTTCCCCGTTGACGGGGGCACGTCGTTCACACTCATGTCGGCTCCGTCCCTACGGGTGGCATGGACCACGACCGGATCCACGCGAAGGAGCCGACCCACCACCGGGACCGCTGGACGGAGGGGAGTATCGAGGACGTATCCGAACGCGACGGCCACTGCATCGTTACCGTCGAAGCCGACACTGGCGAGCGCGTCGAGTTGACCGTCACCTTCGCGATACGGGACCTGTTCGTGAGCCGACTCGACACCGACGACGAATCCCCCGTCGGTGAGCGCGTCTGGTTTCGACAGCGCGGCCCCTCCTGACCCCCACGTGGTTCGAGCCCCGACCGAGATGGCTAGGGCTTCGCGGGAACGGCAGAGTCGGCGGCTGCGTATTTATACACGGCAGCCTATACGGCAGGTATGCTCGGCTTGCGGTTCTTCGTCTGTGATCGGTGTGAGATGGCGTATGCTCGCCCCGACGCGCCGTCGCGGTGTGACGAATGCGGTAGCGACCGGCTGACCGAGCTCGCTGGCGAAGACGGAGCCGCGTCCTATTTCACGTCTCGACGGCGAAATCCTCGACCGAACGGTCCTTCCGGGTGACCTGTTCGCTGATGAGGAGTTTCTCCTGACGTTCGAGTTTCGACCATGAAAGCGACTCTGGCGGCGACTCCTCGAAGGTCCGGAACTGCTCGAAGACGGTATCGTTGACCAGTCGCTCGAACGAGTCACAGACGGGACAGTGCTTCGAGAGGTGCGAGGTGTCGAACGGTCGCGAGACTGTATGTTCAGTACAGTTGAGACACCGATACGTGCGGTTCACATTACTACTACGTACCTGAGCCGGGTATATCTGTCCGCCACGACGTGGGAAAGACCGATGCCCGTGGCGGCCCATGCTCCGATATGAGCCGTGACCGGACTCGGACGAGGGACCGCTCCGGGAGCGATGTCGAGAGCGACATCGACATCGGCCTCGACGAGGACTCCGACGCCGAGTCGTCGGCCGAAACACAGCCGTCCGGCATCCGCGGTCGCGTCGGTTCGCGGGCGAAATCCCTCTTTTCGCCGCGACTGTTCGTCGCCGCCCTGTTGCTATCGGCCTTCGGGGTCTTCGTCGGAAGCGCGTTCCTCCCAATCCCGGGAAGCGGTCTGCTCGGTGTGTTCCTCGCCATGTTCGTGTTCGGCCTCGTCGTCTCCGAGAGCCGCTATGCCGAGGCGATCCTCGCGGCCGCCATCGCGATGGCCGGCAGTGCCCTCCTCGACCTCGCCGTCGTCGCCTTCTTAGGCGGTTTCGGCCTGCCGTTGACGGCGCTCGGGGCCCTCCTCGGCGGTGCCGTCGGTGCTATCGGCAACTACTTCGGCCGTGACCTGCGGCACGGACTGACGAGAGACGTCGAGCAGGCCTAGGCTAACCGCCACGTGTCGCCGTCCTCTTCGACGACGCCGTGGGCGGCCAGCCCCTCCAGCGCGTCGGCGACTACGTCCGGCGGCGCCTCGACGTGGCGGCTCAACTCCTCGGGGGTCGCCGGGCCGGTCGCAAGCCCGCGCAACAGGTCGGCATAAAAGCGACCGTCCAACCCTTCGAAGTGGGCGCTGATCTGGTCGAGTGTCTCGGTGAGTCGGCCCTGTACCCACCGCTGGGCCATCGATAGCTCGTTTTCGAGGCGTTCGAGGTATTCGAGGTCCGCCGCCAACTCCGAGAGGCCCCTGTCGGCGGTGTCGACGTCCATCAGGTCGTCGGCGCGGTCAGTGTGCAGGGAGACGTGGCGCCACGAGGTGATATCGAGGCTCGAGGAGGCGGAATACGCGCTTTTCGTCCCGAAGTCGTAGGGGGAGACGTTGACCTCCAGACGGAGGTTGCGTGCGATAGAGAAGTACTTGCGGCGGCCGTCGTCGACGGTCGATTCGACGAGGCCCGCCTCTTCGAGCTTCCGCAGATGGTCGATGACGGCCTTGGGGCTCACACCGAGGTATTCGCTGATTTCGGTCACGTAGCAGGGCTTCCGAGCGAGCAGCCGCAGGATGCGCCTGCGGTTCTCGTTGCCCAACAAATCCAAGAGGGCCGCCGAATCCATTAACTGACTCTTGGGGACGCGTACGAAAAAGCGTGACGCGAATCGGCCGGGCGATTACTCCGCGGTATCGGCGGCTTCACTCTCGTCTTCCGACCCGTCGTTGCCGTCGGTTGCCCCCTCGCCGTTGGTGCGACCGTCCGCGTCGTCAGCGTTTCCGGAATCGTTGCGGTCGCTGGCGTTCTCCGAGGGGCCCCCACGGGCATCGTCTGGTCTGCTGGACGCGCCACCGGTTCGGTTCCCCGGCCGGGCGTCAGTCGCGTTTCCCGGGTCACCGACCCGGTCGTTGCTGACGTTCACGTCCGGCGATACGGTCGGTGGGCCGCCCGCTTTCGGCCGGTCGGCGGGCGGGCCGGCGAGGCCGCGAGCGAGTTCCGCGACTTCGCCACCCGAGAGGTTCCGTGCGTTCGTCCGGAGTTCGTGCAGTCGCTCCGTATCGACACCGACACGCTCGGCGATCGGTTCGGTCTCGTTGGCGGACTCTTCTAGCTGGTTGGCGCCGACGGTAACGCCGACGGCGAGAGCGCGGTCACGCACGGTGCCGTCGCTTTCGATGCTCGCCCGCCGCTCTTCGAGGCGCTGTTGGCGCTCTTCGAGGCGCTGGGTCCGGTTCTCGACGATTCGACGGCGTTCTTCGGGGTCATCCGTCCGTCTCAACGACGCTTGGAACATCCCGTCGTCGACCTCGCCTTCGGCCTCGGCGGTGCTGGCCTGCATGAACGAGGACACCTCCGCGCCGACCGAGGCGTTTCCGTCGGCGGCGTTCGCCTCGGTTTCGGTGTCGTGGGTATCAGCGACGGCGCCCCCCATCATGGCGACCGCGATGACGGCAAGGGCCACGAGAAGGCCCGCCGCGACAGCATCAGTTCTCATTACCTGCCCCCTACGGCACGCTCCTCGTAAAAACCCACCCTCTGTTCTAATCGTTCACCGATCCTCTGAAACTACTCTATACTGTCCAATAGCGTTTATGCATCTGTTAAAACGCGTTATCGATGGCGGATGACATCGTGCCAACGGGCCTGAACGGGAGTTCGCTGTTTGCTCGACAGCATAAGCGCTTCCGCACAACGCTTATGTGTGGTAACCGATGACATGGACATAGCGGCAATGTTCGAACCGTTCTCAAGCGGCTACTACCTCGGGCGGCTCTACGTCGAGCCCTACGAGGGCGACCGTGCGGTCATGCATCGTGCGGAACACGAGCAGGTCAACCAACAGCTCTACGACGGGCAGGGCGACGGGCCGCTCGTCATGAAGATCGGGTCGGCGCACGTCCCTGTCCACGGGGCCGATGACGTCCCCGGTCGAACCGTCGGCCTCCCCGAGTCGGTGCTGGAAGCGACCGGCGTAGACAACCCGCCCACGCTCCGTGAGGTCCTGCTGGCGAAAGCCGACCGCGCCACCCAACTGCTCGGCATCGACCCGGCGGACGGCGACGGTCCCGCGGGCTTTTAGGCGACGGGTGCCGTCGGTCCGGCGATGCTCGACGACCTCCTCGGTCGGACGAAACTGAAAGAAGAAATCGCGGAACTCGAAGACGAGGTCGACAGCCTGCAGGCCCAACTGGAGGCCGAAAGCGAGCGCCGCGCGACCGCCGTCAGCGCCAGACAGGAGGCCGAAGAGCGCGTCAACCGCCTCGAAGACCGCATCGCCGACCTCGAAGGCCGCGTCGAGGCCGACACCGAAGAGGCCGCCGTCGGCTTTCGGCATCGAGCGTCGGTTCGTGGTAACCGCCTCGAGACGGTCCTTTCGCGGCTGGAGTCCTTTCGGGGCGACCCCGAGAGCGTCCTGACGGCCTACGTTGACGGTGATATCCCGGATGCGGTCCGGGAACTGCTCGGCGACCACGCGCCGCTGGTCTCCCGAGCCGAACCCTGTCTCGTCTGTGCGGACGACGCCGGCCTGCTGGCGGTCGCCCTTCGGCCGCCCATCGCCCCCGAGCCGTTCGTGACGTGGGAGGCGGCACCGCGTATCGACCGCTCGTGGTTCCAACCGAGCGGCCGCTACGCGCTCGCTTTGGTCCGCTCGGACGTCTTCGCCGTCGGCCTCTACGAGGACGGCGACCGCGTCGACTACGAGGGCTTCAGTAGCAACGTGAAAAGCGACCACTCGAAGGGTGGCTTCTCCCAGTCCCGCTTCGAGCGCATCCGCGACGACCAGATCGCCGAACACGTCGAGAAGAGTCAGACGGCGCTGGCCGACGTGGACGCCGACCGCACCTTCGTCGTCGGGGACCGACGACTCATCGACGAGTTCGAGGCCGATGCAACGGCGGCCGTCGATGCCACCGGCAAGCCCGAATCCGCCCTCGAAGACGCCTACGAGGACTTCTGGTCGGTAGCCGTGTACGGGCTTTAATGGGTGGTTACACCGGCCTCTACCGGTTCGGGAGTAACGATTTATTGCTGGGAACGGAGACACGAGACGACCGAACCCATGAGCGATTCGCTCGAATACACGGAAAAAGAAGCCAAACAGGAGGAAGCCAACTATCGGACGCCGTCGATGGTAGCCCGTCGCCGTCTCGTCAGGGAGCGACTCGGCCTTCAGGCGGGCGAAGACGTACTTTCCCTGGGATGTGGCCCGGGATTCGAACCAGCCGAACTCGCCGAGGCTGTTGGGCCCGAGGGCCACGTTCACGCCATCGACCGAAGCGAGGCTATGCTCGCGCTCGCGGAGCGTCGGTGTGGTGACGTGCCACAGGTCACGCTGACGAACGCGGACGCGACCGACCTTCCCATCGCCGATGAATCGGTCGACGCCGTCACCGCCGTCCAGATATACGAGTACGTCGAGGAACTCGACGCGGCGCTCGACGAACTCTATCGCGTGCTCCGCTCCGGCGGTCGGGCAGTGGTCTACGATACCGATTTCGACTCGCTCGTCTGGCGTTCGACCGACCGTGAGCGGATGGAACGCGTGCTCGACGCCTTCGACAGTCATTGTCCGAGGCCACATCTCGGCTCCCGACTCGGTCCACGCCTCCGGGAGGCCGGATTGACGGTCGAACTAATCGAGCCGAACTCGATCTGCAACACGCGACTCGACGAGGATACGTTCAGCTATCACCTGATGGAAGCCATCCGAGACTACGTCGTCGACCGCGACCTCATCGACCCGTCGGTGGCGGACGCGTGGGTCATGGACCTCCAGCAACTCGACGAAAATGGTGGCCTCTTTTTCAATCTCACACAGTTCCTCTACGTGGTTCAGAAAAGCGGGAAGTGAAATCGGCGACCCGCCCGGACTGAATGCGTTTATGCCCCCGGACCGCTTCGGTCCGCGTATGCGCATCGCGATTCTCGCTCACGAGCAGTTCCCGGACCGGGCGAAGACGGCCGTCGGCGTCCTCCGATACGGCAAGCAGGACGTCGTCGCCGTCCTCGACCGAGAAAACGCCGGCACGACCGTCGGCGACCACATCCCCGATATCGACTCCGAGGCCCCCGTCGTGGAGGGTGTTCACGAGGCACCGGACTTCGACGCGCTGGTCATCGGCATCGCACCCATCGGCGGCGGTTTCGACGAGTCGTGGCGGTCGGACGTCACCGAGGCCATCGAACGTGGCGCCGACGTTATCTCGGGGCTGCACTACTTCCTCGAAGACGACGAGGAGTTCGCCCGCCTCGCTGACGAGAACGGCGTCGAGTTGCGCGACGTCCGCAAACCGCCCGAGGACCTGACGGTCGCCGACGGCGTCGCCCGCGACCTCGATGCGGAGATCGTCCTGACGGTCGGCACCGACTGCTCGACCGGCAAGATGACGGCGACACTGGAACTCGTCGAGGCCGCCCGCGAGGCCGGTCTCGATGCCGGATTCATCCCGACCGGCCAGACCGGTATCATGATCGCCGACTGGGGCATCCCTATCGACCGCACCATCAGCGACTTCACCAACGGCGCCGTCGAACGGATGCTCGTCGAGAAGGCCGACGAACACGACTACCTCTTCGTCGAGGGCCAGGGCTCGATAATCCACCCTGCCTACTCGGCAGTTACCTGCGGCATCCTCCACGGGGCGATGCCCGACCACATCGTCCTCTGCCACGAGGCCGGCCGCGAGGCGATTCACGGCTACGAAGACTTCGCGATTCCCGACCCGGGCGAGGTGGTCGACCTCTATCTGGACCTCGCGGAGAACGTCGCGCCGACCGAACTCCTCGGCGGCACACTGAACACATCGCACCTCACCGAGGCCGAGGCCGGCGAAGCGCTGGCCGACTACGAGGAGTCCATCGGCGCGCCCGCGATCGATCCGGTCCGAAACGAGGCCGCGACGCTCATCGACCAGCTAGAATGAACGCTCATTTCGAGACCGTCGAACTGACCCTTGACGTGCCGTTTACGATCTCCCGCGGGACGACGACCACGACCGAGAACGTCGTCGTCACTATCGACCACGACGGCGAGACGGGCTATGGTGCGGCTGCACCGTCCCGTCATTACGGCGAGACGACCGGTACCGTCGAGGCGCTGTTGCCCGAACTCGTGGCGGTCGTCGAAAACGCGGAATCACCGCACGCGCGACGGGCGATCCACGAGGAGATGTTGTCGGTCGCCCGTGACAACCCTGCCGCGCGCGCGGCGGTCGATATCGCGCTGTGGGACCTCGCTGGAAAACTCCTCGACCAACCCGTGTACCGACTGCTGGGCCTCGGCGATGACCCCGAGTCCCGCCCGCCGACCTCCTTTACGGTCGGTATCGACGAGACGGCGGCGATGAAGCGTCGCGCCCGGGAGGCGGCTCGGGCTGGCTATCCGGTCCTGAAAGTGAAACTCGGCACCGACCGCGACCTGCGTATCATCGAGGCGATTCGGGCCGTCGCTCCCGACGTCGATATCCGAGTCGACGCCAACGAGGCGTGGACGCCGAAGGAGGCGGTCCGTAAATGCCGGGAACTGGCCGATTACGACGTGGAATTCGTCGAACAGCCCGTCCCCGCCGAGAACCCCGAGGGACTGCGGTTCGTCTACGAGCGGTCGCCACTCCCCATCGCGGCCGACGAATCCTGTCTGACCGCCACGGACATCCCCACCATCGCCGACCGCTGTGACATCGCGAACCTGAAACTCATGAAGACCGGCGGTATCACGCCCGCCCTCGATCTGATTCGGACCGCCCGCGCCCACGGGCTGGAGGTCATGTGCGGTTGTATGCTGGAGACGAACGCCGCCATCGCCGGCGGTGCCCACCTGCTTCCGCTGCTGGATTACGCCGACCTCGACGGGTCGCTCCTGCTCGAGGCCGACCCCTACGGCGGCGTTCCGATCTCACAGGGTCGGTTCGACCTCGGTGCTGTCGACGCTGGAACCGGCGCTCTCCCGCGATAGGGAGGGTTCGGCGAGGCGGTGTCCTCCTGCCGTCGTTTTTAAGCACGCGTCGTCCGAACCGCCGGTAGTGATCGTCGTCGCGACGGAGAACTTCGAGGTCTATCACGGCGTGGTCGACGAGCTCCGCGACCGTGGCGTCCGGTTTACCACTATCGAACCCGGCGACCCCGTGCCGGAGGCCGTCCGTGTCGCCATCGTCGGGCCCGAAGACGAACACCCGAACATCGATACGGTTCGGGCCGACCCGGAGAACCCACGCCGGGCCGTCGACGAGGCCCTTGCCATCCTTCGAGGGTCGGACGGCCGCACGGTCGTCGGCATCGACCCCGGCGATAGACCCGGAATCGCCGTCCTCTCGGGCGAGACGGTCGTCGCCGCGTTTCAGGTGCCGGCCGACGAGACTGCCGAGATCGTCGCCCGGGAGATCGAGGAGGCGGCGGACCCGCTGGTTCGCATCGGCGACGGCGCGCGCCTGGCGGGCGCCAAGATCATCGAGGCCATCGAGGACGCCCCCGTCGAACTGGTCGACGAAACCGGGACGACGCCGTATCTCGGCACCGGCGCACGCGGGATGGGTGACGTGCTCGCGGCGGTCAACATCGCACGGCTGGAGGGAGAGGTCGTACAGGAGCGGGACATCGAGCCGACGCCCGGCGAGATCCAGCGTATCAAGGACCGCTCGCGCCGCGAAAGCGAGGCCGAACGTACCATCAGCGAGCGGCTGGCCCGGAAGGTCGCTACCGGCGAGTTGAGCATCGAAGAGGCGTTGGCGAAACACCGTGGCGACGAGTAGCCCAGCGAAAAAGAAACGCGGAGGCTCTGTCTCGGTTCCGAAGCTTAGAGTTCGCCCAACTTGCGGAGGAGTTGGCCCTCGTATTCCTCGTCGGCGCGGGTGCCCTTGAGTTCGAGGACGTTCCGTTCGAGCTTGTCGAGGGCGACGTGGAAGGCGGTCTCGGCGCCGTAGCCTTCGCCCGTCCCGGGGGCCTGTCCGCGGTTGGTCCGAAGGCGGATCTGACACTGGATGAGCGGCGTCCCGCGGAGTCGCTCCTTGTGCTCGTGGAAGCGGACGTGGGCGTGCTGGACCTGCATGTCCTGATACTTGTCGGTCACCTCGGTGATGGCGTCGGTGATGTCCTGTCGCGAGATGGTGTCCAGCAGATTGATGTTGGTGATCTGGACGTCCATGCTCTCCTTTTCTGTGTAGGTGAGCGCCCGCAGCACGTCCGTCTTCGTGACGATGCCGGCGATGGTGTCACCATCGCCTTCGGGGGTCACCACGAGGCCGGCGTAGTCGTTCTCCAACATCCGTTCGACGGCCTCGCGGGCGGTCGCATCCTGGGTGATCGTCTCGACGGGGCTGTTCATCAGGTCGTAGACCGGCAGATCGAGCATCCGGTCGGTGTCACCCGAGCGGTCGCCCTTTTGCTGTCGCTCCATCGTACGAACCGCGAAGTCAGCGATGTCGTGGGTCGTGACCATCCCTGTCAGCTTCCCGTTCTCGTTGACGACCGGGAGCCGGGAGATGCCGTGCTCGCGGAGGTGGTTGATGGCCTTGCCGAGGTTGTCGTCCTCGGCGAGGGTCACGACCTCCTGGGTGTACACTTGCCCGACGGTCAGGACCTCCAAGTTGTCGAGGACGGCCTCCAAGATGGCGTCCTCGGTGACGATACCCCACAGCTCGCCGCCCTCGAAGACGGGCGCGACCTTCGTGTTGCCCTCGACGAGCATCCGCGCGACGTCCCGGACGCCATCGTCCCGCTCGACGCGTGGGATGTTACGCCGGACTATCACGTTGGCCTTGGCGTTGTCCTCGATGTGGGATTGGAGGAGTTGGCGCTCGGTAATGATTCCTTCATAGTCGCCGTCGTCAGTCACGATAATACCCTTCGACCGCTCGCGCTCGAAGACCGAGCGGATCTTGCCGAGACGGTCGTCGACGTCCACCTGAATATACTCGTCGGTGGCGATATCTGCAATATTCATCTCTCCCGTCGGACTTCGCCTCGGTGGCTCTTCAAAGTACTCCCCGACCGACCGGTCCGCCCACCCCTGCGGTCTATTAGGTGTGGGTCCGATACCCCTCCTATGCGACCCGATATCACGATCTTCGGCCGCTATACGTATCTGGTCACCGAACTCCTGTGGGGCACCGTCGCTGCCGCTTTACTCCGAAAGACCGGTTCGACGAAGGCCGCACTCCGGGCCTGCCTGGTGCTCTATCCCTTCGCGTACGCGTGGGACAGATATACGCTCGAAGTGGGCGTCTTCGATATCCCGTTGCGAACCGGCGTCGAGATCGCTGACGTGCCACTCGAAGAGCACCTCTTCATGTTCGTCGTCCCGTCGATGGTCGTCGGCACGTATGAACTGCTGGCGGACCTGTTCGACGAGTAGTCGGCGAGACGGGGCGTGTGGCCCTGATAGACCGGTGCAAACATGGGTCGGTATCCACAATCCCTGTTCGAGATGCTACAGAACGAAACGGAGCCGGAAGAAAAGGCGGGTCTTGCGGACACGGACCTCTCCGGCAGGACGGTTCTCGTGACGGGCTCGACGAGCGGCCTGGGTCGGGAGGCGGCCCTCGCGTTCGGCCGACTCGGGGCCCACGTCATCGCACATGGACGCCGCGAGCAAGCCGGCCGGGACGTCGTCGCGGAGATCGAGGCGTCGGGCAGCAGCGCCGAGTTCATGGCCGCGGACTTCGCCGACGTCGACGCCGTCGACGGCCTCGTCGAGAACGTCAGAACCTCGGTCGACGAACTCGATATCCTCTGTAACAACGCTGGCGGGCTCTTTCGGGACGCCGGTACGACCGACCTCGGCGTCGAGATGACCTTCCACGTCAATCACCTCTCGCCGTACCAACTCACGACGGGCCTGCTCGATACGCTCGCCGAGGACGCCCGCGTGGTGACGACGGCCTCTATCGGCCATCGGGGGGCGACCCTGAACATCGACCGCGTCGCCGAACTGACCGGCTTCTCGCCGTGGGCCGCCTACTGCCGGTCGAAACTCGCCAATATCCAGTTCGCCAACGAACTCGCCCGGCGTCTGGAGGCCTCCGGCAGCGACGTCACCTCGAATTCCTTCCACCCCGGACTCATCCCCGGAAGCGAGTTCTCACGGAGTTTCGTCGCCCCCACGCGAGGCGTGACCGACTTCCTGAAGACGCTTCCCGTCGGTGACACGCCCAAGGACGGCGCCGCAACGATGGTCTATCTCGGTACCTCGGCGGGGGTAGCCGACGTGACGGGCAGCTACTTCGCGCGCTGTCGACAGCGGCGGGCCGCGCCCGCGGCGCGTGACGAGGACGCCATGTGCGAACTCTGGGAACGAAGCGCCGACCTGCTGGGTATCGAGGAGCCGCTGGTGGCGTATCGATGACCCGTCTCGGTTCCGACTCCAGACGATTTCAGCCGATACGACGGTCGGGGCAACTACTCGGATGATCCGTCTTACGCTTACCGAAATCGGTTTGTCCTGTGAGATACTAACACGGCATTCAGGTAAATGACTCTCTCGGATGACTCGGATTTCGTTACATTACCGGCGGAGCAACCGTTCTTCGAGACGCTATATACGGTTGCGCCGCTGGTGATCGTTGGGACGCGCGACCCCGACGGCTCTGAGAACCTGGCTCCCAAGCACATGGCCATGCCGCTCGGATGGTCGGACTACTTCGGGTTCGTCTGTACGCCCGAACACGGAACCTACCAGAACGCCGAACGGACCGGCACCTTCACGGTCAGCTATCCCCGTCCGGACGATCTCCTCAATGCAAGTCTGGCGGCGGCCCCCCGGGACGCCGAGGGGTCGAAACCAACGATTTCAGAGGTCGATACGGTGGATGCGGACATCGTCGGCGACCCCGCGGTTGTCGGGGCCTACGGGATACTCGAATGTGAACTCGAACGCATCGTCGACGGGTTCGACGGGGCCGAACTCGTCACGGGCGAGATCGTCGGCAAGCACGTCCACACCGACGCCTATCGGAGCGATGACACCGAACCCGAGGCGCTGCTGGAGGAGGCGCCGCTTCTGGCGCACCTGTATCCGGACCGGTACGCCGAGGTGAGCGAGACACACGCGTTCCCGTTCCCGGAAGGGTTCCAACGATGACAGCCAGCAAAGAGGAATCCGCCGAGTCGCGAATCCAACAGTGGGTCCAGGCCAACCGCCGGAACGTCGAACAGCATCTGCTCGACCTCGTCGGAATCGAGACGCCCACCGAGAACCCCGAGACGTTCGACCGGTTTTTCGACCGCTTCGCCGAGGACCTCCGTGATGGCGGCCTCCGGACCGACCGCATCCCCGGCGACGAGACCGGCGGGCGACTGGAGGCGTGGTCGCCCGGGGCGGACTCGGCCGACGAGATCCAGCTCGTTATCGGACACGCCGATACCGTCTGGCCGCTGGGCACGACCGAGGAGAACCCTCCGGAAAGTGACGGCGAGGTCATCGGGGGGCCGGGGTCGCTCGATATGAAGGGCGGGCTTACCCAGCTCGTGTTCGCGCTTCGGGCCATCGAGGATTTGTCCCTCACCCCATCGGTGCCGGTCTACGTGCTGGTCTCGAGCGACGAAGAGATCGGGAGCCCCGAATCCAAGGGGCGAATCGCCGACCTCGCCAAACGGGCCAACCGGGTGTTCGTACTCGAACCCGCCAGCGGCCCCGAGGGGAAGATCAAGATCGCGCGGAAAGCGGTCGGACACTTCACCGTTCACATCGAGGGGAAGGCCGCACACGCCGGTCTCGAACCGGAGGAGGGCGCGAGCGCGACCCAGGAACTCAGTTCGGTCATCCATCGGCTTCACGAGCTCACCGACGTCGAGTCCGGCATCACGGTAAACGTCGGCGAGGTCGAGGCGGGCATTCGCTCGAACGTCGTCGCCCCCGATGCACGAGCCGAAGTCGACGTTCGTGCCCCGACGGAGGCGGCGGCGGAGGCGGTCGAATCACGGATTCGTTCCCTCGAAGCGACGACGCCGGGCACCGAACTGGCAATCGATGGCGGGTTCGGGCGCCCGCCGATGGAACTGACGGCGGGCAACCGACTGCTGTGGAACCGCGTCCGAGAGATCGGCCAGCGACTCGACCTCGCGCTCGAAGGCACCCGGTCGGGCGGGGCCAGCGACGGCAACGACGCCAGCCAACACGCCCCGACAATCGACGGGTTCGGCGCGGTCGGCGACGGCGCACACCAGACCTACGAGCACGTGCGTCTGGACGCACTCGTCGACCGGGTGGCCCTGCTGGCGGCGTGTCTGCTCGACGAGCCGCTTCCGGCCGAGCCACGGCAAGAACTGGACGATGACCACGACGACGGAGATTCGGAGGACGCCCGCAAATGAATGCAGACGTGCATACATCCGTCACACGGATCGCGAACCTCGAGGAGCGGTCGTACCGGGTCCAGAAACGCCACAGAGACCGCTGGGCGACGGGCGATTACGTCTTCGCCCGCGTCACCCAGCGACCGGACCCGGATGTCAGTATCGAAAACCAGCGTGGGCGCCGGGTCAAGCTGATGGAAGGCGAGACTCTCGTCGGCGCGCTGGGGTCGCGTCGTGCGACCCGTGAACTGGTCGGCGACTGGCGGGCCGTCGAAGACGACGGTGACCTGAGCGTCATGACCGGCGGCGGCGTCCTCGGCCGCGTCACGTCGTCGTCGCCGTTCAGCCAGACGCCGGTCGAACTCGAATACGAGGGCCACGTCGTCGTCGACGACGAGGTCGTCCGGATGGACGACTACGGGCTGACGGCCGAACCAACCGACTGGGAGACGCCGGTGGTGCTCGTTTTGGGAACCAGCATGTCCACCGGCAAGACCATGAGCGGCCGCGTCCTCACTCGCGTGCTCGTCGAGGAGGGCTACGACGTGGCCGCCTGCAAACTGACCGGCGCCGGCACCTACGGTGACGTGTTGTCGATAGGGGTGGCTGGTGCAGAGCCGATCTACGATTTCGTCGACGCCGGACTCCCGACGACGGTTCTTCCGGAGGAGACCTTCCGCGACGCCATCAAGCCCATCCTCGACAGCCTGCAGGACGCCGACGTGATCATCGCCGAAATCGGGGCCAGCCCGCTCGAGCCCTACAACGGAATGGCCGCCCTCGACCTGCTCGACGAGCAGGTCGCTTTCACCGTCCTCTGTGCGTCCGACCCCTACGCAGTCGTCGGACTCGAGGAGGCGTGTGACTGCCCGCCGGATCTCGTGACGGGCATCGCGACGAACACGACTGCCGGCATCGACCTCCTCGACCAGCTCACCGACTGTGCGGCGCTGAACCTCCAGGAGGTCGCCGCCAAAGAACCGCTCAGAGAACTACTGACCGACGCCCTCCCCGAGTAGCACCACTGCGCCTGGATCGGCTGTGCGTTCCGACGATTGCACACCCCGTAAGCGAACGTGGGAGACACGGCGGTCGTTGCCGTCGGTAGCATCGACGGCAGTCCCGTATCCGGAGACGGCCCTGCACGCTCGGTCGAAGCTACCGGATATCAAGGAAGACGGGAGTAAAATCGAGTGGGTTCGGGCAGATTTGAACTGCCGGCCTCCTCCATGTCAAGGAGGTGTCATAACCAGCCTAGACCACGAACCCACGCTGGTGCTTGCCTGCACTCATTCATATCTCGGTGAGGTAATTGAACCTTTCGGAATAGCCCGCCGTCCGTCATTCTTCCCCGTGTCACCGTAACCCGTCGATGACTGTCGGTCGAAAGCGGCCTGAACGTCGATTTCCGCCGTGTGAGCGTCCGATCCTACGGCGATATAAAAATCCCCGTGCATTCTGGGCAGAAGGGTGATACAGGGAAACAAGCAAGAACGAGTCAGAAATGGAATCGAGTACCGTGAGAGCAGCCATGTCCTGTTTCCTCGCCGTGATGATGGTCATCGGCTTCACGGCCGCCCCTGCCGCGGCCCTCGATGACGATGACGTCTCCATCGGCGACGACGGGATCTCCATCGGCGATGACGACGTCTCGATCGATGAGGATGGGATTTCGACCGACGATGAGAACGTTTCCGTCGACGACGGTGCTGCCGACGATGTCGTCGAGACGCCGTCCGACGATGAGGCCTCCCTCGACGAAACGGAAGGCGACACCGGCGACACGCCCCTCGAAAACGAAACGGACGAGCCGTTCCCGGAGGAGGTCTGTACGGACGTCGGTGACCAGGCCGAAGAGAACGTGCCGTTCGGGCAGGTGCCGTGGTTCGACGACCTGCCGGAAGAGGCTCAACCGCCGGGCGTGCCGACCGACATCCTGACGCCGGAGGCCGTCGCGGCCATCGTCTTCGGCGCGACGCCGAACCAGTGTGAAGTCCAGGATCCGAACGACCCGAGTTACGACCCGGTGACGGGCGATGATGAGGTCGACCCCGCCTACGACCGAGAGGTCCAGTACATCGGTGAGAACGACGGTGGCGTCCTCGCCGTCGTCCTCTACGACGTGACGCTCAACGAATCCGGCAACGGCCCCGGTACGTCAGGCGTCGTCGCTATCGGCGCGAACCCGAAGTACGGTGACAATCAGCTCCGCTTTGCGGTGAGTGATGGAGAGAAGGAGTACGCGGTCGAACCCCGCGTTCGCTACTGGGAGGACGGTAGCGCCTATACGTACACGGACGTCGAGGCGCTGAACAAGCGCGTCGGCGTCGAAGTCGATTGTGACGGCGAGGAGTGCCAGCCCGGCACGCGCGGCCTCCCGCAGTTCGCGGAGTACCCGGCCTTCCCCGCGCCGACCGGCGACGACGAATAACCGTTTCGCGCTTCTGCTTTCGTTTTCGCGTCCCGCCCAGCGTCAGCCCTAGCGACAGGCTTAAAAAGGTGTACTTACTTGTACATTACAACGCATCATTGGACATTGGTGTTCATCATGAAGGATTTCATTCGACGAGTTACGGACGGAGACGATCTCACACAGGCGAACGCGCGCGAGGCAGCATCGCTGGTCTTCGAGGACGCGACTGAGGCACAGATCGGCGCGCTGTTGGCGGGTCTTCGCGCGAAAGGCGAGACTGAGGCCGAGATCGCGGGGTTCGCACAGGGGATGCGCGATGCCGCCCGAACGATAGACCCCGACCGACAGCCACTGGTCGATACGTGTGGGACCGGCGGCGACGGCCACGACACGATCAACGTCTCGACGACGAGTTCGTTCGTCGTCGCCGGCGCGGGCGTCCCCGTCGCCAAACACGGCAACTACTCGGTGTCGTCCTCGTCGGGGAGCGCGGACGTACTGGAGAAATTGGGTGTCACTATCGACGCCGAACCTTCGGCCGTCGAGGGGTGCATCGAGGACATCGGCATGGGCTTCATGCTCGCGCCAGTGTTCCACCCGGCGATGAAGGCGGTTATCGGTCCGCGAAAGGAACTCGGGATGCGGACCATCTTCAACGTGCTCGGCCCGTTGACGAACCCCGCCGGTGCGGACGCACAGGTCGTCGGCGTCTACGACCCAGACCTCGTGCCCGTCCTCGCGAACGCGCTCTCGAATATGGCCGTCGAGCGCGCGCTCGTCGTTCACGGCTCCGGATTGGACGAGATCGGCGTCCACGGCGAATCGACGGTCGCCGAGGTCGACGGCGATTCCGTCACCGAATACACCGTCACGCCCGCCGACCTCGGCGTCGAGCAACACCGACTCGAGGACGTCGCCGGCGGGACGCCCGAGGAGAACGCCGCGGACCTCCGTGGCATTCTGGACGGCGAGGTCGACGGCGCAAAGCGAGATATCATCCTCGCCAACGCCGGCGCGGCGATTTACGTCTCGGGGGAGGTCGACAGTCTGGAGGCGGGCGTCGACGCCGCCCGAGAATCTATCGACTCCGGGGCCGCAGCGAAGCAACTGCGAACGCTCCGTGAGTTCGAGCCATGACGCGGGTGAAGATCTGTGGTATCACCACCCGCCAGGACCTCGATATGGTCGTTACGGCCGGCGCCGACGCGGTCGGATTCATCGCGGACGTTTCGACCGAGACGCCCCGTGAAATCCCGGCCACGCGCGCGGTCGAACTCGCTCGCGCCGCGCCGCCGTTCGTGACGACGGTACTGGTCACGATGGCCGACCGCCCCGAGGCGACCGTCGACCTGGCCTCGCGCGTCCAACCGGACGTCGTACAGGTTCACGGCGATCTCTCGCCCGGTGACCTCGCCTACCTCTCGGCGAAGATCCACGGCGACGTCATCAAGGCGGTTTCGCCGGCCGACGCGCCACAGTACGATACGGTCGCCGACGCCCTGCTCGTCGATTCGCTGGACGAGTCGGGGGCGGGCGGCACGGGCGAGACACACGACTGGGATCGGACGGCCGAACTGGTCGACTCGTTGGAATCGCCGGTCGTTCTCGCGGGTGGGTTGAACCCGGAGAACGTCGGTGAGGCGGTCCGTCGGGTCGAGCCGTTCGCCGTCGACGTTGCCAGCGGCGTCGAAGCCGACCCCGGCCGGAAGGACCTAGACGCCGTCTCGGCGTTCGTACGTGCGGGAGGCGAACGACCGTGATCTCCCGCGAGGCGTTCGTGGAACTGGCCGACGACGGCCCGGCCGTGGTTCGGGCCGTCGCGGAACTGGACGCATCGACCGAAC
>NZ_JAZKTR010000150.1:0-5876 GCF_036625485.1 Natronomonas sp. | reverse complement strand
CAGACCTGATCGTCAAAGCCGCTGTGAAGGAAGCGCTCGATGACATGAACGTTGCCTCGGACTTCTACAACGCCCTCGACGACGAAGTCGAGGAACTCCTCGAAGACGCCGCACGTCGCGCCGAAGAGAACGACCGTAAGACGGTCCAGCCGCGCGACCTTTAAATCGTCGAGAACATCACCGTTTTTTCGCGTGCTACACCGGCTAGCCGCGGGTGTCGCGTCTCCTGCTCCGACAGTCGTGGCTGCTATCGCTCGGTCACGTCGACGCCCGTCTCCGTCCCGACGTGGACCTCGTCGGCGAGTTCGACGAAGAGGCCGTGTTCGACGACCCCCGGAATCGCCGCGAGGTCGGCCGCAAGCGCCGCCGGGTCGGCTATCGCGCCGAACTCGCAGTCGACGACGAGGTTTCCGTTGTCGGTGACGACGGGGCCGTCCTTGCGTTCTGCGTCCCGAAGCGTCGGCGTCCCACCGAGGGCTTCGAGGTCCGACGAGACGACGGGTTCGGCGTCGGGCAACACCTCGATAGGCACCGCCAGGTCGAGCGTCGTCGCCAGTTTCGTCCCGTCGACCACCACGAGAAAGCGGTCGGCCGCGGCGTCGACCAGTTTCTCGCGGGCGTGTGCCGCGCCGCCGCCCTTTATGAGGTCGAAGTCGGCCACCTGGTCGGCGCCGTCGATGGCGATATCTGGCGTCGCCTCCGCCAGTGAGACGAGTGGGATACCGGCCTTTCGGGCCAACTGTCGGGACTCGTAGGAGGTCGGAATTCCTCGGATGTCGAGCCCCGAATCGACCCGTCGGCCCAACTCGCGGATGGCCCTCGCGGCCGTCGAACCGGTCCCGAGACCGACGACCATCCCGTCGGAGACGGCGTCGGCGGCGCTTTCGCCGGCCCGGCGCTTCCCTTCGTCCGTTCCGCCGGATTGCTTCATGTGCGCGTCTCGCGGCGATACGGGAAAAGCCCTTGCGGTAACAGGATCGACGGCCGGACATGCAGTGTACCTACTGCGGCAGCGATCTCGCGAACTACGAGCCCGTTTTCGTCGAGGAAACACAGGGCGGCGAGCGCGTCGAGGCCGGCGCCTTCTGCAACTACGCCTGTCTCGCTTCCCACATCGACGAGGCCGAACTCACCTACGGTGACGCCTGCGAGTGGTCACCCGACGAATAGGCCCACACGGGACGGGTATCGTTTTCACTGCGGCCACCGACCGTCGACGTATGTTCGGAACGAGCGGCATCAGGGGACCGGTCGGCGACGAGGTGACGGCGGCGCTCGCACTTCGGGTCGGCCGCGCGCTGGGCGCCGAAACCGACCGCGTCGTGGTCGGCCGGGACCCCCGCGAGAGCGGCGAGTTGTTGACCGACGCGCTCGCGGCGGGCCTCCGCGAGACCGGCACCGACGTACTCGACCTCGGGGGTGCCGCGACGCCGACGGTCGGCCGCGCGGTCGCGTGGGAGGGCGCCGACGCCGGCGTCTCGGTGACCGCGAGCCACAACCCGCCCGAGGACAACGGCCTGAAACTCTGGCAGCCCTCGGGGCAGGCCTACGACGAGGCCGGCCGCCAGCGCATCACCGAGCGTATCCAGGCCGACGACCCCGACCTCGAAGCGTGGAACACGCTGGGCGACCGGACGACCGCCGAGGCCGCAGAGCGCCACGTCGAGGCGCTGGTCGATGCGGTCGACGGGTCGCTGAACCGCTCAGTCGTTGTGGATGTCGGCAACGGGGCTGGCGGCGTTACCGTCGACGCCCTCGTCGAGTTGGGCTGTGACGTCGAGACGCTGAACGCCCAACCGGACGGCCGGTTTCCGGGACGGCCATCCGAACCGACCGCCGAGAACTGCGAGGCGCTGGCGACGCTGGTCGGCGAGGGCGACTACGACCTCGGTATCGCCCACGACGGCGACGCCGACCGGATGCGAGCGGTCGCGGGCGACGGGACCTACCTCCCCGGTGATACCCTGCTGGCGCTCTTCGCGGCCGACGCCGCCGAGGCCGGCGAGCGCGTGGCGATTCCGGTCGATACGAGTCTCGCCGTCGAGGACTTCCTCGCCGAGCGCGGCGTCGACGTGACCCGAACCCCCGTCGGTGACGTCTACGTGGCCGAGGCGGCGACCCAACCGGACGTGGCCTTCGGCGGCGAGCCCTCGGGTGCGTGGATATGGCCCGAGGCGACGCTGTGTCCCGACGGCCCGCTAGCGGCGGTCCGTATCGCCGCGCTGGCAGCGGACGAACCGCTCGAATCCCGCATCGAGGCGATTCCGAGCTATCCCATCCGGCGGGCCAACGTCGAAACCGGGGAAAAGCAGGCGGTGATGGCCGCCGTCGAAGAGCACGTACTGGCCGAGTACGAGTCGGTCGAAACGCTGGATGGCGTCCGAGTCAGCACCGATGACGGCTGGTTCCTCATTCGGGCCAGCGGAACGCAGCCGCTGGTCCGGGTGACGGCAGAGGCCCGTGAGGCTGAGGCGGCCGAGGCGCTACTGAAGACTGCTCGGGAATTGGTGGAAAACGCCCGATAACCGCCGGGCGAAAGAGCGGAAGGTAGTTAGAAATCGAGACCAGTCACGTACGGCGCGTCGAGCGCGCCTCACGAACGTCCGACCCGTCGCGAATCTTGTCTTCGCACTGCGGGCACACGCGCGGATTCTCGATTCCGTTCGGCGTGAAAACCCGAGCGTACGCTGCCGTCACGAACGCGCCACAGTTCTGGCATTTCGGCATATAGGAACCGTTGGACCACACACACATAATAATAGTGTGGCAACACGTATCGCACAGGCGCCCGTCTCGGGCCCGAAAACGGCTGATTTTTGCGGAGTCAGCACAGCGCCACTAGCGCGTCGACGTCCTCGGCCGTGTTGAACGCGTGAACCGACGCCCGCACCGCACCCGAAGGGACTGGCCGGACGACGACGCCCGCGTCTTTGGCGTCCTCGACGAACGCCTCGGTGTCGCCCTCGATCTCGAAGGCGACCAGCCCCGACTCGTAGTCGGCCGGCGAGACACACCGCTCGCCCAGGCCGGCCTTCAGGCGGTCGGTCAGTCGCTCGATGCGCGCTTCGATCCGGCCCATACCGATGGCCTCCAGCGTTTCGATGGCCTCGATAAGCCCAGCATACGGCGCGACCGCGGCCGTCGACACCTCGAACCGGCGGGCATCCGGGTGGAACTCCAGGCCCTCACCCGTCGGTTCGACGGCACTCCGATAGCCGACGTGCCGGGGTTCGAACGACGATAGCGATTCGGGTCGGACGTAGAGGTAGCCGGCGCCCCACGGCCCTAGCAGCCACTTGTGGCCCGAGGCACAGACGGCGTCGGCGCCCCATTCCCGGACGTCGACCGGATGCTGGCCGACCGACTGGACGGCGTCGACGACCACCAGCGCGCCCGCGTCATGGGCGATATCGACCGCCTCCGAGACTCGCAGGCGCGTCCCGTGTAGCCAGCTCTCGGAGCTGAGACACACCAGTTCGGCGTCCGCGACGGCCTCTTTATAAGCGTCCATCGGCAGGCGGCCGTCGGGACACGGCAGCGTGACGACCTCGACGCCCTGGTCGGCGAGTCGCCGCCACGGCAACACGCCCGAGGGGTGTTCGAGGTCCGTCCGAACGACCCGGTCGCCGGCCTGCCAGTCGACGGCGTTGGCGACGCGACTGATGCCGTCGCCCGTCGAGGCGACCAGCGCGATGTCGGCCGGTCGGCAGCCGAGATGGGCCGCCACGGTCTCGCGGGCCGCCTCGCGCAATTCGGCGTCGGCCTCGTAGTGGCCGACCGAACACGCCTCGAACTCCTGCCGTCGCTGGGCGGCGTCGATGGCCTCGATGACCCGTTCCGGGCTCGGCCCGCTCGCGCCGGTATTTAAATAGACGCAGTCGTCGCAGGCTGGGATGTCCGCACGCAGGGCTTCCGGATCCATATTCCGGCCTTCGACGGCCAGCGTAACGGTGTTTTGGGCGTTGGCAATCCGCGGTGACAGTTCGTATTTCCACTCCGGCGCGCGCGAGTAACGCGTGCGAGGGACGACCGACTGAGCGAAGCGACGGAGGGAGTCGGTTGGGGAGGTGGGTGGTGCGGGTGCTGTGCCGCCCTGGTGGACTCGAAGGGCGAGGGCGGGTGGCGACGAAGTGGAGTCGTTCAGCGACCACTATCCGAACGGAGTGAGGATATGTCGCTGAACGACCGCAACCCGCCCGAGGGCTTCGGGTCTGGTTGGCACTTTAAATCAGGAAAATCCAGAGACCACTAGTTACCCAGAACCCAAAACGCGCATACGCCACCCGACCGAACACCCAGACATGCCCACAGTCGAGACGGACGGAACCACGATCCAGTACGAAACGGAGGGCGACCCGGAACGTCCGACGGTCGTCTTCGTTTCCGGTACGGCCACGGGGCCGTGGCTGTGGGGCTGGCAGGCACCGACGTTGGCAGGCGCCCACCACACGGTCGTCTACGCCCAGCGGGGAACCGACGGTTCCGATACCGACGGCCCGTATACAGTCGACCGACTGGCGGCGGACCTCGAAGCAGTCCTTGCCGACGCCGATGTCAGGCGTGCCCACGTCGTCGGCGCCGGACTCGGTGGAATGGTCGCGCTCCGGTATGCCCGCGAATACAGCCGTGCGCGCTCGCTGACGCTGTTCGGCGTCGCGCCGACGGGAGACGCCATCGACGCCGACGCGCTGGCGGGTCTGCACCCATCGGACCCCACGCGCATCCGCCAATCACTCAGTCTCGCCTTCTCGGACCGATTCCTCGCGGAGACCGGACTCACCGACGACATCGTCAAGTGGCGCAAGGACGAGGACGCCGTCGGCGACGCGCGGGGCGGCCACATCGATGCTGCCCTCGGCTTCGAGTCCGGCCCGCTCTACGAGGTCGACCTGCCGACGCTGGTGTTCCACGGCGTCGACGACCCCGTCGTCCCGCCGTCGGTTGGTGAGGATCTGGCGACCGACCTGCCGCGGGGGCGCTTCGAGCCGGTCGAGGGGAAACGGTGGTGTTTCATCGAGCACTCGGCGGCTGTGACGGACGTGATTGCCGAATTCATCGAGGAAAGCGACGCTACCGACGATTGACCGACGATTCGGCCGATGTACGGCGTCATAGGCCGCCGCGAGCGTTCCCGCCGACGCGCGCTTTTTAAGTATGGAAGCGGTATCCACGTCCGATGCGACCCCGAATCGCGCTGCTGGACGCCTCCCACGAGGACCCGAACACGCCACGGAACTTCCGTCGAGAACTCGACGCTGACGTGGCTCGGTTCGACGTCGTCGACCGGGAGTTCCCGGACCACGAGGCTTTCGACGGCCTCGTCGTGACCGGGTCGCGGGCCTCGGTCTACTGGGACGAACCGTGGATCGACGAGACGCGCGCCTTCGTTCGGGACGCCCTCGACTGTGGGGTCCCGGCCCTCGGGGTCTGTTGGGGCCACCAGTTGCTCGCCGACGCCCTCGGCGGCACCGTCGAGCCGATGGGCGAATACGAACTCGGCTACCGGACGGTCCGACACTCGGGTGCGGACCTCTTCGAAGGGGTCCCCGAGGAGTTCACCGTCTTCACGACCCACTCCGACGCCGTGACGGAACTCCCCGAGGCCGCCGACCGCATCGCCAAAAACGACTACGGGATCCACGGCTTCCGCCACGGGAACGTCTACGGCATCCAGTCCCACCCCGAATACGACCCACGGACCGCCGAGGAGGTCGTCCGCGGGAAGGACCACCTCCCCGAGGAGCGAATCGAGTCGGTCTGTGCGGGAATCACGGACGAGGCCTACAGCGCGGCGAAACCCGCGAAGAGCATCTTCGATAACTTCTGTCGGACCGTTCGGGCGACGCGGGGCGAGGCGACGCCAGCCGACGACTGAC
>NZ_JAZKTR010000149.1:0-5920 GCF_036625485.1 Natronomonas sp. | reverse complement strand
CGGCTCACCGTCACCCATGAAGGCCGTGATGCCCTCCATGAGGTCGTCGGTGTTCATGAGGTGGCCGAAGGCCTGCGCTTCGAGTTCGAGGCCGGCGTCGATGTCCTCCCAGCCCTTGAGCATCGCGCGCTTCGTGAGCTTCTGGGAGATGGGCGGGCCCGCAGCGAGGTCGGCGGCGAACTCGTGGGCGCGCTCCTCGAAGTCCTCGTTGTCGACGACCTCGGTGACGACGTCGTAGTCGTACATCGTCTCGGGGTCGAACCGCTCGGCCGTGAAGACGATCTCCTTTGCGCGGCCGAAGCCGGCGATGCGCATCAGACGCTGGGTGCCGCCCCAACCGGGCAGGAGGCCGAGGTTGTGTTCCGGCGTGCCGAGTTCGGAGCGCTCCGAGGCGATACGGAAGTCCGAGGCGAGCGCCAGCTCGAAGCCGCCGCCCAGCGCGAAGCCGTCGATACCGGCGACGACGGGCATTTCACACTGTTCGAGTTTGCCGAAGGTCTGTTGGCCCTTCCGGGAGAGTTCGATGGCCTCGATGGGGTCGGCGCTGCCAGCCATCGAGGTGACGTCTGCACCAGCGGAGAACGCGCGGTCGCCCTTCCCAGTGATAAGGAGGGCACGAACCTCGTCGTCCTCCTCCAGCAGGTCGACGGCTTCGGCGAGTTCGTCCAGCAGGTCCGCGTTGATGGTGTTCATCCGGGCCTCGCGGTCGAGGACGATCTGCCCGACCATGTCGCCGGGGTAACGGACCTCGACGTTGGTGAACTCGACGCCGCTTTCGTCGTCGCCGCCGTGGAAGCCGCCCTCGTCGGCGGCCGCACGCAGACCGTCGGAGACCTCGAAGCGCGGGTGGCCCTCCTCCTCGGTGAGCTCCTCGAGGGTCTCGACGAGCGATTCGAGGCCGTGTTCGTCGGCGAGTTTCGCGGGGCCGTCCGGGAAGCCGGCGCCCAGCATGACCGCCTCGTCGATGTCGGCGGGGTCTGCCACGTCGTTGCCGACGAGGTTGCCGACCTCGTTCGCCATCACGGCGGTGAGGCGTTCGGCGACCTCGTCGGTGCCGGCGTCGGTCGGGATGTCGACGCCCTCACCGTTCTCGTAGTCGTAGACACCCTGGCCGGTCTTCTTGCCGAGGCGCTCCTCCTCGATGAGTTCCTCGAGGAACGGCGCCGGCTCGTAGGCCTCACCCAGCTCCTCGTTCATGTATTCGAGGACGTGGTAGGTGATGTCGTGGCCGGTCATGTCCGAGAGCTCGAAGACGCCCATCGGCAGGCCCATGTCGAACTTCGTCGTGGAGTCGACCTCCTCGACGGTGGCGACGTCGTCGCTGACGAGCCAGCAGGCCTCGTTCATCAGGGGAACGAGGATGCGGTTGACGATGAAGCCCGGCGAGTCCTTCCGGACGCGGACGGGCGTCTTGTCGAGTTGCTCTGCGACCTGCTCGGTGACATCGAGGGTCTCCTCGGCGGTGTGGGCTCCGGAGATGACCTCGACCAGTTGCATGCGGACCGGCGGGTTGAAGAAGTGCATGCCACAGAACTGCTCGGGTCGCTCGGTAACCTCCGAGAGGTCAGTGATCGAAAGCGAGGAGGTGTTCGAGGCGATGATGGCGTCCTCCGGGAGGTACTCCTCGACTTCCGTGTAGACCTCCTTCTTAATGTCCATCTTTTCGGGGACGGCCTCGATGACGAAGTCGGCGTCACCGACGGCTTCCTCCATGTCGACGTAGGGAGTCACGCTGTCCAGCGCTTCCTCCGCTTGCTCGTCGGTGATGCGGTCCTTCTCGGCGAGCTTTTCGAGGGACCACTCGATGTCCTCGTAGCCGCTCTGAACGAACTCCTCTTTGATGTCCCGCAGGTTAACGTTGTAACCCGCGAGGGCCGCGACCTCTGCGATTCCGTGGCCCATGTTACCGGCGCCAAGGACCGCGATGGTCTCGATATCGTCGAATTCCATTGTTAGCAGGAGAACGGTCACTCTGAACGTGTTTCAACGTTTCCTTCTTTCCCCGTTTTCGCGCGAACCGCAACGTGAGGCCGTCGATATCGTACAAATTGGTATACTGAAACCGGCAATGAGAGGGAGAAGCGTTATGTGCCGTCATGCCACCCTTAAAGTATGGACTTCGCGCTCACCGACGAGCAAGAACAACTCAAAGAGGAAGTCAAACGCTTCGCCGACAACGAGGTTCGGCCGAACGCCACCGAGTACGACGTCGAGGAGAAGTTCCCCCACGACATCGTCGACGAGGCCGCGAAGATGGGCCTGACCGGCGCGACCATCCCCATCGAGTACGGCGGCGCCGGCTACGGTGCCCTCGATTCGGTCCTCATCGCCGAGGAACTGTTCGCCGCCGACGCCGGCATTGCACTGTCGATTCTCGCCACCTCCTTCGGGACCGAGGCCATCCTCGAATACGGTACTGAAGAGCAGAAAGAGGAGTACCTCGAACCCGTCGCCAAGGGCGAGGCCATCTCCGGGGCCGCCATCTCCGAACCCGACACCGGTTCGGACGTCTCCTCCGTGAGCACCCGCGCCGAGAAGGACGGCGACGAGTGGGTCATCAACGGCAACAAGATGTGGATTACCAACGGTAGCGTCGGCGACTTCTTCGTCGTCCTCTGTAAAACGAACCCCGACGCGGACGGTCGCTATAACGGCTTCTCGCAGATCATCGTCGAATCCGACCGCGACGGCTTCGAAGCCGACAAGATCACCGGGAAGATGGGTATTCGTGCCTCCGACACCGCCGAACTCATCCTCGATGACGTCCGTGTCCCCGAGGAGAACCTCGTCGGCGCCGAAGACGCCGGCTTCTACCAGCAGATGAACTTCTTCGACGCCACCCGAACCGGCGTCGCTGCACAGGGTATCGGTATCGCCAAAGGCGCTGCCGAGCGCGCCCTCGAATACGCCCAGGAACGCGAGCAGTTCGGCCGCCCCATCGGCGATTTCCAGGCCATCCAGCACAAACTCGCCGACATGTACACCGAAACCGAGGCCGCACGCAACCTCACCTACAAATCCGCGTGGGAGGTCGATGAAGGCGGCTCGCCCAACACCATGCTCGCCTCCATGGCCAAGGAATACGCCTCCCGAATCGCCGTCAAGACGGCCAACGAGGCCGTCCAGATCCACGGCGGCTCCGGCTACGTCAACGACTTCGACGTCGAGCGCTTCTACCGCGACGCCAAGATCACCCAGATCTACGAGGGTACCACCGAGATCCAGAAGATGATCATCGCGCGGGAACTGCAGGGCAAGGGCTTCTAAGCCACTTTTTGCACGCTCCAGCGGTTCGCCGCGCTACGGCGGCGAACACGCCTCCGCGGCAAAAACGTGGGGAAAATATGCGCGTGCTCCTGCCGCGGCCCTCCGGGCCGCGTTAGTCCGCGCGCGCTACGCTGGCGAGGGCCGAAGGCCCGAGCCAGCGGGAACCGCCTCGGAGGCGACCTGCGTGGCGGCGAAGCCGCCACGGTATACGGTCGCGGCGTAGCCGCGACCCATCGGACGCCCCCTCGGCAGATGCTATCTTCGTTCCTGTTCCACCGGTTTCGGTCGCGTTCTATGTCGGACTATCTCGATCCGGGTCGAAACCACTTTTAAACAGCCCTCGTATGTCCGACCATGACGCGGGTGTGTCTCGTCGGCAAGGAAGACGTCGAGTTGCGCTACGAACTCGTCAGTCGTGAGACCGCTCGCGAGGCACTGGCGACCTACGACCTCAACGAACCCTACCAGAACACCGTCGCCGTCGAAACCGTCTCACTCGGTGGTGCCGTCGCCCTTTTGAATGATCTCAACTGGTATCTGGTTCGGTTCGTACAGGAGTCGCTGGTCTTGGAACCCTCCGTCAGCGATGAGGAGTGGCTGTCGCGCGATCTGTCCGAGGCGGTCCGGGACAACGAGATCGACACCGACGAGACCGGTCGCTTCCTGAAGGTCTTCGGCATCCGCGATGAGGAACTCCTCGAACCGATGTTCGTCACCCGGACGGGCCACGAACTCCCCGACTACGACCTCCACGAGGTCGACGACACGCTCATCGTTCGCGTGACAGAAGACGAGTTCGGGGCCTGAATCGGGGACGGTTCCGGAGAGGCAGTATATAAGTGATGGCCTTCTGTAGATTGTATGAATACTTTCGAGTCCGCCGACCAGCGGAGCATCGAGATCGACGGAACACGGGTCAAGTATTGCGTCGATGGCCCGGAGGACGCCCGCGCACTCGTCCTGATTCACGGCGTCGGCATCGACTCGGCGGCGGTTTCTTGGCGGGACGTCTTCCCCGAACTCGCCGAAGAGTACCGCGTCTACGCGCTGGATTTGCCGGGGTACGGCGACAGCGACGCCGTCCCCGATGACGTAGTTCCCGATACCACGTATTACGCCGGCGTCCTCGGTGATCTCCTCGAAACGCTCGACGTGCTCGATACGACCCTCGTCGGTCTTTCGACCGGCGGCGCCGTCGCGCTCGACTACACCTTCGCGTCTCCGGCACGAATCTCCCGGCTCGTCCTCGTCGACAGCTACGGTCTCAGCGACGACGTGCCGGGCGGCAAACGCGGCGCCGCCTACGTGAAGACGCCATTGCTCATGCCCGCGATGTGGTGGGGAATGAAGCACAGTCGGGGACTCACCGAACGCGCGCTTCGCGGTATCGTCCACCCCGAGAACCTCGATGACGCGTTGGTCGACGACGCCATCGAGGAACTCCGGCGGACGGATGCCGGCGATGCCTATCGCCGCTTCCAGCGCGCCGAGATCGGTTGGTCCGGGTTCGAGACGAGTTTCGCCGACCGGATGGACGAGCTGCCGGTCCCGACACTGTTCGTTCACGGCAAAGACGACCCGCGAGTACCGGCCGACCACGCCAAGGACGCCTCTGATACAGCCCCTGTTGCCGACCGCTTCTTCCTCACCGATTGCGGCCATTGGCCGCCCCGAGAACACCCCGAAGCCTTCGTCGCGCGCCTGCAGGCGTGGCTCGAACGGACCTGATAGCCGCTTTCGGATGGCCGATTTTACGTTTCCGCCCGTGAAGTGGCAACCGTGCCCCGCGAACACGATAAACTGGTCCGCGATGACATCCCCGAGATCATCGAGCAAAACGGCGAAACGCCCACTTTTCGGACCGTCGATGGCGACGCTTACGAGCAGTATCTTCTCGACAAGTTACAGGAGGAGGTCGACGAGTACGTCGAAGACAGGGACATCGAAGAACTGGCCGATATACTGGAGGTCGTCCACGCGATTCGCGAGTTCGAGGGCCTCTCCGAGGTAGATCTCGACGCCATCCGCGAACGGAAGGCCGAAAATCACGGGCGGTTCGCGGACGGTATCGTCCTCGAACGAGTCGAAGAATAACCGACCGGCTACGGCTACAACTCCGTGAGCAGTTCGTCGACGTGCCGTTTTCCGAGCGCGATGGTGTCGTAATCCTCGGTCCCGATTTCGAGGGTTGCAGTCCCTGACCAGCCGACAGTGGCCAATCCGTCGAGAATCGTCTCGAAGTCGATTCGGCCCATCCCGACCGGGAGGTGCTCGTCGTCGCCACCTCTGGTATCGACGAGATGGAGGTGGTGGATTCGGTCGGCGTGGGCGCGGCAGAACTCGGCCATCTCGGGTTCCTCCATGCCAGCGAGTAGCGCGTGGCTGGTGTCGAAGGTCATCGACGCGTCCGGATACCGCTCCAGCAGTTCCGAAAACGTCGTCGCGTCGTAGTAACTGGAAACGATGTTCTCGAGACAGGGGTCGAGGTCGCGCGCTCTCGCGGCTGGCACCAGTTCGTCGAGCGCGTCGTGGACGAACTCGCGGCATTCCGCGTCGCCCCAGCCGAGGTTCCACGCGTCCGAGGAGGGATGGAAGACGACCTTCTCGGCGGCGAGGTCGGCGGCGAAATCCATCCCGGCGGTGAGTTCCTCGA
>NZ_JAZKTR010000148.1:0-5926 GCF_036625485.1 Natronomonas sp. | reverse complement strand
GGCCGTGGTCACACCACGGGACGGCTGGCCGCGTGTTCGTATTTAAATCACAGGCGGTCGACCTTCTCTTTCGTCTCCACGACGATCGTGTCGGCGAGCAGGTCACCGAGTCGCTGGTTCCGGTCGGTCAGGTAGATGGCGATGAGACCGATGAGGTAGAAGAACGGCAGCGCGTCGACGATACGGAGGAGTGTTCGGATGGCGGATTCCCGGTAGGTAATGGGGTCGCCGTCCTCTGTGACGACGACGATATTCAGCAGCATCTTGCCGACTGTCTGGCCGTATTCGGCCTCGAAGTAGATGAAATAGGCGAAGAAGACGATGCCGATCAGTCCACCGACGAGAGCGCCCAACGTGTCGGAGATCGCGCTGACGATACTGGTCAGAACGCCGTACACGACGCCGAACAGGATCGCGTCTATCAGGAACGCCGCGATGCGCTTGAACACGACGTCGCCTTCGGTACCCAGCTCCGGTTGCGGTCGTTCGAGGGAAACCATGGACATCTCTGCACCCGGCGATGAAATAAATGCCACTCACTCCGGGACCGTTCGCGGGGTTCGCTGATTTATAAGGGGTATCGCCCGCGAATTTAAACGATATCGCGCCGTATCCACCCTGTGGTCGACGACGACACGCCGACGTTCGCCATCTCTGACCGCCCGGTACGTCGCTATCCGCGGCGCGGGGGCGTCGAATACGAGGGAGAGACCGTCTTCTCGGTGACGCCGGCGGACGACTACGAGGACCCGCAACTGGCGTCGCTGGTCGAGTCGGTGCTCGACGAGGGGCCCTACCGGTACGGCGACTGGTTCGACCTGCCGATGCCGCTGTATCTGGTCCACGACGAGGAGACCGGCGATACGTTCCGCGTCGCGGTCCGTGACGGAAGTGTCGAGTTCCACGTCCTGCCGAACACCGACTCGGCGGGACTGCGGGCGCTCTACGAGCGATTAGTAACAAAATCCGACGCGTCGTGGCACGTGTGTCGCCGGGCCGAATAAAGCGGGGTAAGGGTTGGGGACAGGGTGCCTCTCGTCGGGTGCAGTGTGGCCCTTTCTCCACTCGCACCCATCTATACGATGGCCGATTGCCCTCTTCAGTATTCTCCCAATTTGGACCCAAATTCCCGCGATAGGCTCGGGTGCTGACGACGCCTCATCGGCGAGGGAGTCGGCTCGGACCCACAACCGACTTACCCGGTGGTTCCGTCTCCATCGATATGAGCGTCTCTCGTGTGGTCGAACTCGAGGGCCACATCATCGACTCGGGGATGATGGAGGCCGCCTTCAGCATCGTCATGGACCACGGCGGCTCCTTCGACGTCGAGGAGTTCGATATCGGCCGCCAGAAGGACAAAGAATCGTACGCTCGGATGCTCGTGACTGCGGACGACGAGGAAACCCTCCAGCAAATCGTTCACGACCTCCACCAGCGTGGGGCGAACCCGGCGGACCCCAACGACGCCCAACTCGAAGAAGCGCCCGAAGACCAGGTCGTCCCGCACGGCTTCTACTCGACGACCAACCACCCGACCCAGATCCGCTACGACGGCGAATGGATCGAGGTCGAGGATATCGAGATGGATTGTGCCGTCATCGTGGAAGCCGACGAATCAGTCGACAACGACGCCGGCGTCCGCGCGTACACGAAGGTGCTTAACGCCATCGAGGAAGGCGACCGCATCGTGACCGGCGACGCGGGCATTCGCGTCCAGCCGCCGGAACGCCCCCGCGGACAGGAGGGTGCCTTCGGCTTCATGCAGGGCGGCATCTCCAGCGAACGACCCTCCGAATCGACCATCGAGCAGATCGCCGAGGCCATCGAGGAGACCAAACGGGAGGGGGGTAACGTCCTCGTCGTCGCCGGCCCCGCACTCATCCACTCGGGGGCCCGCGAGGACCTCGCCCGCCTCGTCGAGAACGGCTACGTCGACGGCCTCTCCATCGGAAACGGCTTCGCCGTCCACGACATCGAACGGGACCTCTACGGCACGTCGCTCGGCGTCAACACGGAGACGCTGGACCACGCCCGCCACGGCCACAAACACCACATCTACGCCATCAGCGAGATCATCCGCGAAGGCGGCATCGAGGAAGCCGTCGAGAGCGGCAAACTCGAATCCGGCGTCATGTACCAGTGCGTCGAAAACGACGTGCCCTACGTCATCGCCGGCTCCATCCGTGACGACGGTCCGCTCCCTGACACGATTACCGACGCCGTCGAGGCCCAGAACGCCATTCGCGAGCAGGCACGCGATGCCGACATGGTGCTCATGCTCTCGACGCTTCTGCACAGCGTCGCGGTGGGCAACTGCTTGCCGTCGACGACGCGAGTCGTCTGTGTCGATATCAATCCCGCGACCGTCACGCAACTGCTGGACCGCGGCTCGGCGCAGGCGGTCGGTATGGTGACCGATATCGGGACGTTCGTACCCATCCTCGCGGAGAACCTGCTCGAAGAGGGTGCGGTCGAACTCGACGACTGATAGGCTTGAAAAGAACCTCCCGGCGTCCACGTCGGCCTCGCGGTGTCGTCTTTTATGCCACCTGCCGGTACGCCTCTCCGTTTGCGGTCGCCGACCCGTCGCCGATGGCGATTAGCTCGACAGGGGAATGCAGACGACGGGTCGGTCCGACGAGAGCAGGACCTGTTGGGCCGTCGAGCCGAACACCATCTTCCCGGTGCGACTCCGCTGTCGGACACCGAGGACGATCTCGTCGACATCGTGCTTGTCGGCGAACATCTTGATGTCGGTCTCCGGGTCGTTGCCCCGGACGAGTTGGTGGGTCTCCGCGTTCGGCAGCCCCTCGGCGAGCTCCTCCATCGCGTCCGCACCCTCGAAGATCTTCTTGTCCGAGGTCTCGTCACCGCCGACGTTCGAATTGACGACGTAGACGGTGTCGCCGTCGCTGATGCGACCTTCGAGATAGCGTCGGAGCCGCTTACTGGTCGTCTCGTTGTCGGTCGCTGCAAGGAACTTCGTCATACTCGAATCGTCGCCCGGAGCCCTCTTAAAACCGACCGCTGAACCGATGGATGGTATCACGTTCTTGTACATATTTGGAAAAACAGAGTGCTTGATATACAACTGGATGCGTCCCGAATCGGGGCAATCATTAGCCATGCGGCGTAACGGTCGGATACGCTCAGTTTCCTATGACAGCCAACGGTAGCCCCTACGCGCCGCATACCGACGCCGAGACGGAAGCGATGCTCTCGGCGGTCGGAGCGGAACGCGAGGAGGCACTCTTCGACATCCCCGCGGAGGTCCGCTTCGACGGGTCCTTTGGTATCGACGCGCGGAGCGAACAGGCGGTCCGGGCCCACGTCGGACGAATGCTCGGCGAGAACGACGATCTCGTCGAGTTCCTCGGCCGGGGCCACTACGACCACTACGTCCCCTCGATGGTCGACCACCTGTCGCTTCGCTCGGAGTTTCTGACCAGTTATACCCAGTACCAACCCGAGGTCGCACAGGGCTTTCTGCAGGTGCTCTTCGAGTATCAGTCGATGCTCGTCGAGTTGACCGGCCTCGACGTCGCCAACTGCTCGATGTACGACGCCGCGACCGCCCTCGGCGAGGCCGCCACGCTCGCGACGCGCGTCCGAGAGGCCTCCGGCTCGCGCGTGCTCGTCCCGGAGTCCCTGCAAGCCGGCCGTCGCGGTACACTCGAGAACTACCTCGCGGGCCACGACCTCACCGTCGAGTCCTACCCGATGGACGACGGCAACGTCGATACCGATGCGCTCGCCGATACCGTCGACGAGGAGACGCTCGTCGTCTACGCCGAGAACCCGACGGTTCGGGGGACCATCGAGGAGAACCTCGATTCGGTCGGCACGCTCGCCGACGACCACGACGCCCTGTTCGTCCTCGGGTCCGACCCCGTCGCCCTTGCACTGCTCGAAGAGCCCGCAAGCGTCGGCGCCGACGTCGTGGTCGGCGACGCCGCGACGCTCGGCCTGCCGACGGCCTACGGCATGGGTCTCGGTCTCTTCGCCTGCCGTGAGGACTTCCTCCGGCAGGTCCCCGGCCGCCTCGTCGGCGCCAGCGAGGACGACGACGGCCGCCGCGCCTACACGCTCACGCTCCAGACCCGCGAACAGCACATCCGTCGGGAGCGCGCCACCTCGAACATCTGTACGAACCAGGCGTGGGTCGCCCTCCGAACCGCGATGCACGTCGCGTGGCTCGGTGCGGACGGCCTCGTCGACCTCGCCGAGGACTGCGTCGTTCGCGCACGCGACCTCGCCGACCGCCTCGACGAGATCGCCGGCGTACGCGCGCCGATCCACGACCGCCACCACTTCCGCGAGTTCGTCGCTCGAACCGACCAACCCGCCTCCGCCATCAGCACCGATCTCGAAAACGCGGGCTATGCGGTCCACGCCGTCGGCGAACACGAGGTACAGGTCTGTGTGACCGAGACGAACGAGGCCGCCATCGACGGCTTCGTCGCCGCGTTCAAGGAGGCCGCACGATGACCGACGACAACGATCCCCTCGTCTACGATCAGGCGCGCTGGGTCGAGGACGCCGAGACCTACGAACCGCTCCTCTCGGAGAAGAACAGCGAGGAGGTCGAAGTCGACTCCTCGCTTCCCGACGACCTCACCCGCGACAGCGTCGAGTTGCCGAGCCTCAGCGAACCGGAACTCGCGCGTCACTACACCCGTCTCTCCGAGATGAACTACGGGGTCGAATCCGGGCCGTTCCCGCTTGGGTCCTGTACGATGAAGTACAACCCCAAGTTCACCGAGGACGTCGCAGCCCTGCCCGACGCGTCGGTCCATCCGGGCCGGTCCGAACGGAGCGTGCAGGGAACGCTCAAACTCCAGTACGAACTGCAGGATTACCTGGGGCGCATCGGCGGGATGGATGCGGTCACCCTCCAGCCACCCGCGGGTGCCGCCGGGGAGTTCGCCGGCATCCTCATCGCCAAGGCCTACCACGAGGCCAATGGCAACGATCGAAGCGAAGTCGTCATTCCCGACTCTGCCCACGGCACGAACTTCGCCAGCGCGGCGATGGCAGGCTACGACGTGGTGACGCTCCCGAGTGCCGAAGACGGCCGTGTCGACCTGGAAGCCCTCGATGCCGCCCTCTCCGAGGACACCGCCGCGCTCATGCTCACCAACCCGAACACCCTCGGGCTCTTCGAGCGTGATATCGAGGAGATCGCCGACATGGTCCACGACGTCGGCGGCCTCCTCTACTACGACGGCGCGAACCTCAACGCCCTGCTCGGCCGCGCCCGCCCCGGCGACATGGGCTTCGACGTCATGCACTACAACGTCCACAAGACGTTCGCCACACCCCACGGCGGTGGTGGTCCCGGTGCCGGCCCGGTCGGCGTCACCGAGGAACTCGCCGAGTTCCTGCCGGACCCGCACGTTCGGAAGGCCGATGGACGCTACGAACTCTACGAACCGGACAACTCCATCGGCAAGGTCCACGGCTACCAGGGCAACTGGCTCGTCCTCGTGAAGGCCTACGCCTACATCGCCCGCCTCGGCGACGAGGGCCTGTCGGACGCCTCGGCGAAGGCCGTCCTCAACGCCAACTACCTCGCCGAACAGGTCGACTACGAGGTGCCCTTCGGACCGTTCCACCACGAGTTCGTCGCCTCGGCTGGCGAGCAGGACGCCGCCGACGTCGCAAAGCGCATGCTCGATTACGGCGTCCACCCGCCGACCACCAAATGGCCCGAGATCGTCGGCGAAGCGCTGATGACCGAACCCACCGAGATCGAGAACAAGCGCACGCTCGACCAACTCGCGGCGGCGTTCAACGCCGCTCGCGGTGACGCCGACGAAACCCTGGAGGCCGCCCCCGAACGCACCGCCGCGGCCCGCATCGACCAGGTGACTGCCGCCCGGAATCCGCGACTCTCCTGGCAGGCGCTGGGCGACGAATAGCGTAC
>NZ_JAZKTR010000009.1:0-28277 GCF_036625485.1 Natronomonas sp. | reverse complement strand
CCCAGTTCGGGGCCGGTCGTGGACTCGCCGGTGACGTAGCCGTAGGAGTTGGCCACGAGCCCGGAGCCGACGAGCGGACCGCCGTAGTTGACGGTGCCGATGTCGGCGTAGACGCCGAAGAGGTCCTCGAGGAAGTCGAGTTTCTCGTCGGTCGTCTTCGGGTGACAGAGCACGCCGTCGCCGGTGACGACGGCGGCGGTGCCGACCGTTCGGACGTCGGCGATCATCCCGCGTTCGACGGGCACGTCGAGGGCGTCCTCGACGGCCTGGATGGCCTTCCGTGAGAGGTCGGGATGGACGTACGCGCCCTCGTCGTTGGCGAGGACGACGTTGCCGGCGGCGTTGATACGACCGGGGAGTTCGACGACCGGGAGGTCGGTCACCTCGGCGATGCGGTCGCGTTCGCGGTCGGTGACGCGCTCGCTGACGAGGAGGCCGTTCTCGTTGCCCGCGACGAGGGCGCCGACGGTTCCGGAGCCAGCGATGGTGGTCTCGACGCTCGGCACTTCGAGTTCGTCCTCGAAATCCGAGAGTAGTGACTCATCGATGTCGGGCCGAACCAGTAGCACGTCGTCGGTGGCCCGCGCGAAGACGCCGACGTAATCGGAACCGGAAAGCGCCGCCCGGAGCACGTTATGCGGTCTCTGCTTCGACGACCGCCTCGCCCTCTTCTTCGAAGCGGGCGGCCCGGACGCGGAGTTTCTTCGGCGGCTTCGAACGGCCGCGGGACCAGACTTCCTCGTTGATCGAGGGGTCCAGTCGGACGGCGTCCTCGTCGACGTTGAAGTGCTGTGCGAGGTGCGAGCGAACGAGGTTCATGGCCTTGTCGGCGCGCTTGCCCTTGGCCTCCGCGAGGACGTCGCGGAGCGGGACCGTCATGACGCGCTCGTCGAATTCGGCGCTCATTCGTCCGTGTCACTCCGCCGCCAGTTGCGGCGCTTGTGGTTGCGAAGCGTGTCGCGGTCCGTCTTCATGATGACCCACGCGGGCACGCGGCTGTTCTGGTTCTCCAGTTTCGCCAGCCGCTTCTTCTTGGCCTTCGATTTCTTACCCATAGTGGACGAGTCTTCCCTCGCTGTGTTTAAATTCTTGTTCCTTTGGGTCCCGTGGGCCGCTGGTTGTGCGGGCCTGCGACCGGCTTACAGCGGGAACCGCTCGACCGTCTCGTATTCGGGCCCCTCGTCGGTCAGCGTGCTCTTTTTCAGCCGCAGTTCCTCGACGTGGACCGTGCCGGCCTCGGGGTCGTTCTCGCGGACGAGTTGTTGTACCTCCTCCTTGGCGGCGGCGTGGTCCATCCGTCCGAGGGTGACGTGCGGCGTGAAGTCGTGTCGTTCCTCGTCGTAGCCCAGCGCGGTGGTCTCGAACTCGAGGTTCTCGTGGAGCTCGGTGAGTCGTTTGCTCCCCTGCGAGACGCCGAGCCAGATGACGCTGATGTAATCGAGCGACGGGAAGACGCCCAATCCCTCGAAGGTCGCCTCGAAGGCGTCCGTATCGGCCCCTTCGACGGCGGCCTCGATGGCGACCGTGAGGTCGTCGAGATCGTGGTCGCCCTCGCCGAGGAACTTCATCGTGATGTGGGCCTGCTCGGGGTCGGTCGGGTTGATGCCGGGCAACTCCCGGAACGGCGCCTGTATCCGGTCGACCTCCGCGGCGATGTCGCCGATGTCGACGCTGACGAACAGTCGCATGTCTAGCCGTTGCACTGCTGCGTTCTTAAACGCCGTTCCGAGCAGGCCCCTCCTTTTGAACGAGCCTTCGCTTCAGGGTGTAACATCTATGTGGCTGCCGCCGTATTAGCTACCGAGTCATGAATATCGATAGCACACGACACCTGCAGCTCGACCGGGAGAGCCGCGGGACGCGCTACTATCGCAACGCCGTCGAACGGCACTGGGACCCCTTCGAGATCGACCTCGACACCGACCGCGAGCGGCTGATCTCGTATCTGGAAGGTGAGGACCGCGCCGAGGCCATGCTGGATGGGATGCGGATGGGCGTCGCCCGGTTCGGCGCGGGCGAGCAGGCTGTCACCGAGGACCTCGCGCCGCTGGCGACGGCACTGGACGATATCGACGACCAGATGTTCCTCACGACCCAGATCTACGAGGAGGCCAAACACACCGACCACTTCGACCGCTACTGGCGGGAGGTCATCCATCCCGTCGAGGAGGAACTCGGCTTCGAGCCCTCCTCGCCGACCGACGACAAGTGGTTCAACGACGCCTACCACGAACTCTTCGAACGCAACGAGGAAGCGACCCACCGGCTGCTCGACGACCCGACACCCGATAACTTCGCGCGGGCCTACTGCCATTACCACCTCGTCATCGAGGGCATCCTCGCCCAGACCGGGTATTACGGGATGCAGCAGTCCTACGCGAAGGACAGCCATCCCGACCTGCCGCATCTGCCCGGCCTCTACGAGGGATTCACCAAGATCCGACAGGACGAGGGCCGCCACGTCGGCTTCGGCATGGCGAAACTGAAGGAACTCATCACCGAGGAGGACGTCGACCCGCATCTGCTCGACGAGACGGTCAACGAGATACTCCCGTTCGTCGACAAGATCGCCGCCAACCCCGAGGACCAGTACGTCGAGAACGTCGGCCCGCAACCGGCGGAACTCCAGCAGTTCGCCACCGAGAAACACATCGAGCGGATGGAACAGATCAAGAACGCCGCCGAGGACGTGCCGGATCTCGAATCGCTGACCGAACTGGAAGGCGTCGGCGACTGATAGGGAGCGTTGTATTCTTTTATCGGCCATCGCCGACCGCACTGGCGATGACCGGTACATCGTTACAAGAACCCGTATCAGAACCGGGCGACAGTATCGGCGATGCCTGCGGTCTGTCCGAGACCGACAGCGACCAGGCCGCCGACGGCGACCCCGTTCGCGATGACGGGCGCGGTCGCAAAGGCGACGGCGCCGACGAGACAGAGGGCGGTGCCGGCCAGATAGACGACGCGTCCGTCGGGCACCCGTCGACCGGTATAATACAGGCCGACTGCGGGCAGGCCCATCCAGCCGTAGAGTGCGACCGCAAGGAGGGCGTCGATGTCGGCGGCGAAGCCGACGACGCCCGCCGCGGCGGGAACGACACCGACCGCGATGACGCGCCACCACACGCGCAGAAGCCCCTCGCGCATGTCGGCGTAGCCGGTGGCCGCGAACCCGGCCAGCAGGACCGTCATCACCACGTGGGCGACGAACAGCGCGTGGTCGGTCACTGCACCGATGTACGTGGCGATGACGACACCCCACGCCGCGGGAACGAGGGCGACGGGGCCGGTCTCGCGGAGCCGTCGGAACACGGTCGCTACCTGGGTCGGTAGCGACTAATAACCGCCCGGTCACTCGTCGCCGACGAAGACGGTTTTCAGCCGGTTCCCACAGTTGGGACAACAGAGCGTCTGCCATTTCATCGGGTCGAGATCCCCAATCGTCTCCCGGCGAATCGCCTCGTCGCCGGCCACCTCAGTCTCGCAGGTGTCGCATTCGAGCGTATCGGGCAGCGGCATTTGGCCGCATATAGGGCCGCGGTTGAAATAGGCGATGTGGAACAGGTCCCGCAAACTCAAGTTCCTCCCCTCTGACCACACCAGTAATGGACGACTCGGACGGGACGGAATCGAACGACGTGGCGCCGGAGGAGATCGGCCAGGAGGAACTGGACGAGTCGGTCCGGGAGGCCATCGAGCGCTCGAAACTCGGCGCCCCCGCGGTCGGTGAGGCGGTTCGGGACCGCTTCTCGGCCGACGAGGTGTTCCAGCGGGTCATCGCGGCCGCCGACGAGGAGGTCACCTCCGGCGTCCGCGAACTCCTCTTCAGTGGTATCGCCGCCGGCTTCGCCATCAGCATCACGTTCCTGCTGTATGCCTCGATGTCTGCCGCAAGCGACAGCGCCTTGGTCGGCGCGATGCTCTATCCTCTCGGTTTCATCTACATCATCATCGGCGGCTACCAGCTCTACACCGAGAACACGCTGCCGCCCGTCGCGTTGACCATCGAGCGACTCGCCAGCCTGCCGGCTCTGCTTCGGCACTGGGGCGTCGTTCTCGCCGGGAACTTCCTCGGCGGCGCCGCTGGCGCGGTCGTTCTCACGTACGGCGGCGTCTTCGAACCCGACGCCGCACAGGAGGCACTCTACATCGCTCGCAAGGGGGCCTTCGAAACCCCGTGGTGGTCGCTGTTCTTCAAGGCGCTCTTTGCCGGCCTCATCGTCGCAGGCGTCGTCTGGGTCGGCTACGCCTCCCGTGACACCATCTCCCGGATGTTGGTCGTCTATCTGGCCTTCCTCGCCATCCCGCTCGGCAACCTCTTCCACGTCGTGGTCTCCTTTACGGAAGCGCTCTACCTGATGTTCCACGGCGAGTTGGCGTTCGTCCCCGGCATGACGGGGTTCGTACTCCCCGTCCTGCTGGGCAACACTATCGGCGGCATCGCGCTCGTCACCGTCGTCAACTACTTCCAGACGAGCGAACAGCGGCTCGAATCCGCTCGGTTCGAGGGAATCGAACGTCGGCTCTCGCCCCGGGAATGGCTCTTCGGTCGACTGGTCGGCCGGTCGTACGTCCCCATCCTCGACCCCTCGGAGACCGGCCTCAGCGAGGACGCCGGCTACCGAATCATGGTCCCCATCTCGAACCCCCGGACGGAATCCCGAACCGTCGAACTGGCGTGTCTCCTCGCCAGCAACTACGAGGACGCCGTGGTTCACGCCGTCCACGTCGTGCAGGCGCCCGAACGGATGTCGCTGGGCAGCCGACAGCGCCAGCGCATCACCTCCGCCTCCGAAAAGCAACTCGAATCCCTCCACGACACCGCGGCAGACTACGACATCCGCTTTGAGACGTCGACGACCGTCACGCACCGCTCCTTCGAAGAGGTGTTCAACGTCGCCCGGCGGACCGAACCGGACCTCGTGTTGATGGGCTGGACCCACGGCCGCCTGTGGAGTGCCGCTCGCGCCGAACGGCCGCTGGCGGAGTTGACGAACCGCCTGCCCTGCGATTTCCTCGTCGTCAAGGACCGCGGGCTGGACACCTCGAAGTTCCTGCTGCCGACTGCGGGTGGCCCCGATTCGGATCTGAGCGCAGAGGTCGCCCGCGCTCTCCAGTCGGTCGCCGACACCGAGGTGACGATCCTCCACGTCGTCGACGGCCCCGAACGCGTCGACGCTGGCGAGCGGTTCATCCGCGAGTGGGCCGTCGACCGCAACCTCACCGACGCCGACATCATCATCGACGACTCCGGCGACGTGGAGGCGGCCATCAAGCGGGCGGCCCAAGACCACACCGTCGTCGCACTCGGGGCAACCGAGCAAGGACTACTCTCACGGCTGGTCACCCAGACGCTTCATCTCGACGTCGTCGACGAGGTCGACTGTACGGTGATGCTCTCCGAACGGCCCTCCGAGCGGTCCATCATCGGCCGGCTGTTCGGTAGCGACCGCCGCGAGCGGTCCACCCCCAAGGAGTCTTGACCCTCCGCAGGGAAATCCGGATTTAAAAGTACCGCCGCCGCTCACCGTCGAACGTGTCCAACGAGGAGCGACTGGTCGGCGGCTACACGGGCCGGATGCTGGCGGTACTGGCGCTAGCGTGGGCCACCCTGCAGTTAGCCCGATTCGTCGTTCCCCCGTTGTTGCCGGAGATTCGTGCGGACCTCTCGATGTCGCTCACCGAGGCCGGTATCGCGCTGACCGTTCTGCAGGGCGTCTACGCCGTCTTCCAGTATCCCAGCGGCCGGCTCTCGGACAGCTGGAGTCGCGCGACCCTGCTTGCGCCCTCGTTTCTCGTCCTCGCGGTCGGCTGTGTCCTCATGGGCGGCGCCCGCGGGTTCCTGTTCTTCGTCGCCGGGACGGCCGTCTTCGGCCTCGGAAAGGGCCTCTACGCTATCCCCTCGCGAGCGCTGCTCTCGGATCTGTTCGTCGAGCGCCGGGGACGTGCACTGGGCGTCTTCAGCGCCGGGACGGACCTCGGCGGCGTCCTCGCCTCGGTCGCCGCCGTCGCCGCCATCGCCTACGCGACGTGGCGGGTCGTCTTCCTCCCTGTGGCCGTCCTGCTCGTCGCGCTCCTCGTGCTCTTCGTCGTCTGGAACCGCGAGTCCTACGTCGTCCACGACGCCGACCTCGAAGTCCTGTCGACGGCCCGGCGCCTGCTGGCGACGCCCCGCCAGCGCTGGACCATCGTCGCCTTCGTCTGCTTCTACTTCATGGTCAACGGCGTGTTGAACTTCCTGCCGGAGTACCTCCGTGAGACGAAGTCCTTCTCGCCGGAACTCGCCAGCGCCACCTACGCCCTGCTTTTCGCCTTCGGGCTGATCGTCAAGCCGGTCTCCGGCACCCTGAGCGACCGCTTCCCGCGACACACCGTCGCGGTCGTCGGGATGGTGCTGGCCGCCGCCGCGCTGGCGTTGCTCGTCGCCGTCGGGTCGGTCGTCGGCGTCGCCGCCGCTATCATCCTCTTTGCCTTCGGCTACAAGGCGCAGTTCCCGGTTATCGATGCCATCCTGCTGGACGCCGCCCCCGACGAGAAGACCGGTGCGGACCTCGGGGCCGCCCGGACCCTCTTTTTAGGTATCGGCAGCCTCGGCCCCACCTTCGTCGGCGTCGTCGCCGAAGCGCTGAACTTCACCGTCGCCTTCGCCGGCCTCGCGGGGACGCTCGTCGTCGCCGCCGGCATCCTGCTGTGGATCGGCGATGAATAGGCCCGTCCTGACGAGCAATCGGGCTCACTCCAGCAGGCGCTTGACGTGGGCCTCGTAGGCGTCGGGGACGTCCTCGGCGAGCAGGTCGGTATCCGTCTCGCCGCCGTGGTTGACCAGATACGAGCGGCCGCGAACGTCCCCGTAGACGCCCTGGAAGTCGTAGACGAAGCCGAGTATCGTCGTCTCGTCGGGCACGTCCTCGCTCTCGCGGAGACAGGCTACCTGTCGGTCGACGTTGTACTCGACCAGCTGGTCGACGAGACTCACCTCGCGGTCGGGGTCGACGCGTGAATCGTCGAGGCCGGCCTCGACGACCGGGCGGAGCCATTCGATGCGCTGTTCGACACCTGCGGGAAAGTCGGTGTCGTCTCCCTGTACCTCCTTCAGCGTCGCGGTCACCGCACCACAGCCGGTGTGGCCGACGATGGCGGCGACCTCGGTGTGGGGTTCGGCGTAGAGAAGCGGATAGAGCACGTCACCGCTGACGACGGTCTCGCCCCCGTAGGAGTCCCACGTCTGGTTGCCGATGTTGGCGACCGTGAAGAGCCAGCCCGGTTCCTCGACGTCCCACATCCCCTCCTGTGAGACTCGCGAGTCCGAACAGCAGACCGAAACGACCGCCGGGGACTGGGAGTCCTCGACGGCCGCGAAGTGGTCGTCGGGCAGGGACTCGGCGTGCCGCGCGTTCCGCGCGAGCAGTTCGGCGATGATGGTCCGGGCCATGCATCATGCTGGGTACCCGGCCCCTTATCAGTACTTTGCAGGCGGACACCGGACGGTCGAGAAACGGGCGAGTGGCTAGTGGGTCTGTGCGACCGGCGTCCGGAGGGTCGGCTCCCATTCCAGGTCGCCCTGATAGTGGAAGCGGTCGCCGTCCTGTGTCGGGTCGATGACCGACAGGTCCAGCCAGCCGTTGTCGAACAGTCGGGCGACCTCCGGGTGCCGGGCGAGGATGCCGGTGACCCGTTCGGTCGGGGCGTGAATCACCGCGGTCAGGCGGAGCGGCTGGTGGTAGACCCGCTCGTCGTCGACCTGCAGCGACTGGAGCGGCAGGCCGGTCATCAGGTCGCCGCCGTTGCCCTGCAGGACGCCGACGTTGCCGACCGGGTTCTGGGTGACCTTCGAGCCGCTGCCGTAGACGGCGTTGTCGACCGTCGCGAAGTAGTACTGGTTGTTGATCCACTGGGTGACGACGAGCGGGCCGGTCATGATGGCCTCCAGCGCCTCGCCCTCGGGGTCGGTCGCCCAGTCGTAGGAATGCAGGAACGCGCGGCCGTCGAGGTCCGTCCCTGCGGTCAGGTCGCGCGGGCCGATGACGAAGGAGGCGTTGCCGGCCAGCCCCCACTCGGGGCGGGTCTCGGCCCAGTCGGCCGCGCGGCGTTCGGTCTCGCGGACGCTGTCGTCGGCGTCGGCCGCCATGGATTCGGTCCGCTCGGCCGTCGCGCCGGCCCGCGCCTCTTCGAGGTCCGCGCGCAGGCGGTCGACGTCCTCGCGGTGGCTCTCGGGGACGCCGGCGTCGAACAGCGTTATCTCGTCGGTCGTCGTGTTGTGTTCGGCCGCGAGGAAGTGGGTGTCCTCGGGGATATCGATGCCGCGCTCGCGGAGTTCGGCCTGCACCTCGGGGTCGTTACAGATGGTCGCCAGCACCCGGGCGCTGGGGCCGCCGGGGTTGCCCGCACAGGCGCCGCAATCGAGGCTCGCCTCGAATGGGTTGTTCGTCGTCTCGCTGGCGTGGCCGGTGAAGACGACGAGGCGGGCGAACCCCTCCCAGCCCATGAGGTCGAAGGCCGTCTCGGCGTAGGTGGCCTTCTCCCCGAGGGTCATCCCCTGTGGGAGGTCGCCGCCCGCGTGCGCGTGGTCGTGACGGTCGACGGTCGGCGTACAGAAATCGGCCGACGACGGAATCCGAGAATCGATGGCATCGACGGCGTCGTGGACGGTCTCTGGCGAGAGCGTCCGGGTCGCCATCGCCGCCCCGTAGGCGCCGCCGGCGCCCTCGACGAAGGCGAAGGCGGCGGCGACGTTCGTCTTCAGCGCCTTGAGGTGCTTGCGGGCGGCCGACACCACGCCGATACTGAGGTCGTAGGTATCGGTTTCGTCTACCTTTCTGGCCTCCGGGCGGTCGACGACGCGGTGCTGGGGGTCGACGATGGGCGGACAGGCGTCGATCTCGACGTCGTCGTCGTAGCCCTGATAGCGCATCGGGACGCCGAAGAAGCCGGCGTAGCCGTGGGTCTCGTAGGCCCCGGCGGCCTCGACGTGCCGGCGGATGATCTCCGAACGGGTGTCGATACAGAACACCAGCTGGGCGGCGGGCCGTTCGTCGTCGGTCTCGTCGCCACTGTCGCCGGCCTCCTCACCCACCGTCCGGTCGATATCGTCGAGGAGGCGCTGACGGTAGCTTTGCTCCCACGCGGTCAGCCAGATTTCGGGGATGGGAACGCCCTCCTCGTGGTCGGCGTCGGCGTCGAAGCCCTCGTGGGCGACGGGCGCATCGAGCAGGTCCGAAAGCGTCAGCCGAACCGCGAGATAGTCGGTCAGCGAGATCGGCGCCTCGGCCTGCCACGGGCTGGCGCCGTCCGAGGCGCGCTGTTTGACGAGGCCGGTCCAGCCGGGCAGGGCGGCGAGGTGGTGTTCGAAGAGGTCCTCCCATTCGCCCTGCGGGCGGTCCGAGAGGGCGGCCTCCAGCGCCTCGGTCGCCGTCTCGGGCAGGGCCGAGGACCGCTGGCAGCCGGGAACGTCGCTATCGTACGGCGCCAGTTCGCGCCAGGCGGCGTAGAATCCCTCCTCGCGGTTCGGCATGGCCCACTCGGCTTTCCCCTCGTCGAGGAAGGCGGCGAGCCACTTCGACAGCACGCGGTCGACTTCCGCCGTCGCGTCGTCGGTGTCGGTCCCGGAGTCGGCCTCGGCGGCTTCCATGTCCTCGAGGAGGGCCTCGGGGTCGCGGTCGACGCCGTGGTCGTCCAGTTCCGACCGCAGGGCTTCGGGGTCGATGCGGCCCTCCGCCCAGGCGGTCCGGAAGACGGAGGGATGTGGGTAGCCGCGGCCGCCGAAGGTCGCTTCGGCTTCCGCGACGGCCTCGTGGAAGGGCCGGTCCTCGAAGCCCGAAAGCGGGTTTGCGGTGACGAAGGAGTGCAGCGGCCAGACGGAACCGACGGTTTCGGCCGCGCGTTCGATGCTGTCGTCGAGGTAGTGATTATGCGTCATCGTAGTCCTCCTTGTTGGTGAGAACGGTCGCCGGGTCCGGCTGGGCGAGGTTCAGAAGCGCCACGTAGAGGCGCTTGCTCTGGCGGTGCCACTCGAGAGCGCTCGCCGCGTAGGCGCCCACGAACAGGGCGCCGACGGCGACGTGGACGACCGTCAGCTCGGTCGGCGCCGTCGTCATCGGAACGTCCTTCATCACCGCCGAGATGGCGTTGAAGACCACGGCGTAGGTGCCGATGGCCGCGAGGACGACCGCCGGCGTCCCGACGAGCCGCAGCCACTGGGGGAGCGTGGACCGACGGAGGATGTCGCGGGTCGCGTGCAGGGTCGTCAGGACGACCACGAGCACGAGCAGGAGGCCGCTGTTCAGCGCCATCCCTTTGCCGGTCAGGACCGCGAACAGCGCGCCGCCGCCGAGCGCCGTCAGCAGGCCGACGGCGATGCTCGGAACCGCAGGGGGCCGGCGGCCGTTGTGGCCGGGGACGGTCTGCTCGACCGCCGCGCCCGAGGAGAGGAAGAGGTAGGCCTTGTAGAAGCCGTGGAGGATGAGGTGGGCGATGGCGGCCGCGAAGAAGCCGAGGCCGCATTGCAGGGTCATAAAGCCCATCTGAGCCATCGTCGAGGCGCCGAGTTCCCGCTTGACGTTCGTCCCGACGAGGAGCATGGCCTGTCCGAGCAGGGCGCTCGTGGCGCCGATGAGGACGATCGCGGACATCGCGACGGCCGTCTCGGTCAAAAGCGGCGCGAACCGGGTCAGCAGGATGCCGCCGGCGTTGACGAAGCCGGCGTGCATCAGGGCGGAGGCGGGCGTCGGCGCGGTCATCGACGAGAGCAGCCAGTTCTGGAAGGGAAACAGCGCCGACTGGATGATCGCCGCAAGGACGATACCACCGATAGCGAGGGCGGCGACCCACTGGGGGACGGTCGCGGTCGCCTCCAGGATGCCCGAAAGCGAGGTCCGGCCGGTCGTCCAGGCCAACAAGAGGAGACCGCCGGCGAGCAGGCCGCTACTGGCGAGGAAGTACCGGCGGGCGAGGCTGGCGGCGGCCCGCGCCTGCTTCCACTCGCGGACGTGGCCGATGAGCGAGGCCATCAGGAGGCCCATGCCGAGCCACGCGGCCGCAAAGAGGGCGACGTGGTCGGCCGCGGTCAGGACCATGACGACGAGCGTGAAGCCGAACACCCGCGCGTAGAACCCATCGAGGTGTCGGTCGCCGGCCATGTAGCGGCGGGAGTAGCTGTGAACGATACCGCTGAAGAAGGTGACCACGACCCACATCACCGCCGTCAGCCCGTCGACGACGAACAGGTCGGGAACTGCGGGTTCGTATCCGCCCGCTATCTCGTTGCCGAGGACGACGAGACCGAGTGCGAAGAGCGACCAGACCGCCCAGGTCGACGCCTTTGGAACGAACGAGGCCGATGTCGTTTCGGCACGATGTGGGGTTTCCGTCGGTTGTGTACCTGCCATTTTCTTTCTCGCGGACCAGCGCGATGCCACGCCGTCGGAGCGGGCCTCCTACTCGAACTGGTCGCGCTTGCGACTTCATAGAACGTTCTGGTTATTATATCCTCTGTTTCGAACAAATTGTTCTAAATAGATGTGATATTGGAACGTTCTGTTCCTTGTTTCCAATTCACACGGGTCTCCGAGAACGAACGCGACGGCGTCGCTGGCGGCTACTTACGGCGAGGAGAAGTCCTCGAAGGGCGTCGTCTCGTGGCTCCGCACGAGCACCTCGTCGGCGACGGTCAACCCCATATCGAGGAGTTCCTGTGCGACCGGCGTGATGTCGTCGTCGCTCTCGCCGACGGCCGTCACCAACAGGTTCTGTTCGCCGGTCACCAGTTCCTGCACCGAGACGACGCCCGGAATCGACAGGATGTCCTCGATCATCTCGCCGCGCTCCGGGATGGGCGCCGTACAGAAGAGCAACATGCGGAGCGGGTAGCCGGACTTCTGGTAATCCACGTCGGCGCTGTACCCCTTGATGACGCCCTCCGATTCCAGCCGCTGGATGCGTTTCCGCACCGTACTCGACGAGGCGTCGGTGCGCTCGGCGATCTCGCCCGAGGACAGGTTCCGGGCGTCCTCCTGTAGCGCGTGGAGGATCTGCCGGTCGACGCCGTCGAGCTCGTAATCGGACATAATCCCCTTTTGCCCGCGTACGTTATAAGCAACTTCGGCTGTCGTGGGGGGAGGAGGTCAACCGAGGACGGTCGAAATCCGTTCGCGGGCCGTCGAGAAGATCGCCCACGCGAAGAGCCACGTGAAGATGAGAATCGCCGCGAGGCCCGTCGTGGAGAGGAGATGAAGCGGTTGCGTCAATTCTACCAGCACCGGAAACATCAACAAGACAACAAATATGGCGGCGATTCCTCCCACGAGACACTCCAGAGACCGCCAGACGGTGGCCGCTCGGGGTCTAGATAGCGGTATCCCTCGGCGGTGGTCTCCCGGCCGCGCCTTGTTTGGTGTGGTCATACATACCACTCCTACTGGTACTACACGATAGTTTATTATAAATTCTCGCACCGAGGGTCGACGTGTCGTCTCCCGAATCCCTCGTTCCCGCACGCGCCGTCGCATTCGCCGCCCAGACCGTCGGACGGTTCCACGACCGGTTCGGCCACCAGGATATCAGCCGGGCGGCTTCGCTCGCTACGCGGGTTCGATCCTGATGACCCGGTCGTCGTCGTCCTTCGGGAACTCCCGGAGCGTCCGGCCGTCGCGGTTCGACGTGAGCAGATAGAGCGCGCCCTCCGGTCCGACTTCGACGTGGCGCAACCGCCCGTATTCGCCGTCGTAGAACTTGTGGACCGTCACCGCGTAGCGGTCGTCCAGCCAGTCGGCGTCGAAGCGATTGCCACCCTCCGGGTGGTTCCCGTCGGCCGATAGCGTCACGCAGAACAGCGTCTGTGAGCGCAGGCCGGCGACGAACAGCCGGTTGCGCCACGCCGGAATCGCCTCACCCCTATAAAAAGTGACGCCGGAGGGCGCCCACGTCCCCACTTCACCCGTGTTGAGCAGCGGCGGCGTGAACTCCTCGTAGTCGCCGTAGGCGTCGTACTGGGTGTCGGTCGGCCCGCCGCGGGCGACGTCCCACCCGTAGTTGGCACCGGGCCGCAGCGCCGACACCTCGTCGCGCGACTGGGGGCCGTGTTCGGCGATGAGTGGCTCTCCGTCCGGCGTAAAATCGATACCCTGTGGGTTCCGGTGGCCCAGCGTGTAGAGCCGAGAATCGGTGCCGTCACCGAAATCCGGATTGTCGGCGGGCGGCTCACCCTCCAGGTCGACGCGGAGGATAGCGCCTCCGAGGTTCGTCGGGTCCTGAGAGTGGGCCGGCTCGGTGGCGTCGCCGGTACAGACCCAGAGCCGTCGGTCCGGACCGACCGTGATTCGGCCGCCGTTGTGGAACTCCGCAGCAGGGATGTCGTCGACGACCGGCGTGAGTTCGTCGGCGGAGATATCGTAGCGGACCACCCGATTTCGCAGGTCATCGTCGGCCGTATAATAGACGAACACGACGGGCGTGTCGGGGTAGTCGGGATGGGCGGCGACACCGAGGGTGCCGCCCTCGCCGGGGCCGGTGCGGTCCGGCAACTCGGCATCGCGGATGAGGAGTTCCCCGTCGGAGGGTGTCAGTCCCGAGTCGGACGCGAGCGCCTCGGCGTCGAACCGCCGGAGGCCGCCCGTCCGCTCGGTGAGGAGGGCGTCGCCGCCGGCGAAGGTCAGGTCCCACGGAATCGAGAGGTTCCGGACGGCCGTTACCTCGCGCACCTCGGCGTCCAGCGGCGAGCTATCGGCCGGTTCCCACGTCGGGTCGGCGGGCCACGGGGCCTCGCCCTCGCCGACCGGCCGTTCGTCGTAGGAACTGGAGAGACAGCCGGCGAGCGTGCCGAGAGCCGCGGCACCGCTCCCGAGGAACGCGCGCCGTGAGAGTCGCTGCATACCCCGTCTGTGGACTGCTCGCTAATACCTGCTTGGCTATCGCAGGTGGTCCCACGGCCGTTCGCTACGGATGGAAGGCCGAACGCGGCTACGCGGACGGCAAGATTGAGGCCCCGTCGTCGCCAAGGGCCGTCGATGGTCGAGTGGACCGAAATCAAAACCGGCCTCCGCGAAACGCGGCGGTATCTCCTCTCGCACCACGAGCCTTCGGAGTGGTACCGGTGTTACGCGCCGACGGTGTTCGGACGCCGACTCCATGTCTGTGCGCGCTGTGCCGGCATCTATCCGGGCATCGCGGCCGGCCTTGCGGCGTACGCCGTCGGTCCAGCGTGGTTGGGCCACATCGCGTTGGTGGCGCTTCTTCCCGCGCCGGCCCTCGTCGACTGGCTCCTGACGGCGTTGACCGAGCGACGCGGCTACAACCCGGTCCGGACGGCCACCGGGGCGCTGCTCGGCTACGGGTACGGCCTCGGACTCGCCCTGTTCTTCCTCGGCGGCGATCTACGGGTTCCGATCATCGGCGTCTTCTACGGCGCCCTCGCGGGTGCGTTGCTGGCCGTCGAACTCGCCCGGTGACCCCCGACCGCAGTACGCCGGGGGTGATGTGACGGCTAGTTATATAAAGCACGGCGCGCCAGCAAATTCCATGTCAGAGCGAGACGAAAACGGCGACGAACCCGACGATGAGAACGGTGGGTTTGACGAACCGGTCGACGAACCGGCCGACGAGACGACGACCGAGGAGACGGCGGCCGACGAGTCGCCGGGCCGCGAACCGACAGCCAGCGAGGAGACGACGGGCACGGCGGCGACCGGTTCGCCCGGTCCGGACGAGCAGTACTGTTCCAGTTGCGGGGAGATAATCAAGAAGGAAGCCGAGATCTGTCCCCACTGTGGCGTCCGGCAGAAGCCCGCGGTTCCGAGCAGTTCGAAGGACCGGACGACCGCCGGCATTCTCGCGATCCTCCTCGGCGGCATCGGGGTCCACAAGTTCTACCTCGGCGAGACGGGAATGGGTGTCCTCTATCTATGCTTCTCGTGGACGCTCATCCCCGCTATCGTCGGGTTCATCGAGGGGCTGCTCTACCTCACCAAGACCGACGAGGAGTTCCAGCGACAGTACGTCAACGACTGATGGGCCGGCAGAAAGGCGTCGACGAGGTCTTCTGTACGTCCTGCGGCGCCGCGATCAAGAAGGAAGCCGAGATCTGCCCCGAGTGTGGCGTCCGCAACGAGAACGCGACGCCGCCCAGTCGAAGCACACCCACCGAGACGACCGTCTCGGATTCGTGGTGGTATGGCGTCGCCGGCTGTCTCGGCCTGTGGGTGCTGGTGTTGCTGTTGCCTTCGAATACCGTCTCCGCGTCGCTGGATGCACTGCTCGGCCTGCTGACCCTCACCGCGTGGATCGGCCTGCCGCTGTCGGCGTACTTCGACAGTAAATACGTCAGTAGCCGTACCGACTGGCAACCGAACGCGCCCCTGTGGGTCATCGGCCTGCTGGTCCCGGTGGTCAACGTCGTCATCGGCGCCGTCTACCTCTACCGGCGCCACGAGGTCCTCGGGGAACCGTAACCCGCCGCCCACACCCTGCCGTGGCCGGTTCTCAACAGAACAACTGTGTCACGTAGATGGCGTCGTCGCCGACAGCGACGCCGACGCCCTGCCGCGTGTACCGCTCTCGGAGGAGCGTCCGGCGGTGGCCCGACGAGTCCATCCACGACCGAACGACGTGGTCGGCGAGGCCGGCCTCGGAACTGGCCAAGGCGCCACGTGGGGTCTGATAGATGTTCTCGCCGGGCTGGCAGTCCAGTCCCGCCGCCCGGACCCGGTCACCGGGGTCCTCGCCGTCCGGGTTGGTGTGGTCGACGAAGCCGCGGTCCCGCATATCGCGGCTGTGGTTGCGGGCGACGGCCGCCAGTGCCTCGTCGTGTCTGGTGTCGCCGACGCCGGCTGCGACCCGTTCCTCGTCGCTGCGGTTCTCGATGTGATCTTCGACAGCACCTGTATCGAGGCCGCCGCCGAGGGGGCCGACCAACGCGACAGCGGCGAGGGCCCCGACGACGAGAAGCAGCGTCAGGACGGCGAGACCGATGCCGGGCCGAAACAGCGACGAGAGCGGTTCGACGGTCCGGTCGCCTGCTTCGCCGCCGTCGCGGCCGTCGAGGTCAAGTCGCCAGCCCGACGTCTCGCCTGCGTCCGTCCCGGGGCAGTCGTGGGCCTCGGGCGGTCGATGGTCGGTACAGCAGGCGGCGCCGCAATGCGGGCAGGCGTCGCTGACCGAGGTTTCGGCTCCACAGACGACACACTCGGTTGCCACAGGCGTCGGTACGGCCCGGGGGAGCAAAACGGCGGCGGCTACAGGCCGAGTTCGGCGTCGGGCAACTGGAGGAAGGCGGTCTCGTAGCCCTCGTGGCGGGCGACCTGCGGGTGGGTGTCGACCGAGAGCGTCAGATCGTCACCGGCGCGGGCGTCGACGGCCGCGCCGAAGTGATAGCCGAGGTCGCTGTCGAAGGTCCGTCCGAGTCGCCCATCGAAGACCGACTCGCCGTCGCGGTCGACGGTGGCAGACAGCGCCATCGCGGGCAAGACGAGGTCGTTGTGCCGCGTCCGCGCCAGGACGGCGAGGTAGCCGGTGTCGCCGCCCTCGATGCCCGCCGGCGGCGAATCGAGGGTGAGCACCTCGAAGCGCGCGTCGCCGCTCTCGGCGGTGCCGTGATGATTGCCCGGCAACGTCGCGGGGTCCGGCGAGACGCCCAGCGGCATGTCCATATCCATGACCGGGGGAACTGCGGCCTCGCCCGCGCGGTCGGCGGTCCGCTCGACGGGGAGGTTGTCGCGGGTTTCGGTGCTGAACGGGAACTCGACGCTCGCGCTACTGGGTTCTTCGAAGCGGTCGCGGTAGTCGCCGGTCCGGCGGATGTTCGGGGCGCCGACCGAGACGGTCACCTCGTAGTCGCCGTCGCTGTCCAGCCGGAAGTTCGCGCCGTAGTGAAAGCCCATCCGCGGCGAGAGCATGGGGTAGATGACCTGCTCGTCGAGCGGGTCGCCGCCCTTCGCGATGTCGATGGTGACGCCCGTTTCGGGGAGAACGCGCTCGGTCTCGGGGTCCCAGACCAGCGCCATCAGGTGGACGTCCTTGCTGCCGTCCACGTCGTGGAGGGTCGCGTCCTCGACCGATTCGGTGGTCGAATCGACGCGCCAGAACCGGTGGGGGTAGGTGTAGGTGACCGCGACGGCGTACTCGTCGTTTTCCGAACGAGCCATTCCGGCCATCTCCATGCCGTCGACGTGGGTCGGGTAGTAGACGCGCTCCGGTCGGTCTTCGAGGATTGGGGGCGTGGAATCGACCTGCTGGGTCTCCACGAGGTCGGTACAGCCGGCGGTGGCGACCGCTGCGGTGGTTCCGACGCCGAGACACGCCCGAAGGTACTGGCGGCGCTGCATTATCGGGTGTTCAGGGGTCGACGGCTATGCCGATTTCGGTCTGGCGGAGAAACGTGGGGTAGAAAAGATGCGAACGGACTGTCAGATCTCTATTTCCTCTCCCTCGTAGAGTTCCTCGAACTCGAGGTCGCGGTCACGAGCCTCGAGGGCCCGCTCGATCTCGTATTCACGGCGTTGTTCCCGCTTCTTCTGACCTTTCCGTTCGCGGCCTCGTTTCGTGTCCGGCATTGCGTGCGAGAGTATACCACGCACACATATATGCGTAACGCAAGCGGCCGGTCCTGCACGGCCGGCATAGAACAGGCCGCAGTCGGTGGGTCAGACCGGAGGTTCGCCGGCCAGTTCGTCGCGGGCGTGCGGTTCCTCAAAATCCGGGTCCGGTCCCCTCGGCACGATGCGTTTGGGGCTGACGGCCGGGTGGGTCGTGTAGTAGTGTTCCTTGATGTGGTCCATATGCGTCGTTTCACCGAAGCCGTCGGTCTGGTAGAGGTCGCGGAGGTACGGCCAGAGGTGCTCGTACTCGCGGATGAGCTCGTGGTTGCACATGAAGTGGGTGTGGTAGACCTCGTCGAAGCGGACCAGGGTGGTGTACATCGCGATGTCGGCCTCGGTGAGGCGGTCACCGACCAGATACCGCTGGTCTGCCAGCACGTCGTCCCAGTGGTCGAGGGCCTCGAAGAGTTCGGTCACTGCCTCGTCGTAGGCCGTCTGCGTGTCCGCAAAGCCCGTCCGATAGACGCCGTTGTTGATAGGTTCGTAGATGTGGTCCAGGGCCTCGTCGATGTCCTCGCGCAACCCAGCGGGCGCGAGGTCGACGCCGTTGCCCAGTTCCGCGAAGACCGTCGTCAGGTCCCGCATGATCTCGCGTGACTCGTTGTTGACGATGGTCTCTGCCTGCTCGTCCCACAACACGGGCACCGTCACCCGCCCCGTGTAGTCGGGGTCGGCCGCGACGTAGACCTCCCGGAGGTAGTCGGCGCCGTGGATGGAGTCGGTCGTACACCCACCCTTGTCGGGCGTGAACTGCCAGCCCCCGTCGTCACGGAAGGGGTCGACGACGTCGACCGAGATGGCGTCTTCGAGGCCGAGCAGTTTCCGCGTCACGAGCGCCCGGTGGGCCCACGGGCAGGCATAGGAGACGTAGAGGTGATAGCGGCCCGATTCGGCCTCCTCTGGGTCGACGCGGTCCCGGAAACTGGTCGGCTGGCGTTCGAACTCGCCAGCCTCGTTCGTGGGGTCGTAGTCGGTGACCCACTCGCCGTCGATGAACTGATTGACCATACGGGATAGAGTCGTTCCCGAGGGATATGGCTGCGGTCGCCGGCCATCGTTTGCCGACAGCTACGACCCCGACCGACATCGCCGAGGGTTCCGACGAGCGAACGCGAGGGAACGGGAGCCTTTTACGATGCCGTCGCCGAACTCCAGCCATGACCGACGCGGAGATTCCGGAGTCACATCCCCGCTACGAGTCGCTCATCACGCGACACCGCATCGAGGAGGGGGTCGACCTCGGCATCACCTCCCGACAGGGACTCATCGCACAGGGCCGCGGCGAGGCTTTCGATTATCTGCTCGGCGAGGAGACGCTGCCGAGCGCCGACGAGGCGGAACGCGCCGCTGCCGCCCACCTCCTTCGTGCCGACCACCCCGTCCTCTCCATCAACGGCAACGTCGCCGCGCTGGCGCCGGGAGAAATGGTCGAACTCGCCGAGGCGACGGGCGCGGACCTCGAAGTCAACCTCTTCAACCGCACCGAAGCGCGGATGGAGCGAATCGTCGCCCACCTCCGCGAGCACGGCGCCGAGGCGGTCAAGGGCCTGCAAGCGGACGGCCGGATTCCCGGCCTCGACCACGAGCGGGCGAAGGTCGACGCCGACGGCATCGGCAGCGCCGACGTCGTCCTCGTCCCGCTGGAGGACGGCGACCGTGCGGAGGCACTGGCCGAGATGGGCAAGACCGAACTCGTCATCGACCTCAACCCGATGTCGCGGTCCGCGCGGTCGGCGACGGTGCCCATCGTCGATAACCTGATTCGCGCGGTCCCGAACATCACCGAACACGCCCGCCAGTTGGCCGACGCCAGCGACGAGGAACTCGACGGCATCATCGAATCCTTCGACGCCGATGCCGCTCTCGAAGCCGCCGAACGCGCGATCCGCCAGATGGACGATGAGTCGGGCAGCATCGACGACTAATCGCCCGTTTGTCGCGACCTGAACTCGGAGAAAGCTTAACTATCGACCCGGACGGGGTGCCGACCGTGGCACTCGGCCTCCGCCTCCGGTTTTCGCTCCTCTTCCGGACCGTCTTCGCGCTCTGTATCCTCGGGACGCTGACGTTGCTTCTGGGCATCATCATCAGCATCTTCGGCGCCTTCTTCGGATTCATCGTGTGGGGATGGCTCTTCCGTATCTACGAGTTCGTCCTCACGATGCCACGCGTTTCGGCGGTGACGCCGATTCCGTCCACGGTCGTCGCCCCGGTGGCCCTGCTCGCCCTCGTCGGAATCGTCTACGGGTGGGAGCATCTCGCCCGGTATACGAGCGCCGACACGCTCCTGCCGCCGACCGACCCGGCGTCGGTGGGCCTCTCGGTCGTCGCGTTGGGAAGCCTCTATCTCCTCATCGTCGAGGGAATCGTCGCCATCGGCGTCGCCCTCTCGGTAGCGCTCTCGGCGCTGGATGGCTTGCTCCTCGTCTTCCTCGCCGGTGCGCTGCTCGCCATCGCCGGCACCATCGGCGAGGTGCGACTGGAGATCGGCCGGCTTCGCGAGACGCTGCTCGACGAGAGCGTCCTGGCAGAGGGGTCCTATCCCGAGATCGAACGGACGACCCACCGACTCGCACAACTCGCCGATGTTCCACCGCCGGAGGTTCGAATAGCCGAGACCGACCGGCCCGAGTCGTTCACCATCGGGACCGGGTCCGAGGCCGTCGTCGTCGTCTCCCGTGGCCTCATCGACGCCCTCGACGAGGCGGAACTCGAAGCCGTCCTCGCCCACGAGGTGAGTCATCTCGCCAACCGTGACAGCCGAATCATGGGGGCGGTGCTGGCGCCCGTGCTGGCGGCCGACGACTGGATCGACCAGAACCCGGACGACTACGACGTCGGCGACTGGCTCTGGAACGCCCTCTTTCGCGGGCTGAAGTGGTACGGCCAGTCGGGAGTCGCCGTCTTCTCGCGGGGACGGGAACTCGGCGCCGATTCCGGCGCGGCCGCGCTCACCGGGTCGCCGGCGGCGCTGGCGAGCGCCCTCCAACGCCTCGACGAGAAGCGGCGAACGCCGGAGACGGACCTTCGGGAATGGGAGTCCTCCGCTGCAGCACTCGATATCCTTCCACCGTCGGAACGTGAGGCCGCTACCGGCCCGTACCGAACCCACCCACCGACCGAAGCGCGCATCGAGCGCCTCCGGCGGCTCGCGGCGAACGCCGAAGGCGAATAACGCCGACTCGAACTGGTCGGGAAAACAGGCCTCGCGCGGACTGTACCGGCCGCGAACCGCCCGCCGTCTTGCGTGCGTCTGACGTAGTGTTTTGTGTGTTGAGAGGAAACGTTACCCTATGGCTAGCCTCACGGAGGTCTACGAGGGAGGAAACGGGGCCAGCCTCCGGCGGCTGTATGCCGGTGTCGCGCTGTTTGGGGTCGGCGCGGTACTGCTCGTTGCAGGCATCGTCATCGCAGCCACCGAACTGTCCCAATTGCTCGGCCTCGACCTGTTCGAGGCACGGAACTACGCGGGGGTCCTGGGTGGCCTCGGGCTTCCAGCGCTGCTGCTCGGTACGATCATCGTCCTGCCGCGGGCCGAACGCCACGTCAGGGTCGGCGCCGCCGCGGGCGGACTCATCTGTCTCGTCGGCGTCGTGCTGTTCAACGCCGCCTATCCCGTCGACTGGGTCGGCGGCTCCGGCAACACCTCGATGACGCTGGCCGTCGCTGCCGTCTACTTCACCGGCGCCATCGTCACGAGTTGGAGCCTCTTTGCCTCGGTCGCGAGTTTCAAGGCCCGCAACGACCCCGGCGGAACCGTCAAACTCGAGATCACGAAGGGGGGCGAGACGAAGATCGTCGAAGTCGAGGGCGACGACCTTCGGGGCACCCTCGGCGGCATCGGCCTGCTCGGTGCCGACCCCGACGGCGAAGTGGAGACACAGACTAACCGCGATTCAGCCGGCGGCTCGCAGGGATCGGATTCCTCCGGGTCGGCGGCCAGTTCCTCTGGGGCCCGAAGCCGTTCCGGCACCGATAGCCAGTCGTCGGGCCGCTCTGCCGAACCCGGCTTCGGCGACGACCTGAGCGTCACCGACGGCGGCGCGACGACCGACGACGCCGAGTTCCTCGACGACGGCCCCGTCAGCACGCCCTCGCCGGACGACCGCTATTGCGGCAACTGCGGGCACTTCCGCTACGTCCGCACCGACGAGGGGATGGTCCCCTACTGCGGCCTTCACGGCGAAGCGATGGACGACATGGAGGCCTGCGACGAGTGGTCTCCGAACACCCAGTCCTAACCGAGCGCTTTCTTCATTCGTTCGTAGTGGCTTCCCTTCCAGAACACCTGTCCACACTCCCGACAGCGCCAGCAGTCGGTTTCGGCGGGGTCGGGCGTGTAATCGGGCGTATCGGCGTCCTCCGGCACCGCATCGAGGCGGCCGTTACACCGTCCACAGCGTGACGGCTCCGCGTCGGCCTCGAGGGCGACGCCGGCCTCGCGGAGTTCTGCCAACTGGTCTTCGACGGGCTTGGCCGACAGCAGGATGGACTCGTCGGCCTGTGCGGCCAACTGCACGTCTCGGGTGAGGAGGATTCTGTCTTCGGCTTCCGCGAGTTCGAGGATGCGGTCGTCTGCTTCGATTCCCCTGTCGCCCGCGTAGGCCGTATCGTAGCCGGCCAACCGGAGATAGACCGCTAGCTTGCCGAGCATCACGTCGAGTAGGAAGGCGTCCGTTTCGGGTCGAACGGACGTGGAGTCGTTTCTGTCAGTATCTTCTGTCGTCATCTTGGAGAGACAGTCCCTGCCAGCAACGCAACCATCTCGGAAGCCCTCGGGGCGCTGGCGGTCGCTGCGGGACATATCCTCGTGGTTCGAAAGACGGCCATTGGCCGTCTTTCGTCATCACGAAAGGCGCTTCGCGCCTTTCGAACGACTTCGCTCAGATAGTGGTCCCGCAGCGACTCCACTCCGTCGCCACCGCCCCTCGCCCTTCCATTCCACCAGGGGAGTGCTATCTTGTTCGAACCACGCACGTTTGGAAGCCGCCCCGTCACAGTCCGAGGAACTCGCGGAGGCCGTCGGCGTCCCGGCAGTTGAGCACGTCGTCGGGTTCACACCAGCCGCGGCGGGCGGTGTGGACGCCGAAACGCATATACTCGAAGGCGCCGGGGCGGTGGGCGTCGGTGTTGATGCTGATGGTCGCGCCGGCCTCGATCGCGGCCTTGACGTTGCTCGCCCGGAGGTCGAGCCGGCGGGGGTCCGAATTGATTTCGAGGGCCGTCCCGTTGTCGGCGGCCGCCTCGGCGACCCGGTCGATGTCGATGTCGTGGCCGGGGCGCTGGTTGAGCATCCGACCCGTAGGGTGGCCGATGATGTCGACCTCGGGGTGTTCGATGGCCGTCACGAGGCGCTCGGTGCCGTCGCCATCGAGGCCGCTGTGTGGCGAGGCGACGACGCAATCCAGCTCCGCCAGCACGTCGTCGCCGACCGAGATGCCGCCCTCTTCGTCGATGTTGGCCTCGACGCCCGCGAACACTTCGATGTCGGCGTCCTCGGCAACGGCACGGATCGCCTCGATCTGGTCGAGCAGTTCCTCGTCGGAGAGGCCGACGCCGCCGACCATCCCGGGGCCGGTGGCGTGGTCGCCGACGGAGACGTAGTCGTGGCCGAACTCGGCGGCGGCCTCGACCATCCGCTCGATGGATTCGTCGCCGTCGGAGTAGTTGGTGTGGAAATGGAGGTCGCCGTTGACGTCGTCGATCGTCAGGAGGTCCGGCAGTTCGTCGTTGGCGGCAGCTTCGACCTCGCCGCGGTTCTCCCGGAGTTCCGGCGGCATCCACGCCATCTCGACGGCGGCGTAGACGTCCTCCTCGGTTTCACCCGCCACGCGCTCGCCGACGCGTTGGCCCGAATCGGGATCCGCTACCTCCGAGACGTCGAAGACACCGTATTCGTTTATCTTCAGGCCCATGTCGATGGCGCGGTTCCGGACCGCGATGTTGTGGTCCTTGCTGCCCGTGAAGTACTGGAGTGCGGCGCCGAACTCCTCGGGAACGACGACACGAAGATCCACGCGGACGCCGTTCGACCGGACGGTGGCCTTGTTCTTGCCGGCCTCGATGACCTCGTCGGCCTCGCCCCAGTTCTCGAAGGCGTCGATGACGGCCTCGAAGTCCTCGCTGGCGGTCAGGGCGTCCACGTCGCCGATGGTCGGCCGCCAGCGGCGGATCGACCCGGCGACTTCGGCCCGCTCGACGGCCTCGACGTCCGCGAAGAACTGCTGGACGCGGTCGGCGACTGGGCGTGCCTCGCTCAGCAGGCTTCGCTCCCGAGACTCCCGTGCGAACGGGATGTTCTCCAGAATGTTCTCCTCCGTTTTCGGGCCGAAACCCTTGATCTCCTGGATCTCGCCGGCCTCGGCGGCGGCTTCGAGATCGTCGAGCGTCTCGACGCCCAGCGCGTCGTAGAGGGCGGCGACGGTCTTCGGGCCGACCCCCTCGACGGCCGTCAGGGCGTCCATCTCGACGGGCATCTCCTCGCGGAGGTCCTCCAGTTCCTCGATGTGGCCGGTCTCGAGGTACTCCGCCGTCTTCGAGGCGATGGCGTCGCCCACGTCCTCGATCTCCTTGAGGGCGTCCTCCCCGCCCTCCTCGTAGAGGGTCTCGACGGCGAGGGAGTGGCCGCGGATGCTGTCTGCGGCCCGCCGGTAGATATTCGGCTTGTAGTCGACGTCCCTCGCTTCGAGGTGGTCGGCCATCGCTTCGAGTTCGGCGGCGACTTCGGCGTTCTTGCTCATGATGTATCAGGGGCCGCGAACCTGCGGCCCGTCGTCGTCGTGACCCAGCGCCTGCTTCAGGAAGCTCATCCACCGCTTCTTGTCCATCGTCTCCTGTCGGTCGGCCTCGGCCTGTACGTCCTCGTGGCCGAGGTTCTGGAGGGCTTCGAGCGCCCGGTCGATGCCGATGATGCCCTCGGCGATCTCCTCGCCTTCCTCGAAGGAGATCTCGCCGTCTTCGATCGTCTGGCGGCGCTGGAGGCGCTCGCGGCGGAGGTTCTTCTTGGCCTGCTCGACGCGGTCCCGTTCGCCGGGTGGCACCGTCTCGCGGCGCTTGATCTCGAAGACGAACTCCTGTAGCTCCACCTCCTCGCCCTGCACGTCGATGCGCTCGGGGATGTCGACGCCGACCGTCGAACTCTCGCGGTCGACGCGTTCGAGGAGTTGTTTGCGCTGGTACTCCTGCACACCTCGTATTCCGGGTTGGAGCGATATATAAGGACCGACGGCCCGTTTATTCGGCTCCGGATTCGTCGCCGAACCGTTCGGCTGCCGTCTCGAAGGACAACTCCTCGTGTTCCTTCGAGCGTCGCCCTTCCGCCGCGGCGATGGCCTCGGGGTCCGGCGACGCGTCGTCGTCGATGCGTGCCCACGAGTCGTGGATCTTCGCGTGACACCACCGACAGAGGTAGACCGTAATCTCGTGGGCCAGCTCCCGCCGGTCGTCGTCGGGGTATTCGAGGTGGTGTTCCTCAAGCAGGGGCCGCTCGTCGTCGTGGGCGATCCGGCGTTCCGCGATGCCACAGCGGATGCACTCCTTTGAGCGCTGGCGCGCCCGGAAATGCGGGCAGTCGCTCCAGTCCCATTCCCCCTCTGGGTCCGCCGCCGGGCACCGAAGCCCGTCCTCGTGGCGTTCGCGGGCGAACTCCGGGTCGTGGTGGCCGTGCTCGGCGGCGTAGCGACACCGGCCGTCGTCGGTGAGGTAATCGCACCGCTCGATCACCTCGTAGGGGTCGTCGACGCCGACCGAGGTTCCCTGCGGCGTCTTCTCCATACCGGGCGTGAGGCGTCGCGGGGTTTCAACGCTTGGGTGCGCCCGGCACCGTTTTGCGGTGGGACGGCGTGTCCCCGACTATGGAACGACTCGTCGGTCTCGTCGTCTTCACCCTCGGACTGGCCCTGTTCGTTTTCCCGATGCCGGTCGTTTCGGCCGCCGACGCTCGGCTTACGGCGTCACTCGGCCACCGCACGAAAGTCGGGATTCGCATCGTCGGGCTCCTTGGAGTGTTCGTCGGATTCCGACTCGTTGTGGCCTGATACGAACTGTTGTAGCCTTTTATCGGTCACCGCCGACCCGCACTGGCGATGACCGCTACATCGGTACGACGATCCGTATGAGACGGGATGGCTTTTTGTTCGCCCCCGTCCCAGCCGACGGCGTGCGCGTCGTACACGAGGCCGACGGCGAGGAACGGACGCTGGCCAGCGATATCGAAGTCGCCGACGGCCTTCTCTCGCAGGGAATCGGCCTCATGTTCAGACGGTCGATTCCCGACGACTACGCGCTGGTCTTTCCCTTCTCGAAGCCCCGGAAGCGTGGCCTCCACATGTTCTGTGTTCCCTTCGATATCGACACGGTGTGGCTGGTCGACGACGAGGTCCAGCAGGTAAAACGGCTCTCGGCGTGGACGGGCCACGGCCGCGCCCGGGCCGACACGGTCATCGAGATGCCGGCGGGCGCCGCTGTTGGCGTCGAAACTGGCGATACAGTCCGTTTCGAGGGCTTACACGGTTCTTGAGCGACGACGCTGACAATCCTGCGGAAACCCGCACCTTAATCAACACCCATCCCATTGTGGGAGATACAGCCATGCCGAACTCCAACCCGGCAGAGGATAGAGTAAGTCGCCGAAAGGCGGCTGGTCGAGAAATTCGACCGCTCGTCTAATACAGAGGATTCTACCGTGACTCGCTTATTCGAGGACCATCCCACAGCGATGGCTCTCTCAGACCGTGAGGTACAGTTTCTGGATACCACGCTCCGCGACGGCGAACAGGCCCCCGGCATCTCCCTGTCGCCCGAGGAGAAGGCGGAGATCGCCCGCGCGCTCGATGCGGCCAACGTCTCGGTCATCGAGGCCGGCAGCGCCTGCACCGGACCGGGCGAGCGGGAGACCATCTCCCGCGTCACCGATCTCGACCTCGACGCGCGCGTGACGAGCTTCGCCCGCGGGGTCCGCAACGACATCGACCTCGCGCTCGATTGCGACGTCGACGGCGTCAATCTCGTCGTCCCCGCCAGCGACCGCCACGTCGAGGAGAAACTCGACACCACCCACGAGGACGTCGTCGACACGACCGTCGACCTCGTGGAGTACGCCAAGGACCACGGCCTCTGGGTCGAGGTATTGGGTGAGGACGGCTCCCGCGCCGACCTCGATTTCCTCGAAGACCTCATGGGCGCGGCCATCGATTCGGGCGCCGACCGCGTCTGTGCGCCCGACACCGTCGGCCACGCCACGCCCGACCGCATGTTCGAGATCTACGACCGCCTCTCCGACCTCGGCCCCACGTCGATGCACACCCACGACGACCTGGGTCTCGCGGTCACGAACACCCTCGCCGGCCTCGCCGCCGGCGCCGACCTCGTCCACGGCACCATCAACGGCATCGGCGAGCGCGCCGGCAACGTCGCCATCGAGGAGGTCGCGATGGCGCTGGACCACGGCTACGGCGTGAAGACGCTCGATACCGAGATGCTCCACGAACTCGGGCAACTCGTCTCCTCGGCGACCGACGTGCCGCTCCCGCCGAACAAGGCCGTCATCGGCGAGAACGCCTTCACCCACGAATCCGGCATCCACACCGACGGCACCCTCAAGGACGACGCCATGTACGAACCCTACCCGCCCGAGAAGGTGGGCCGTGAACGCCGTCTCGTCCTCGGAAAGCACGCCGGCCGTGCCGGTGTCAAGGCAGGCCTCAGAGAACACGACGTCGAGGTCACCGACGACGAACTCAGCGAGATCGTCTCCCGCGTCAAGGAACTGGGCGACCGCGGCAAGCGCGTCACCGACGCCGACCTCCTGACCATCGCCGAGGAGGTCCAGGGCCGCGAACGCGACCGCCGGGTCGAGTTGGTCGACCTCACCGCCGCCTCCGGCAGCGGGACGCCGACCGCCTCCGTCCGCCTCGAAGTCGACGGCGAGGAACGCGTCTCCTCCGGCACCGGCTCCGGCCCCGTCGACGCCGCCATCGCCGCCGTCCGGTCGGCGCTCGGCTCCGCGGCGAACGCGCAACTGGACTCCTACCACGTCGACGCCATCACCGGCGGCACCGACGCCGTCGTCACCGTCGAAGTCGAAATGTCCCGCGGCGACCGCTCCGTCACCGTCGCCGCCTCCGATTCGGACATCACTACCGCCTCCGTGCGCGCGATGGTCGACGCCCTGGACCGACTGGTAGCCAACGAGGAAACGCCGGTTCTGGCTGACGACTAAAGCCCACTTTTTGCACGCTCCGGCGGTTTGGTTCGAGAGAGCGAAGCTCTCTCGTCATTGCGGGAAATCGAAGATTTCCCGCTTGCAGTCAGAATCCTCCGGATTCTGACGACATCACGAAAGGCGCGAAGCGCCTTTCGAACGACGGCGCGCGAGGCGCCGAACCCGCCTCCGCGGTCATCAGATTCCACAGGAATCTGATGGGCAATCAGACCGCTCTGCGGTCTGATGACCGCAAAACGTGGGGGAAATATGCGCGCCTCCCTCCAGCCGCTCACCCTCTCTACGGTCGGCTGAGCGTTAGTCAGTCGGCGCTACGGCACCGCGGCGCTTCGCGCCGCGCTGCCGGGAACCGCCTCGGGGGCGCTTTTCAAACGCCACGCTCGGCGGATGCTGACGATGTTTTTGCGTACCCGGCTAGAATGTATCGGGCCTCAACTGAAGCTACACGGTATTCAAAATAAATCGTC
>NZ_JAZKTR010000147.1:0-5997 GCF_036625485.1 Natronomonas sp. | reverse complement strand
CGTTCTCGTGTGAAGTTTGCCGTGACGCGTGCGGATTTAAGGGATCTGCCTCGAATGGAAGTGTTATGACGCTCAGCAAGCCCGACCTCTCGGGACAGACCGCGTTCATCACGGGAACGACCCGTGGCATCGGCAAATCGATCGCGCTCGCCTTGGCCGAGCAGGGCTGTAACATCGTCTCGACCGGCAAGACCAGCGAGAACGACGACTACGGCGAGGACAAGGACCTCGAAGGCACGATCGAACAGACCGCCCGCGAATGCGAGGAGAAGGGCGTCGAAGCCCTCCCTATCCAACTGAACGTTCGCGACGAGGAGAACGTCGAGGCCGCCGTCGAGGAGGCCATCGACCACTTCGGCGAGGTCAACATCGTCATCAACAACGCCAGCGCCATCCAGATCGCCAACGTCGAGGACCTGCCGGCCAACCGCTTCGACCTGCTGACGGACGTCAACGTCCGCGGTACCTATCTGGTCTCGCGGGCCTTCCTCGATCACCTCAAGGAGGTCGACGACGCGTGGCTCCTGACGAACGCCCCGCCAGTCACCGTCGACCGTGCGCCCGGCGAGGCGCCCTACGCGTGGTCGAAGATGGGGATGTCCTTCCTGACGCTGTCGCTCGATACGGAACTCAGCGGCCACGACGTCGGCTGTAATTCCTTCTGGCCCGTCACCGCCATCGACACCCGCGCGACGCGGTACTTCGGCATGGGCACCGAAGACGACTGGCGAACCCCCGAGATCGTCTCGGATACCGTCCTCGAAATCCTCTCGCGGGACCCGTCGTCGTACTCCGGCAACGCCGTTTACGACGAGGAACTCCTGCGTGAGTGCGGCGTCGAGGACTTCTCGGAGTACAACCTCACCGAGGGTGATCCGGCACCGATGTCCGCCCAGATGTTCGACCCTGAATACGAACGGCCGGAATAATCGGCAGCAAGGCGGGGGATTGGCACCGCCTGCGTGAACATAATCGTTCATATGGGTGCCTCCTAAGATTACCAGTAAATGGTGGACCCTACTTCGGACCTCGGGGAGGACGTCTCCGAGGACGACGCGCCGCGTTGTGAGGTATGTGACGAGCCGATAGTAAACGAGACGACACACCGGGTCATCACGTGGGTCGAAGACGGGGGCGTCCGGACCGTACACTTCTGTTCGGAGGAGTGTCGCGGCGAGTGGAATCCCGACAACTGACTTCGGTTACCGATTATTGACGGTTTACCTAGAAGTATTATCTACCCCGCGGCGTAGTTCTGCTATCGGTGTTCCGGACCGCGGACCGGCCGCTTACCGTCTACGTCACCGCCCAGTTCCTCGCCGTCGTTCTCGCGGGAGGTATAGCATGGGCGTTGACCACGGTCGGAGCGCCGGTCTGGGGCGCCGCTGTCGGCTGGTGCGGATTTGCGGCCTATCTCTCGCGCAAGCGGTTGCCCTCCGAAGCGGTCGGAGCAGCCCTCCAGTTCGGCGCGGTACTCGCCGTTCTCTTGCCGGCGGCGCCGTACGCGGTGGCATATATCGAAGGCGCGAACTTCTCGATAGTCAGCTTCGCGCGGGAGGCGTTCGGTCCGTCGCTCGTCTTCGTCCTCTTCGGTGGGTTCGCCTACGGGGCCGGCATCCTCCTGAAGCGCCACGCACGACGGAAACTTACGAAACGCGCCCGGCGCGACGTCCGCCGATAACCCCACATTTGGGGCGAAGCCTAGGCTTTTGCGAATCCGGCCACACATAGTCGTATGGCCGAACGAGACGCGAACGTGGAGACGCTGATGAGCTCGCCCGTCCAGACCATCGCCCCGGACGCGACCATTGCGGAGGCCGCACGCATCCTGGCCGACGAAGGCATCGGCTCGCTCGTCGTCGGCGACGAGCAGTTGACCGGCATCGTCACCGAATCTGATATCGTCGAAGCCGTCGCCGACGAGTTGGACCCCTCCCAGCCCATCTCGGAGATCATGTCGGACCCCGTCGTCACGATCCAGCGAACCGACTCCCTGCAGGTCGCCGCCGAGCGGATGGGCCACAACAGCGTCAAGAAACTCCCCGTCGTCGAAGGCGGTGCCGCCATCGGCATCATCACGACCACCGACCTCGCGTTGCACCTCCCGGACTATCAGGTCAGTATGGCTCATCAGGCCGAACCCGACATCGTCGACGGCGAGTGGGAGTAGGCCCGAAGACGAACCCGAACCGCCCCCGTATTTTATTCCAGTTCCTTCCTAGGGAAGGGTATGGATTACGAACTCTCCGACGAACAACAGCAGATTCGCGAGGAGGTCCGCCGCTTCGCGGAAAACGAGATTCGCCCGGTCGCCAAGGAGTACGACCGCGAGGAGAAGGCCCCACTCGACCTCATCGAGAAGGGCGCGGAGATGGGACTGACCGGCGCCCAGATACCCATCGAATACGGCGGCGCCGGCTACGACACCCTCGATGTTGCGCTGGTCGTCGAGGAACTCTACGCCGCCGACCCCGGTATCGGCGGCAGCATCCTCGGGACCGCCTTCGGCAGCGAGGCCATCATCGCCTTCGGCAGCGACGACCAGAAGGAACGCTGGCTCCCGGACCTCGCGGCGGGTGATGCCATCTGTGGCTCGGCCATCTCCGAACCCCACGCCGGCAGCGACGTGGCCTCCATCTCCACGCGCGCCGAGAAGGATGGCGACGAGTGGGTCATCAACGGCAACAAGATGTGGATCACCAACGGCTCCATCGGCGACTTCTTCGTCGTGCTGTGTAAGACCGACCCCGAGGCCGAGGGCCGCTACAACGGCTTCTCGCAAATCATCGTCGAATCCGACCGCGACGGCTTCGAAGCCGACAAAATAACGGGGAAGATGGGAATACGCGCTTCCGACACCGCCGAACTCATCTTCGACGACGTGCGCGTCCCCGAGGAGAACCTCGTCGGCACCCGCGGCGCCGGCTTCCTCCAGCAGATGCAGTTCTTCGACGAAACCCGGACGCAGGTGGCCGCCCAGGGCGTCGGTATCGCCAAAGGCGCCGCCGAGCGCGCCCTCGAATACGCCCAGGAACGCGAGCAGTTCGGCAAGCCCATCGGCGATTTCCAGGCCATCCAGCACAAACTCGCCGACATGCACACCGAGGCCGAAGCCGCACGCCAGCTAACCTATAAATCGGCGTGGTCGGTCGACCACAAGGACGAGCAGTTGACCATGCTGGCCTCGATGGCCAAGGAGTACGCCTCCCGCATCGCCGTCCGGAACGCCAACGAGTGCGTCCAGATCCACGGTGGCTCCGGCTACGTCGACGACTTCGACGCCGAACGGCTCTACCGCGACGCCAAGATCACCCAGATCTACGAGGGCACCACCGAGATCCAGAAGAATATCATCGCTCGAGAGTTGCAGGGCAAGGGGATGTGACGACAGCGCGGTAACCGATCACGATTCGCCTTCGACCGTCACCGTCGTCTCCTCGTAGCGAGGCTCTTCTTCGCCGTCGATATCGAACTCGAAGCCGAAGCGATACGTGCCCGGCGGAGCGTCCGAAGCGGTCCGAATCGGCACCGTTCCCTCGACGTCTCGTCCCGAGAACGCCCAGTAGGGCGGGTAAGCCTGCCAGACGGCGTCCGGCGACGGACTGAACGTCGCCTCGCCCAGATCCAGCGGCCCGTCGGGTCGGAACGGCTCGGGAAACTCCGAGATATGCAGTCCCGAAAGGTTCGGTGCCGCGATGGCGATATCCGCCGTCTCACCCCGGTCGACGGTCGCCCCGGTGACCGATAGCGAATCCACACCGTTCCCGTCGGAACACCCGGCAAGCGTCGTCGCCAGCGTGGCGGCAGTAGCGGCGAGAAGGGTCCGACGTTTCATACTCCGGGGGTCGTTCGGCCCCGACAAATACCCACCTCAGCATCAAACGGACGTTTGACCTACACCCGTTCCTGCGACGGGACGGCCCATCCATCTCGTGTTCTACTAAAAGAGCGAGCGGTGGGCCGACTACAACAGCGCCCCAGGGTTCATGATCCCGTCGGGGTCCAGCGTCCGTTTCATCGACCGGAGGGCGTCGAGGTATTTCTCGGGCGCTTCCTCGTGGTAGTGGTCCCGGTGAACCCGACCGACCGCGTGGTGGTGGGTGATGGTCGCACCGTGGTCCATCAGCGTGTCCGAAGCGGCCTGCTTGATGGTCCGCCACTGGTCGAGTTCCTCGCCAACCTCGGCGGGCGCGATGAGGGTGTAGTAGGGCGCGGGGCCGTCCTCGTAGACGTGGGTGAACCGACACGACAGGAAGCCGGTGCCGCATTCGGCTTCCATCGCGCCGACGACGTTCTCCTGGAGGGCCTCGTGGAGGTCGGGAAACTGGTCCCACGTGACCGCGGTCTCGAAGGTATCGACGAGGACGCCCATCGAGACGAGGCCGTTGAACCGGTAGGGCGCCTCGAAGAACGAATCGCGCCACGACCCCTCGGAGGACTCCGCACGGTCGGCCTCCTTTTTGCCTTGCGAGCGGTCTTCCACGGTCCGGCCCTCGGGACAGGTGCCACCGTGGTCTTCGGCGATTGCCATCGCGCGGTCGAGGTCGTCGCCGACGGGATGGTCGGTCGATTCGAAGCCCAACACCAGCAGGTGGCTCCCGTCGAAGGCCAGTTCGTTCAGCATGGCCTCGTTGCTGTCCAGCAGGCGGCAGTTGGCGGGATAGAGCCGCGCCTGCACGATCTCACGGGTCGCTTCGACCGCGTCCCAGTAATCGTCGAAGTACATCGTCGCCCGGGCGCGGTGGTGCGGGCGGGGCTGGACCCGCGTCCAGCCGTCGGTGATGACGCCGAAGGCACCCTCACTCCCGAGCAGAAAGCGGTTCGGGTCGGGGCCGGCACCGGAGGCCGGGAGTCGGCGAGTTTCGAGGCTTCCGGCAGGGGTGACGGCTCGGACCGACTCGACGAAATCGTCGATGTGCGTATACCGCGTCGCGAAGTGGCCGCCAGCGCGGGTGGCGACCCATCCGCCGTAGGTCGAGAACTCGTAGGACTGGGGGTAGTGGCGCAACTGGAGGTCGTGGTCGGCGAGTTGCGCCTGAATCTCGGGGCCGGTCGCGCCGGCCTGGATCCGCGCACTCCGGGAGTGTTCGTCGACCTCGAGGACGGAATCCATCTCCCGCATGTCGAGACAGAGCACGCCCGCGTAGCCGTCGCCGCCACACTCGATGCCGCCGACGACGCTGGTGCCGCCGCCGAAGGGGACGACGGCGACGTTCTCGGCGGTCGCCCACGCGATAGCGTCCTCGACATCGCTTTCGTTCCGCGGCATGGCGACGATATCCGGCGCCGACGAGAAATCGCCGTGGAACCCTCGAACGAGGTCCCGGTACCCTTTGCCGTACGTTCTGCTGGCTCGCGCCCGTCGGTCCGTCGTGGCGAAGGCGGCCAGTTCGTCGGGCACCTCAAGTTCCGGTTCGGGGATGTCGATGTCCTCCAGCGATGGATACTCCATAACGGGCAGTTCCGGAAAGCCGAGCAGTCCTTCGAGTTGCTCCTTCATCTCCCGTCTGTCCTCGTCGTCGGGAAGTCGGTCCTCGTACCCCCACGCCCAGAAACTCCGCCGTCGGTCGTCTGTCATAGAGTCGTGTGAACAGTAAACGCACATAACGTTGGTGCCGGTCATCGACGCCCAATCGAACGGTAGTCGGTGGCGCGCCGCACGCTCTGTCACGAAGGGAAAACGTTGTATCAGGACCGGCCCACGTCCGGATATACTCATGCTTCCGCTTCACTCCGGACATCCGGGCACGGAATCGGTCCTCATCGTCGCGCTCGCGCTCGTCGTCGTCGCTGCGGCCATCGCCCTCACGCGGGACGGCTGGTCACGGGTCGGCGCACTCGCTGGGGTAGCACTGCTGTCGGCGGGGACACGCGGCCTCATCGGGAGCCTCGGCTTCGGGGGCGCCGAGTGGGTCCACCTCGCGGCTCACGGACTCGAGATCGGCGCGATAGCACTGACGGCCATCACCGTCTACTACGCGCTTTTCGACGCCCGAA
>NZ_JAZKTR010000146.1:0-6001 GCF_036625485.1 Natronomonas sp. | reverse complement strand
TCGTCGCCGGTGACGTCGTCGTCAGTCTGGAGGTAGGTCTCCGAGAACTCGTTTTGGACGTCGGAGGTGAGGAAGCCGAACGCCGACATAACGCCGGGGCCCGGCGGAATGACCAGCGGATACGAGTCCATCACGTCCGCGAGCGCGTTGGCGTGCATCGGGCCCGCCCCGCCGAAGGCGACCAGGCCGAAGTCGCGCGGGTCGTACCCCCGCTCGACGGAGACGACACGGAGCGCGCCGTGCATGTTCTCGTTGACGATGTCGAGGATGGCCTGTGCGGCCTCCTCGATGGAACTGCCTCGCTCCTCGGCGATACCCGCGATGGCCTCGCGGGCTGCCTCGTGGTCGAGATCCATCTTCCCGCCCAGCTGGACTCCCGATGGGATGCGACCGAGGACGACGTTCGCGTCGGTGACCGTCGGTTCCTCGCCGCCCTGCCCGTAGCAAGCAGGACCGGGGTCGGCACCGCTGCTTTCCGGGCCAACCTGTAGCGACCCGCTCAACTGGACGCGAGCAATGGAGCCGCCGCCCGCGCCCACCGTGTTCACGTCGACCGACCGGGATTTGAACTCCCGATAGCCGACCTTGGTCTGGCGCGTCGTCTCGGGCGTCCCGTCTTCGACCAGCGAGACGTCCGTCGATGTGCCGCCCATATCCAGCGTGAGGACGTCCGGTACGCCCTTCTTCGAGGCGATGGTCGCGGCACCGACGACGCCGCCGCTCGGCCCGGAGAGTGCGAGTTCGACCGGCCGGCTCTTGGCGGCCGCCGAACTCATCAGTCCGCCGTCGGACCGGACGACGTTCATCTTGGCCGTCGACCCGGCCTCGTCCAGCGACGCGTCGAGGTCGTCGAGATACCGAATGACCTGCGGACGGGCGTAGTCGTTGATGACCGTCGTGAGCGTCCGTTCGTACTCGCCGTACTCCGGGACGATCTCCGAGGAGATCGAGACGGGCAATTCAGAGGTTTCCTCTTCGACGATCTCCCGGACCCGCTCTTCGTGTTCCGGATTGAGATACGAGTTGAGCAGGGCGACGGTCAACGACTCGACGCCTGCGTCTTCCAGCTCCCGAACGGCCTCGCGGACCTCCGCTTCGTCGAGCGGCTCCATCTCTTCGCCATCCGGCGAATTAATCGTCCCCGAAATGCCTCTCGTGTCGACGAGGTCCGCAAGTGGGTCGGGTTTCTCCATGTCCATCCAGCCGTACAGCGGGCCGGGCGTCCAGGCGCGCGCCAGATGCAGGACGTCCTCGTGTCCTTCGGTCGTGATGAGCCCGACCCGAGAGCCGGTCTCCTCGAGCAACATGTTCGTCACGACCGTCGTCCCGTGAAAGAGGAGGTCCAGTTCCCCGACCGACGTGCCGGCTTTCGTGGTCGCCTCCTCGATGCCCTGTAAGACGCCTTCAGAGGGATTCTCCGGCGTTGATAGTACTTTGTCTATCGTGAGTTCATGCGTGGCTTCGTCGAACACGATGACGTCCGTAAAGGTGCCACCGACGTCCACGCCGAGGTTGTGTGTCATTTGGTATCGTACACTTAGGATACAGTCGTTCGGAGGGTAAGAATTCTCCCAACAGCTGTTGGGTCTTTTTATACTATGGTCGAGTCATCGCTTGCCGATGCTCGGCCGGGAGGGCAACGAAGCGTTCGAAATGTGGCATGATGCACGACCATTTATCGTCGTTGGGCGCAGATAGTCCGGGAACCCCGAGATGTTCACCGCGACGATCCACTTCACGCAACACCGGGAATGCATCCTCCGGCGACTCACGGCGGATGCCGACACGCCACTGCCGATCGAGATCGAGGAGGTCCGGAACGGGTCGGTGACGTTCGTCATCCGAGCGGGTGAGTACGCCGAGCGGTTCCAGCGGGAACTCGACGCCGCCGAACAGGTCGAACACGTCGATAGACTGGATTCCGACAACCTCCTCGTGACGAAGCCGTCCTGTGGCGCGTACTCGGCCATCTACCGGAACCACGGGACGCTACGCCGGTCGAACACGGTTCACGGCCAACAGCGGGAGTACAACGTATTGGTGTTCCGTCGGGACGACCTCAAGGACATCATCGACGACCTCGAAGCGTTCGGAACCGTCACCCTCGGGAAACTCGAACAGTTCAGCGCCACGTCCGAATCCCCGCTGACCGAACGCCAGCAGGAAGTCGCCGGGGAGGCACTCGCCCGTGGCTACTACGAGTGGCCCCGGAAGATCAACAACGAAGAACTCGCCGAGACGCTGGATATCAGTCGAGCAACGTTGCACGAACACCTCCGAAAGGCCGAACGGAAACTGCTGTCGGCGGCGCTCGATGACGAAGCAAACCGCACGGATGGCCTCCGGGCCGAACACGGACCGGCCGCGAAACCGAACAGACAGTAGTTACAGTCCTAACTCACGACCCAACACGAGATGCTGGATCTCGCTCGTACCCTCGCCGATCTCCATGAGTTTGGCGTCGCGGTAGAACCGCTGGGGGGCGAAGTCGGTGGTGTAGCCGTAGCCGCCGAGCACCTGCACGGCGTCCTCGGCGATCTCCCGTGAGATCTCGGAGGCGTCGAGTTTGGCCAGCGAGGAGATGCGGGTCACGTCCTCGCCGTTGTCGTATTTGACCGCGGCCTTGTGGGTGAGCAGGCGCGCCCGCTCGATCTTCCGGTCCATCGAGACGATCATGTCGCGGACGGCGTCGAACTTCGAGATGGGCTGGTCGAACTGCTCGCGCTCGGTGGCGTAATCGCGGGCGGCCTCGAAGGCGCCCTGTCCGAGCCCCGTCGAGAGGGCGGCAATGGAGATGCGGCCGCCGTCCAGGGTCTTCTTGGTCTGGTCCCAGCCGTCGCCCTCCTCGCCGAGGAGGCGGTCCTCGGGGACCCGGACGTCGTCGAGTTGGATCTCGCAGGTCGGCGAGGCGTTGAGACCCATCTTGTCCCAGACGGTCGTGACCTCGAAGCCGTCGTCCTCCTCGGGGTCGACGATGAACGTCGAGATGCCGTCGTAGCCGGCGCCGGGGTCGGTGACGGCCTTGACGAGGACCGAGCCGGCGACGTTGGCGTTGGTGATGAACTGCTTGGTGCCGTTGAGGACGTACTCGTCGCCGTCCTGCTCCGCCTCCGGCGGTGCAGGGCTCGCCGAGCTCTGCTCGGCGGTGTCCTTCTCGGCCATCGTGTCCATGTCGGAGGCGTCCGACCCGGATTCGGGTTCGGTCAGCGCCCACGACCCGAGGTATTCGCCCTCCGCGAGGGGCTTGGCCCAGCGTTCCTTCTGTTCTTCGGTGCCGAACTTGATGATCGGCATCGTCGCCAGCGAGGTGTGGGCGACATACGACAGGCCGATAGAGCCGGAAACGCGGCCGAGTTCCTCGGCGACGAGCGAATACATGAGGTAATCGCCGCCGGCGCCGCCGTACTCCTCGGGGACGGGCACGCCCATCAGGTCGAGATCGGCCAGTTCCGCGAAGATCTCCTCGGGGAAACGGTGCTCGTCCTCGATCTCTTGGGCGATGGGTTCGATGTTCTCCTCGCAGAAGTCCCGGACGACCTCGCGGGTCATCCTGTGTTCGTCGGGGAGCGTAAAGTCCATGTGATAGCCTACGACGGCGGAAAAATAAACGTGCCGGGAGCGAAAACCACGCGTGTATCGGTTATCCTCCGTACGGACGTTTAAGTCCCGAGGCGACCTACGCTGAGTGAATGGCGTTCCGACGCGTCCTCCGGGCGAGCGTGCCTCAGTCCCGACTCCAGGCGGTCGGCAAGGAGGTCGCGGAACGCTACGGTGAGTCGCTGGAGTCCATCGAATCGCTCGAAGCGGACAACTGGCTGTCGGTGCCGTGTGTCGTCAACGAACGCTGGTTCGTGAAGGTCATCGCCGGCCAACATACGCTGGTTCACGGCCTCTTGACGACGGGTCGCAACATCGGCGCCTTCTCCTCGGGTACCGAGGGCTTCTTCGAGCACTTCTCGACGCCACTGGAGATGGCCGAACACGAACTCGAATCGACCCGGCGGATGCGCGAGTTGGGCGTCGAGGCGCCCGAACCACTCGAAGCGTTCGAACACGACGGCCTCGGCGTACTCGTTCTCGAATATCTCCCGTCGTTCCGGACGCTCGAAGAGGTGTCGGAAGCGCAACTCGAAACCCTGACCCCCGACCTCTTCGAGAACCTCTCGCGGATGCACGCCGCCGGCATCGCCCACGGCGACCTGCGTGCCGAGAACGTCCTCGTGGCGCCGAAAGACGGGGAGGAGACCCTCTATTTCATCGACGCGACGCGGGTCGACGACGACGCTATCGAGGACGCGAAAGCCTACGATATCGCGTGCGCGCTGGCCTCTCTGGCCCCGCTTGTAGGGGCGGCCGACGCCGTCGCTGCGGCCGCCGACTACTACTCCCCCGAGGAGTTGCTCTCGGCCCGGAACTTCCTGGACTTCGTCAACCTCCGGCCCGACCACGACTTCGATGCCGCGCAGGTGAAAGGCGTGATCGAGAAGACCGCTACGTGAGCGGAGGGTCGATACGAAGGCATATCCGGGAGGCCGAACCATTTCCGATATGCCGCCGATTCACGCAAACCAGCGAGTGGCCGTCCTTGCCGACTCGCAGAACCTCTATCACACCGCCCACACTCTCTATTCGCAGAACCTCGATTACACCGCCATCCTCGATGAAGCCGTCGCCGACCGCGAACTCGTCCGTGCTATCGCCTACGTCATCCGCGCGGAATCGCCCTCCGAGGAGGACTTCTTCGAGGCGCTCCGCGACATCGGTTTCGAGACGAAGATCAAGGACATCAAGACCTTCGCCGACGGCAGCCAGAAGGCCAACTGGGACCTCGGGATGACGCTGGACGCCGTGACGCTGGCGTCCAAGATCGACGCGTTCGTCCTCTGTAGCGGCGACGGCGATTTCGCCCGCCTGTGTACCCACCTCCGCCACGAGGGCGTCCGCACCGAGGTCATGGGCTTCGGCTCCTCGACGGCCGAGGAGTTGGTCGAAGCCGCCGACTCCTTCGTCGATCTGAGCGAAGACGAAGAGCGGTTCCTTTTATAAGCGGACAGGAGTGCTACGGCTGGGACCCCGGCGACTGCCGACTCGTCGCCTCGATAGCCTCGCTCAGCACGTCGACGCCGATTTCGAGCGAGTCCTCGTCGACATCGAACGTCGCCGTGTGGTGGCCGCCGGGATGGTCCGTCCCGATGCCGACGTAGGTCGCGAGACCGCCGTTGTCCTGGACGTACTGCATGAGGAAGGTGGCGTCTTCGCTGCCGCCGAGTTCGCCCCGGCGGGTCGGCTGTCGGACCTCGGGGTGGGACTCCGAGATGCCGTGGACGATATCGACCAGTTCCTCGTCGCTTTCGGCGGAGGGAGCCTCCCCTTCGACTTTTATATCGCACTCGCAGTCGTGGGACAGCGCCGCGCCCTCGAAGACCTTCTGGGCGCGCTCGAAGGTGTAATCCCGGATCTCGGTCGTCTCGCCGCGGACCTCGCCGTGGACGAACGCCTCTTCGGGGATGATGTTCGTCGCCGTGCCGCCGCCGACTCGGCCGGCGTTGACGCGGGAGGCGCCGTCGCTGTGCCGCGGGATGCCGTAGAGGTTCCCGACTGCGGTCGCCATCGCCTGCACGGCGTTTCGACCCTCTTCCGGCCGGGCGCCAGCGTGTCCCGGTGCGCCCGAAAACGTCGTGTAGAACTGCGTCACAGCGAGGATACCGCCGATGCCGGCGACGACCTCGCCGGTCGGGAAGTCGAGGCCGACGTGGATCGCATAGAGGTAGTCGACGTCGTCGAGGTGGCCGGATTCGGCCATCGGCTTGCCGCCGCCGATGACCTCCTCGGCCGGCTGGAAGAAGACCTTCAGCGTCCCCGAGAAGTCGCTGTCCTTGACCGCCTCGATGACGCCGAGGCCGATGGTCGCGTGGGCGTCGTGGCCGCAGGCGTGCATCGCGCCCGTCTCCGAGCGGAAGCCCTCGCGGGCGGGGTGGTGGTCATCGTCGGTCGATTCCTC
>NZ_JAZKTR010000145.1:0-6005 GCF_036625485.1 Natronomonas sp. | reverse complement strand
TTCACGTCAGTCGGTCGACGACCGTCTCGGCGTCGACCACGAGGTTGTAGGCCTCTTCGTCGTCGTTCCACAGCACCAGCACGTTCTCGAAGCGGAGCAGGGAGCCGTAGGGTGCCCGGGCGAGCGACTCGTTGAGCGCCGACTCGCGGGTCAACACGGCGTAGTGGTCGACCGTCTCGGAGCCGTCGCTGATCTTGAAGAGGGGGTTTCCTTCCTCGGCGAGGTTCGGCGAGAGTTTGAGCGCGTCGAGGTCGATGCGCTCGGTGACGTGGGCCTCCATGTCGGCCATCTTCGCGACCTGCTCGGGGTCCGGCGTGTACTCGATAGCCCGCTTGCCGTCCGTCCGCAGGAGGAGGTAGGCGAACTGGACGTCGGTGTTGAGATAGGTGCCGTCGCCGCTCGCGACGAGGCCGCGCCGGTCTCCGTCGGCACCCCCGTCGACGGCCGCCCGGTCGAGGCGACTCTGGAAGGCGGGCGGTTCGATGTCGGGCTCTCGCCTGAACGTCCAGCCGCGGTCGTCGGGTTCCTCGTCGGGCCAGAGCCGAACGGTCGGCGCGTAGACGGTGGCGTCGGGGCGTCGGGCCACGAGGTCGCGTTCGATCTCCCGGAGGCGCGTGGCGGTCCGCTCTTCTGCCGGTGAGATGGCAACGAGCGTGCCGTCGTCGGCCAGCGAGTCGAGATAGCGCTCGGCGACCGCAACGGGCGCTTCGAGTTCCGAGAGAACGTTCGCGAAGACGATGAGGTCGTATTCGGCGTCGGCTTCAGGCTCGAACGCCTCGGCGGTCGTCCGATGAATCGTCGGGCGGAAACTCGGGTGGGTCTCTTCCAGCATGTGTTCGAGAACGTCCGCGGCAGCGCTCGGTTCGACGGCGTCGTAATCGACGAGGACGCCCTCCGGGAGGAAGTCGTGCAGTCCGAGCGCGGGACCGCCAGTCCCGGCACCGACTTCGAGGACACGGAGGTCGTGGTCCAGCAGGCCGTCTCGCGCGAGTTCGGCGAGGACGTACTGGATGACGGCGTAGTAGTCCGGCAGGTGATAGATGCCGTAGGCGAGTGCGGTTTCGCGGTCGTAGTCGACGGCGCTGTCGGCGAAGTAGGCCTCTTTCAGGTCGTCGATGCGTTCCCGGAGGCCGTCGCCGGTGTCGCCGTCGGGCCAGCCGGGGCCGTATTCCTCGACCAGCAGGTCCTCGAAGCGACGCGCGTAGTTCTCGGGAAACCGTTCGACGCCGTGGAACTCGGGGTCTATCGGCCCCTCTTCGATGGGGACGAAGGTGCCGTCCTCGCGTTCGCGGATGCCCAACTCGAAGGCGTGCTCGCGGAGCGTCTCCCGGACGACCGCCGGGTGGGGTTGGCCCTCGACGTACTCGTATATCTCCTCGGGGTCGATGGGGCGGACCTCCCGGAGGTACCGGGCGTTGTCGATGATTGCGTCGGTGTCGGTCATTCGTCGCCTCCGGCTTCCTCGTATCGCTCGACGAACGTTTCGCGGTCGGCGTCGGCCAGTTCACGCGCGGCCTCGGCGACGGCCTCACGGCCCGCGAAACGCTCCTGTATCTCGGCGTAGACCTCGGGCGTGCCGTCGATCATCTGTTCGACCAACTCCTCCAGCGGCCCCGACAGCGTCGTGTGGAACCGCGAATCGACGTCGTCGGCCGCCAGCGCGTAGGCCAGGACGGCGGTATGGGCCTTCGCCTGGACCGTCCCCATCGCCGTGTCGTGTTCGGCGGGCGTCGTTTCGAAGACGTCGTTGCCGGCGGCCGAGAGGCTGTCTCGAATCGCCTCGATGGTCGGTCCGTCGCGGTCGACGACGACGGGGACGTTTCCGGGCGCGTTCGAGGCCGAAAACAGCGGATGGAAACTCGCCCGCTCGCGGTTTTCGGCGTGTTCGGCCAGCGCGGCGACCGAATCTCGCATCTCGCCGGAGACGTCGACGACGGCCTCTGTTGCCTTCTCGGCGTGGTCGGCAATGGCCTCGGGAACCGCCGTCATGGGGACGGCGAGACAGACGACCTCGAAACGCTCGTCGGTATCTAGCGGGACCGCCCTCGCTTCGGTCACCTCCGAGGCCGCATGCCGGGCGACGGCGTGGTCCCTGTCGGCGAACGCGACGCTGTCGGCGCCGCTGTGGCGGGCGAACCACCGACCCATCTCCCCGGCACCGACGACGAGCAGTTGCATGGGAACGGATAACCGCGGCCGACTCAAAAGGGGTTCGGGATACGCGCTCGGTTCGACCGCATTGCGGCGGGCTATCAGGGCGTTTCAGCACGGCTACGGGGCCTCGATAGGTGGCGGCTCAGGAGTAACCGTCGTCACAAGGGGCTCGGAGCGGGGGTAGGAGCCTCATCATAGCCGCCGGCAGAACGTAGGACGTGCCGGCTTTTGTACCTTATCAGTGGCCGGGCGGAACGCCGACGGTTCCGGTCGGTCTACTCGATGAGTTCGAACGCCTTCGTCCCGCAGGTGCAGTTCGAATCACCGAGGGGCCGTATCTCGCCACCAGCCTTGATCTCTACTGGGCGGACCGTCTCACAATCCGCACAGACGGCGATTCCGCGCTGGGGTTCGTCGCTGCTCGACATGTACGGACCATTTCGGCCCTCATTCTAAGAGGTGTGTTACCAATCGGCGGTCGAAGCGCCCTGAAAATATAAGTGGGGCTGGAACGGGAACGTCCCGCCGTGTTCAGAGGCGGAGCGACTTCTCGTAGTCGGTCAGGTTCTCGTAGCCGTCCTCGGTGACGACGACGAGGTCCTCGATGCGGACGCCGCCGACCTCGGGGTCGTAGAGCCCCGGCTCGATGGTGATGATGTGGCCGGCCTCGAGTTCGTTGTCCTGTTCGGAGACACGGGGGAACTCGTGGATGTCGAGGCCGACGCCGTGGCCGGTCGTGTGGATGAACCCCGTTTCGGCGGTCTCATCCGCCCGGAGCGTCGGCAGGCCGGCGTCCTCGTAGACGTCACAGACCGCGCCGTGGACATCGCTGCCGGTGACTCCCGCCTCGATGGCGTCGAGGGCGGCCTCCTGTGCTTCCAGCGTCAGGTCGTACCACTCGTCGATGGTCTCGGAGGGTTCGCCGACGCAGAAGGTCCGGGTCATGTCGGCGTAGTAGCCAGTCTCCTTCGAGCGTGGGAAGATGTCGACGATGATGGCCTCGCCGGCTTCCAGCGGGCCCGACCCACGGTCGTGGGGGTCGGCGGCGTCGGCCCCGCAGGCGACGATGGTCTCGTCGAGCGCACAGCCGTGCCGGAGGAGTTCGATCTCGATCTCCTGTTTGACGCGCTCGGAAGTCAGCGGTTCGCCCTCGTAGACGAGCGTGCCGTCCTCGATTCCAGCGGCGTCGAGGAGTTCCTCGGCGCGGGCCATCGCCGCCTCGTTTGCCTTCTGGGCCTCGCGGATGTTCTCGACCTCCTCGTCGGTCTTGGTCGCGCGAATCGACTCGATGACATCGTCGGTGTCGGCCTGTATCTCGACGCCGAGGTCACGCAGGCCGTCGGCGTCGCCCAGCGGGAAGTCGGCGGGAGCGACCACCGACGACGCGTCGTGGGCATCGAGGAATGATTCGAGCGTGTGGTAGAACCCCTCCGGAATCCCGTATTCGTCGATATTGGCGCGGTTGTCGTACTCGGAGTGGCGTTCGACGCTTGCCGCGCGGGCGTTGCGCTTCGCGCGGCCGTACTCCAGCGCCGAGACCAGCAGATGCGATTCGCCGGTATAGAGCGTGACGAAGGGGTCCGGAGCGGTAAACCCCGAGAGATAGCGCTGATTCGAGTCCTCGCCGTCGGCCTTGATGAGGTAGCCGTCGAGGTTCTCGTCGTCGAGGTAATCGTCGAGTTTCGAGAGGTCGGGTTCCATACCATCATCGCCGGGCGGCGGCGTATTAGGGATTGTCGTCGGCCCGTTTCGGTCAGGCCCACGAACTCGGCGAATCACCGTTCCGACGTTCGTTCCGCGATGCCGAGAATCCCCGGGACGGGCCGTTGCTGTGTCTCGAACGGGACCGGTTCGATAACGTCGAGCGTCCACCCGTCGTCGAAAATCCGCTGCATTTCGCCGGCCGAGAGCGGCGTCGGTCCCCAGTCTTCCGGCGCGTCGGCACCGAATTCGAGACAGACTGCCCGGCCTCCATCTCCGAGAACCGACGCGAGTTCTCCGACGTACGCCGCCCGGTCCTGTCCCTCGAGTGTGTGCAACATGCCGCAGTCGAGGACGGTATCGAAACTTCCGAGGTCACTGGTCGAAAGCTCGAGGGCGTCGCCTACCACAAACGACACCGCCTCGCTGTCCGTCCGTTTTCGGGCAACCTCTATCGCGGACTCGGAGAAGTCGAGTCCCACCACCTCGTAGCCCGCGTCGGCCAGATACCGGGCCTCGACGCCCGTCCCGCACCCGACGTCGAGTATTCGTCCGTCGATTCGGTTCGTCTGCTCGACGGCGACGAGTTCGGCCTGCGGCCGTCCGACGTCCCACGGCACGTTCCCCTCGTCGTAGGCTTCGTTCCACCACGTCACTCGGTCGTCGCTGGAGGGCTCTGACATGGAATCTGTGGTCGTATCGCCCGCCCGATAGCATTTTTGAAAACAGGAGTCGGGAAGCATCGGCGACAGTCGGTAGTCTCTTTTCGCCGCCCACCGACCCATCGGTATGGATGCTCACATCTCGCCGTCGACGGTTCGCGGCACGGCCCGAGCGCCGCCGTCGAAGAGTTACACGCACCGCGCCATCCTCGCGGCCGGCTATGCGGGCGGCGCCGTCGTCAGGAATCCGCTTTTCAGCGCCGACACGCGCGCGACCATGCGCGCCGTCGAGGCCTACGGTGGGTCGACGACGGAACTCGACGACGGTGACCTCGAAGTCGTCGGCTTCGAGGGCGACCCCGAAACGCCGGGCGACGTCATCGACTGTGCCAACAGCGGGACGACCATCCGTCTGACGGCGACTACGGGCGCGCTGGTCGACGGGCTGACGGTCCTGACCGGCGACTCGTCGCTTCGCTCGCGACCGCAGGGCCCGCTTCTGGACGCGCTGAAGCAACTCGGCGCCCGAGCGGAATCGACCCGTTCGAACGGCGAGGCGCCGCTGATCGTCGGCGAAGGCGTCCTCGGCAACGAGGTCTCCATTCGCGGGGACGTCTCCTCGCAGTACATCACGGCCCTGCTGATGGCCGGCGCAGTCACCGACGCTGGCGTCGATATCGAACTGACGACCGACCTCAAGTCCGCGCCCTACGTCGATATCACGCTGGAGGTACTGGCGGACTTCGGCATCGAGGCCGAGGTGCTGGGCGGCGACGACTCCGAGATTCGGGCGGCGGGTGCCGACGGCTTCCGCGTCCCGGGCGACCAGAGCTACGAACCCGACGACGGCGAGTATCACGTCCCTGGCGACTTCTCGTCGATGTCGTATCTGCTGGCGGCGGGCGCGCTGGCGGCCGACGACGAACTCGTCGTCGAGAGCGCGTATCCGAGCGCACAGGGTGACTCGGCCATCGTCGGCATCCTCGAAGACATGGGCGCCGACATCGAGTGGGACCGGGACAACGGCGTCATCACTGTCACACAGTCCGATCTGGAGGGTATCGAGGTCGGCGTCGCGGACACGCCGGACCTCCTGCCGACCATCGCGGCGCTGGGGGCGGCCGCCGAGGGGACGACCCGGATCACCGACTGCGAGCACGTCCGACTGAAGGAGACCGACCGCGTCGCGGCGATGGCCACCGAACTCGAGAAGATGGGCGTCGACGTCGAGGAGGGGGAGGACGAACTCGTCGTCCACGGCGGCGGCCTCGACGGCGCGACCGTCGAAGGCTACGAGGACCACCGCATCATCATGGCGCTGGCGACGGCCGCGCTGGTCGCCGACGGCGAGACGACGATCGAGGGCGCCGACCACGTCGACGTCTCGTTCCCCGACTTCTTCGATGTGCTCTACGACCTCGGGGTCGACGTGGACTGGTGAAAAAGCCGCCTCGCCGTCTCGGACTGTCCGGACGAACCGGCGCAGGG
>NZ_JAZKTR010000144.1:0-6024 GCF_036625485.1 Natronomonas sp. | reverse complement strand
TCCCTCCCGGAACTACTCATGCTACTCGTCGGCCTTCGGGACGGCGACACCCATGGTAAGGGCGTCATGGAGGATCTCAACCGCTTTTTCGGTGCCCAGTTGAGCCCCGGTACGGTCTACCCGATGCTTCACGACCTCGAAGAGGAGGGCTTCCTCGAGATGCGCGAGTTGGTCCAGACGAAGGAATACGCCATCGACGACGGCGAGGCCGTGCGGAACGAACTCCACGAAGCGATGACCCAACACCTCGCTCTCGGAATGGTGTTCCACCGCGCCCTCGACGAGTTCGACGCCAGCGACGACTGACTGCGAGTCTCCTTTTCGACGCGCGAGTATTCGGCGGTCCTTACAGCCGGTAGGTCGGGCCGTCGTCGGTGTCCTGTACCTCGACGCCGAGTGCTTCGAGGTCGTCCCGGAGGTCGTCGGCGCGCTCGTAGTTGCCGGCCTCGCGTTCGGCCTCGCGGACATCGAGGACGAGTTCGACCAGTTCCTCGGCGAGGGTGGCTTGCCCCTCGGCAGCGCCCGTGAAGTCGAAGCCGAGAACCGATTCGCCGAACGCCTCGAAGGCCTCGATGGCCTCCCGGAGGCCGCGATAATCGTACTCGGTGGCTGAATCGAGGTGGGTGTGGACCGCCGCAGCGAGGTCAAACAGCGCTGCGATGGCCTCGCGGGTGTTGAAGTCGTCGTTCATCGCCTCGGTGAACTCCTCGCGGACCTCGGGGACGACCTCGCGGAGTTCGGATTCGACCTTGGTGTGGGCATCGGCGGAGTCGGCGGCCTCGACGGTGCGCTCGTAGGCGTTTTCGAGGCGATCCCAGCGTTCCAGCGCCTCCTCGATGGCGTCCTCGCTGTAGGTCTGGGTGGAGTTGTAGGAGGCCGACAGGAAGAACATCCGCAGCGGGTTCGTCCCGAAGCGGTCGACGGCCTCGCCGACGGGAATGAAGTTGCCGAGGCTGGACGACATCTTCTCTTCGCCCATCTCGAAGAGGTCCGCGTGGAGCCAGTAGCGAGCGAACTCCTGGCCCGTTGCGGCCTCACTTTGGGCAATCTCGTTCTCGTGGTGCGGGAAGACGAGGTCACGGCCACCCATGTGGATGTCGATGGTCTCGTCGAGGTGGGTCATCGACATCGCCGAACACTCGATGTGCCAGCCGGGTCGGCCCTCGCCCCACGGCGAGTCCCACGTCGTTCCCTCCAGGCTGTCGGCCTCGTACTCGCAGGCCTCGTCGCGGTGGTCGTGGACCGCCTCTTCGGAGACGCCGTCGGCCTTCCAGAGCGCGAAATCCGAGGGGTGGCGCTTCTCGGCGCGTTCCTCGTCGGGGCCCTGTGCTTCGACCTCGTCGAGTTGCTGATTCGAGAGCTTGCCGTAGTCGGGGAACTCGGTCACGTCGAAGTAGACCGACCCCTCGGATTCGTAGGCGTAGCCCTTCTCGATGAGCGTCTCGATGAGGTCGATGATCTCGGGGACGTGCTCGGAGACGCGGGGGTAGACCTCGGCCCGCTTGAGGTGGAGCGACCGCATGTCGGTCAACAGCTGGTCGATGAAGTGACGGGCGACGTCGCCTTCGCTGTCGCCGAGGGTCTCGCCGTCGGTTCGCTCGCCGATGCGGGCGACGATCTTCTCGTTGACGTCGGTGATGTTCTCGACGTGACGGACGCCGTAGCCGAGGTGTTCCAGCCACCGATGGATAACGTCGACGTGCGTCCACGTGCGCGCGTGGCCGAGATGGGGGTAATCGGAGACGGTCAACCCACAGTAGTACAGGAGAACGTCGTCGGGGTCGGCCGGCTCGAACTCTTCGCGCTCGCCCGAGAGCGTGTTCAGCACGCGGAGCGTCATTTGTCGGAGCGACGCCCGCGGACGGTTTGAATGCGTCGCTTACAGCGCGTCCTCGACGGCTCGAACGGCGTTGGCGCCTGCACGACGGCCGACGACGACTGCCAGCGTTCCCTCGGCGGCGGCTGCCGCTTCGACGGCGACGTCGGCGGTTCGAAGCCGACCCAACACGTCCACGAGTGCGCTCGCGTCCACGTCGCCATCGGCGACGACTGCCGTGTAGTCGCCGCCGTCGGCGGTGAACGCGGTCTCGCCGACCTGCAAGAGCGCGTCGGCTGTTTCGCCGCCGGCGTCGACGGGGCCGACGCCGGATCTCATCGAGACGCTGGCGCGTCGGTCCGATTCCTCGTAATCCTCTAGCTCCTCGGCGTAGCGGCGGAGCGCTGCGGCGACGGCTTCGGTTTCGCCCACGTCCAGAAACCGCGCGGCGGCGGTGTAGTTGACGACGCCGGCCCGGAGCGCGGTTTCGAGGAAGGGCCGTCTTCTGAGGGCCTCGCGGGTGTCGGCAGCGACGGTCATATCCGGTGGTCGGTGGATGGCGACAAGCAACTGTCGATTGCGGAGACGGGTTTTTGGCCGCCCCGGCCGAGGTACCTGTATGGACGGTATCGTCTTCTTTCGGACGGAACGACTCGCTGAGGCCGTCGAGTTCTACACCGAGACCGTCGGCGCCGACGTCTGGCTCGAACAGCCCGATTGTACGATCCTCGTCGCTGGGGACTTCCGGTTCGGCTTCTGTGAGCGAGAGGGCGCCGAAACCGATGGCACCCTGACGTTCGTCGTCGACTCACGCGAACGCGTCGACCTGCTCCATGATCGTTTGCATACCGTTGCGGACGAGTCCCCCCGGTACAACGAGCGCTATGAAATCTACCAGTTCTTCGCTGAGGATCCGGAAGGGCGGACGGTCGAGGTGCAGACGTTCGAACACGAGGACTGACCCGTCAGACGGGGCTACGGCAGCGAGATGCCGTTGCGAACGAGGAACTCGTTGACCTCTTTGATGACGACGGGGCTGCCGATGATACGAGCGGCGTGGCCCTCGTCGTGGACGGTCACCATGAACTCGGATTCGAGTTCACAACGGAGTCCATCCAGGGCGTCCCAGGGAAGAACGATCTGGGTGCTGTCACGGAGACTGGATGGATCTGCCATCACCGGTTTCTTTCTTGTATCCGGTCATTAACCTGTTGAAACCCCTGTCGAAACGTGGTGTGTTGGCGGCCGACACGCGTTACGCGTTGATGACGAGCAGGCCGAACACGCCGGCGCCGATGAGGAGGCCGCCGACCGCCTGCAGGCCGTAGCCGAACAGCGTCGAGAAGACGAGGTGGAAGACGCCGAGGAACGCGAGACCGAGACAGACGAAGGTGTAGGCCAGTTTCTTCTTGTCCTCCATACGAGCGATTCGTCGTGGCCGCTGTTAATCCCGCCGCTTCCGGTGAAGGCTGCGGATGCCCAACCGAACGGCTTTTTCGGTGGCAGCGTCTTCGGCCATATAATGGGGCTCGAAGAGGAGATCGAGGAGCTCGAAGAGGAGATCGCCAACACGCCCTACAACAAGTCGACCGAACAGCACATCGGCCGTCTGAAGGCCAAACTCTCCGAGAAGAAGGAGGAACTGGAACGGCGACAGTCCTCCGGCGGCGGCAGCGGCGGCTACGCCGTCGAAAAGCACGGCGACGCGACCGTCGCCCTGGTCGGCTTCCCCTCTGTCGGCAAATCGACGCTCCTCAACGCCCTCACCAACGCCGAAAGCGAGGTCGGCTCCTACGAGTTCACGACGCTGGACGTCAACCCCGGTATGCTCGACTACCAGGGTGCGAACATCCAACTCCTCGACGTACCCGGTCTCATCGAAGGCGCAGCGGAGAACCGCGGTGGCGGACAGGCCGTCCTCTCGGTCGTCCGGACCGCCGACCTCGTGTTGTTCGTCCTCTCGGCGTTCGAGATTCACCAGTACGAACGCTTGTGGGAGGAACTCTACAAGAACAAGGTCCGCCTCGACCAAGAGCCCGTGCAGGTCAACATCCGCAAGAAGCACAAGGGCGGCATCAACCTCACCACCTCCGACCGGGTGAGCCTCGACGACGAGACCATCATGAGCGTCCTCCGGGAGTACGAGTACGTCAACGCCGACGTCACCATCCGCGAGGACCTCACCATCGACCAGCTGGTCGACGCCCTGCAGGACAACCGCGAGTACCTCCCCTCGATGGTCGCGGTCAACAAGGTCGACCTCATCGACCCGTCCTACGTCGACACGGTCAAGGAGAACCTCCGGGAACACGACATCGATCCCGAGAAGGCTGTCTTCATCAGCGCCGAGGACGGCCGCGGTCTCGATTCGCTGAAGGAGAGCATCTGGGAGCGACTCGGTCTCATCCGCATCTACATGGACAAACCGGGCCGCGGCGTCGACCGCGAGGAACCGCTCATCCTCACCGAGGCGGACAACACCGTCGACGACGCCATCGACAAGCTCGGCGGGAGCTTCGACGAGCGGTTCCGGTTCGCCCGCGTGACCGGCCCCAGCGCCAAACACGACGAACAGCAGGTCGGCCGCGGCCACGAACTCCAGGACGAAGACGTCCTGCGTATCGTCGCCCGGAAGTAACGTGACCCGGTCACACCCCGAGGATTCGTCGACTCGCCGCCGGGTTCTCGTAGTCGGGCTGCTCGGCCTGTTGCCGTGGACGGTCATCCTCTCCGGCCGGGAAGCGACGTTCGTCTTCGCGTTCGGCCTCGTCAACACCGACCCGCTCCATCTCACGGATCTCTACTCGTACCTGTTCGTCTACACCGCCGGCCTGCCCAATCGCCTACAGGCGTGGCCGGCCGGCGTCCTCCTCTACGCGGGCGCGCTCGCGTCCGCCCTGCTGGGCCTCCTCGACCGCGAGGACCCGCGACTCACCGGCGGCCTGCTCTTCTTCGCCGGCCTCTCCCACGCACAGGTCGCGTTCGGCCTGTATCGCGCCTACGGATTCGGTGCGAGCGGTACCGCCGTCCTTCCGGTCGGCGCCCTCGCGACGTGGGCGGTCGTCTGGTGGGTCTACTGGCCGGCGATGAAAGAGCGGGGCCTCGGCCCGCTGGAGTAATCGATTCATACGGAGTATTGTAGTCGTTTACCGGCGAGCACCGAGCCGTACCGGGTGCTCGCCGGTAATTCCGTACAACGATCCGTATCAGGCTAGTGCGGCTGGGTCGGTTCGGTCGACGATACCATCGAAGTCGTCGTCGAAACTGAGTACGGTGTCGACGTCGTTAGCCTCGATCTGCGAGAGTATCGTTGCATCCGTGAAACTGAGGTCGTGGTCCCGGTACTGCCGGAACGCTTCGACGCTCGCCCGGACCCGTGGCTCGTCCACCTGCAGGACGGTAATCGGTGATTCGTCCCCGAGAATCCGATCACTTACCGCTTTTGCGGCGTCGAACTCGCCGGTTCGCTTGCGGACCAGCGTGACGGCCTCGTCGTGCACGTAGTCACTCGTATAGAGGGCCCCGAACTCGCCAGAAAGGATGCTCCGAAGCGCTTCGGTCGCGATGTCGTGTCTGCTCGAACGTTCGTGTTGGTGGGCGTAGAACACACCCGTATCGATGAACAGGCTCATTCAAGCGGCTCCTCCTCGTAGAGCACTCGGTCGATATCCTCCTCCGCAATCGGCTCGCCGGAGGCGGTCGTCCCCGACAGGAACTCGTCGATTTCCTCGTCGCTCAGCGGAAGCGTCGTCTCCCGGAACGAGTCGATGAACTCGGATTTCGACTCGTAGGCGTCCGTGACGAGTCGGTCCAGAAGCTCCTGCTGTGTCACGTTCTTGCCCGTCTCTAGCCGGACTTCGGCCTGTAACTCCTCCAGGCGGGATTTCGTCTCCTCGTCCATCTTCACCGAGGTCGCCATACCTGCTAGTAGAACGTTCTACCGAATAAACCCTCGGCGCTCATGGTGGATTTCCACGGGTTGATTTAAGTACCGATGCCGCCCGTCAGACGGGTGTGGCACAGAGTACCAAATGGTCGCTACCGCCGGAATACGGGCGCGTCAAACGTTGTCACGAACCGTACAACCCCACAAAGCATTTATAGTGTCCGATGGTTGTTCTGGGTGTACCCCTACCTATGGTGACAGTACCGAGTACCGGTGTGGGCGGAACGAAGTGCCCTGCCGATTACGACGTACGGTCGCCGAT
>NZ_JAZKTR010000143.1:0-6045 GCF_036625485.1 Natronomonas sp. | reverse complement strand
CGAGGAGTAGATGGCGACAGCCACGGACGACGCGGAGTACATCGAGGGGCCGATGTTGGTCGACGGCTTCATCGAGGACCGCCGCTACCAGCGCAAACTGGCCGAGACGGCCAAGGCCGACCACACCCTCGTCTGCCTGCCGACCGGCCTCGGCAAGACGGCCGTGAGTCTGCTCGTGACGGCCCACCGTCTCGCCGAATACGGCGGCAAATCCCTCCTTTTGGCTCCGACCAAACCGCTCGTCCAACAGCACGCGACGTTCTACCGGGAAGCCCTCGACGTCGACGACGACGAGGTGGTCGTCTTCACCGGCGATGTCCGCCCCGACGACCGCGCCGAGTTGTGGGACGACGCACGCGTTATCTGTGCGACGCCACAGGTCGTCGAGAACGACCTCGTCGGCAACCGCGTCTCGCTTTCGGCGGTCACCCACATCACCTTCGACGAGTGCCACCGCGCAACTGGCGATTACGCTTACAACTACATCGCCGACCGCTACCATCAGGACGCCGACCGGCCCTTGGTGACGGGCATGAGCGCCTCACCGGGCGGCGACAAGGAGGAGATCCTCACCGTCTGCGACAACCTCGGCCTGCGGGAGGTGGCGGTGATGACCGAAGACGACGCCGACGTGGACGACCACACCCACGAGACGAGCGTCGAGTGGGAGCGCGTCGAACTCCCTGACACCGTTATCGAGATCCGGGACGGGCTCAACGAGGTGATTTCCGAGCGACTGGAGAAACTGAAGGGACTGGGCGTGACCAACTCCACGGACCCGAACATGTCCCAGCGCGATCTGAACAAGATTCGGGCGAAACTCCAGCAACTCATCAACAACGACGACAGCAACGGCTACAAAGGCATGTCCGCCCACGCGGAGATAATGAAACTCCGGCGGGCCGTCGAACTCGTCGAGACTCAAAGCGTCGAATCGCTCCGCCGGTACTTCGAACGCCAGCGCGACGCCGCCCGTTCCTCCGGCTCCTCGAAGGCCTCCCAGCGGTTCGTCTCCGAGCCGAAAGTCAAGGAGGCGATGCGGAGAGCCGAGGAGTTCGACGATCTCCACCCCAAGTTCCGCCGGACACGCATCCTGCTGGCCCAGACGCTCGGCATCGAGAACGGCGAGCGCGTCATCGTCTTCACCGAATCCCGAGACACCGCCGAGACGCTGACGGAGTTTCTCGGCGAACACTTCGAGACCCAGCGGTTCGTCGGTCAGGGCGACAAGGAGGGCTCCGACGGGATGACCCAGAAGGAGCAGAAGGAGACGCTCGATGCGTTCCGGAACGGCGAGTTCGAGGTACTGGTCTCCACCAGCGTCGCCGAGGAAGGCCTCGACGTGCCCGACGTCGACCTCGTGCTGTTCTACGAACCGGTCCCGAAGGGGATTCGCTCCATCCAGCGGAAGGGCCGGACCGGCCGCGCCAGCGAGGGCGCAGTCGTGGTCCTTCTGGCCGAAGACACCCGCGACGAGGCGTTCTTCTGGATCTCCCGCAGGGAAGAAAACAAGATGGAAGAAGAGTTACGGAAACTGAAGAATATCGAGGGCGAAATCGAGGCGGAGATCGCCCAACAGAAGGGCCTCTCGGAGTTCGAGGGGGAGAGCGAGGCAGACACGGACGACGAAGAGGAGACGAATACGGATGCAGACGAAACCGACGTATCGGCCGAAGACCCTGGCGACGAATCCGAAAGCGAAGCCGACGAAGCAACCGATTCGTCCGATGGCAGAGACGGACAGGCCGGACTCACCGATTTCTCCTCGGACGTAGACGACGAACCGGAGGAGGACCTCGACTCCGTCCCGGTCGCCGAACCCGATGGTGAGACGGTCGAGATCGTCGCCGACCAGCGGGAACTCGACTCCCACATCGCCCGGGACCTCTCGACCCGCGAGGGCATCGAGACGCAACTCGAAACCCTCGAGGTCGGCGACTACGTCCTCTCGGACCGCGTCGTCGTCGAACGGAAGGCCGTCAACGACTTCCTCGATACGCTGACCGGCGGCGACCGCTCGATGTTCGAGCAGGTCGGCGCCGCCGCCCGCTACTACGGCCGGCCCCTCGTCATCATCGAGGGCGAGGGCCTCTACGAGAAGCGGAACGTCCACCCGAACGCGATTCGGGGCGCCCTCGCGTCGCTCGCGGTCGATTTCGGCGCGAGCGTGATGCAGACGGCCGACCCCGAGGAGACCGCCGACCTGCTGGAGGTCATCGCCACCCGCGAACAGGAGACCGACGACCGCGAGGTGTCGGTCCACGGCGAGAAGGGCGGCAAGACGCTGACGGAGAGCCAGGAATACGTCGTCTCCTCGGTCGCCGAGGTCGGCCCCATCACGGCCCGCGGCCTGCTGGAGCACTTCGGCAGCGTCGAGGCCGTGATGACCGCCGACGAGGATGAACTGCAGGAAGTCGATGGCGTCGGCGAGGTGACCGCCGAGCGGATTCGCGAGATTACCGGCAGTACCTACGCCGACTCGGAGTAACCGGTTTCGGGGCCGCCATCAGTTCTCGACCCACAGCAGCGGCGTGTAACTCCCGGCGAAGTTCTCGGAGACGGGCAGCGTCGCGACGACCGACCAGTCGCCGTCTCGGCCCCGCAGGACTGCCCCGCGGTGGGTGCCGATGAGGACCCCATCGTCGCCGGCGGTGATGCCGGTGACCGTCGCGTCGTCGCGGGGATGGGCGACCGGTTCGAGGGCGCCGCCGTCCCGGAAGACGAACAGTTCGGGGTCGGCATCGTCCTCGTCCCACGTCGAGGTGTGTGCCATCGCGGCGCCGGCATACACCGCGCCGTCGACAGCCGCGACCGACCGGAAATACCGCTGGTCGTAGGCCTCGTCGAGACGCGTCCACGAGCGTCCGGCGTCCGTCGTTCGGAACAGGCCGAATCCGGTTGCAGCGACGAACTCTTCGGGACCGAGAACGGTCAGTTCGTGGACGTCGTCGTGGGCCTCGCCCCGGCGTTCGGTCCACGTCTCGCCGCCGTCCTCGCTGAGGTGGACGCCGCCGACTTCGACGCCGGCGATGACGCGGTCGGACGCGTCGGGATGGACGTGCACGTCCCGGACCTGCGCGAGGTCGTCGTGGCGGGGGAGTCGCCATTCTTCGCGCGATGGCAACTCCTGAAAGCCGTCGAGTTCGCGCCACTCGGGCGTGTCCTCGGGGTCGATTCTGTCGCCCGTCTCCGCGACGTAGACGTGTGCGGGACGCGTACCCGCGTACAGTCGCCCGTCCGGGGCGGCCCCGACCGAGTAGACCTTCGTTTCCGGCACGTCCAGATCCGTCCAGTCGTGACCGTCGGGGGAGTGGTACAGTCCAGTCGTCGTGGCGGCGAAGACGCCATCGAAGACATCGAACGACCGAATTCGCATGACTGCGCCGGTATCGAGCGCGGTCTCGACGGTTGGGTCGTCCGGACCGTCGACGTTCGTCAGTCGATAGAGACCGTCTTCGCTTCCAGCGAGTAGCATATTCGGTGCGTCTCCCGGGAACGGCAAAAGCGCTCGCTGAAAGGCGTTTATGTAGGATATCTGCCAGAGTGTCGGCGCTACGACGGCACGGCGTCGGTGGTCGGAGTCCGAACCGGCCGCGTGGCGACCCACAGGAGGCCGCCGAGCGTGGCAACGGCCACGCCCGTCGCCGAGAGGAACGTCAGGGGGCCGACGGCGGCAGCAACGCGGCCTCCGAGCACGTTCGCGGTGCCGGACGCGAGCGTAAGCACCATCGAGACGCCAGAAAGGACCGTCGACCGGCCGACGTCGTCGAGTCGCTGGTTGATGTACTCGTTTCGGACGGGACGAGTAACCCGCTGAATCCCCCGTCTCACGAACAACGCGGGGAGCAAAAGCAGTGGAACGACCGAGAAACTGGCATACGCGATGCCGACGACGGGGACGAGCAGGAGTAGAACGCCGTGGGTGCCGAGGCGGTCCTGGAGGGGGCCGGCAGCGCTCGATGCGACCGCCGAGACCAGTTTGAACGCGGCATAGAGAACCCCGAGGCCGGTGATGGAGACGCCGACGCTCCGCATGGCCGGCTGTTCGAACACTCGCGTCACCGAGAAGGCGAGGTGGAACAGCGCGGCGTAGAGGACGATCCAGCGAATCGACGGCTGGAACAGCTTCTCGCGTAGCACGTTGGCGGCTTCGCGAACGCCGATACCGGGGTCATCGTCGCTCGTTCGCGCCGTTCGCGGAAGCGTGAACAGGAGCGGGATTCCGAGTGCCGCCAGCCCCGCGTTCGCCAGAAACGGGGTCGCCGGGTCGACAGTATATAAAACGCCTGCGACGAGCGCCGTCACCGCGGAGACGGCACGCAGGGTCGAGTCGGCACGCCCGCTGATACGGGCGTGTTCGTCTTCGGTGTCGCGTTGGGCCAGCAGTTCGTAGAGCCACGCGTCGGCGATGCCGGTCCGGAACGTCCAGCCGACGGCCCACAGCACGTAGACGGCCGCGAAATCCAGCGTCGAGTCGGCGACGGTAAAGCCGAGCATTACCGCGACGACGATGCCGTTGCCGACCGCGAGGGCGTCCCGTCGGCCGATGCGGTCCGCGACGTATCCCGTCGGCAACTCCGAGACGACCATCGTCAGCGAGAACAGTCCCTGCACGAGGCCGATATCCGCGAGACCGAGCCCCTGTGCTTCCATGTAGATGACCGAGACGGGGATGTAAAATCCGGGCGACAACGTGGCTCGATAGAGGTAGTAGCGACGAACCAGCGAGACCATATCCGCGGTAGTTCCAGCGGCTACAAAGCCGTTCCCGGACGAACATTATTGTAGAAATATTTATATTACAGCGAGGGTCGCGATGTGGCCCTCACGAACCGTCCGCGTCGTGTGTCTCGGCTTCGACGACCTCGAAGTCGTCGTCGACGGTCAGGGTGATGGCGTCGCCGTCGGCGGTGAAGGTAAACCGCGCCTCGAAGGGGTCTGCTTCGAGGAGTTCCTCCTCGTAGTCCATCACGACCGATGCGTACCGATACTGGTCGGGAGAGACGAGATCGATACCGTGGCCGGTCAGGAACGCCTGCAAGTCGATGTTATCGAAGAGGAAGAGCCCGAAGGCGACCCGTTGGCCGAAGACGCAGTTGGGACAGGTGGCCTCGTGGAGTATCGCATACCGGCTGTTGCAGTTGTCACAGCCGCCGTCGGAATCGTGGTCCTCGCAGATTTTCGTATCCTCCTCCAGCGTGGCCGAACATCGCGGACACATACCGCCTGCGGCTACCTGCCGTTCGGAGAGGCTCCACGCCGTTGCGGCGTCGTAGGCGTCGGTCAGCGTCCGGTCTCCCAATCCGACGGGCGGCAGGTTCAGGTTGCCAAGAAAGCCGTACTGGTAGGGGACCTCGCCCGTGTCCTCCTGGGTGTTGCTCTTGCCGTAGGTGCCGGCACACTCCGTACAGTAGACTTCGAGGCGCTCCTGTCGATAGGCGACCTCGACGGTCGCCCCGCAGTAGTGACACCGTCGGTCGATTTCCGTGGGCGCTACCCTCGGGTCCTCGGTCACCGCACCGGAGAGGACCGCCTCGGCGATTCGGCCGCCGGCGCGATAGAGGTCGTAGCCCTCCTCGGACCGCTCGACGAAGTGGCCGACGAGTTTGTCGAGGTGGTAGTTGAACTGCGCCGAGTCGACGGTCCCCACCTGCTCGCGGAGGTCCGAAAAGGAAAGCGGCCGGTCGGCCCGGTCGGTCGTCGCCAGCGCTTCGAGAATCCGTATCCGGATGTCGTGGCCGATGGCAGCGAAGGCCTCGTCCGGCGGGAGGGTCCCCTCGTCGGCCTCGCTGTTCCCTTCGTTCGACTCACGTCCCATACGAGTACCTCACCGGACGCACACGTAAATCCCGACCGTCGGCCGGTCAGACAGGCCGGCTTACAGCCCCGCGTAGGGGCCGCCCTTGGCTTCGGTCAGGCGGTCGACCTGCTCTTCGGAGAGGTCGATGGTCGCCGCGTCGAGGTTCTCTTCGAGTTGCTCGACGGTCCGAGCGCCGACGATGGGCGCGGTGACGCCGTCCCGATGCATGAGCCACGCCAGCGCGG
>NZ_JAZKTR010000142.1:0-6052 GCF_036625485.1 Natronomonas sp. | reverse complement strand
ACGTCGTTGCCGAAGCCGTGTGCGCCGTTGCGACCGTTCGTCGTCGCGTTTACCTCCACGAACTCCGCGTTCTCGCGGGCAGTTGCGAGGTCGTGAGCGCCCGCATACGAGAAGCCCGACCGGATGCCGGCGGTGAACTCCCGTAGTCGCGGGCCGACGGGACCGGCGTACTCGGTGAGCGACTCGACGCCCTCGTCGGCCTCGATGTCGACATCTTTGTCCTCGCGGTCCTCGGCGGCGGCGGCGGTCGACATCCCACGGGTGCGCTTGTACTCGGTGCCGTCGAACTCGACGATCTCGCCGGGGGCTTCGTCACAGCCGGCGAAGAAGCCGCCCATCATGACCGCGTCTGCGCCGCCGAGCAGAGCCTTGACGGCGTCACCCGAGGTGCGGATGCCGCCGTCGGCGATGACCGTCACGTCGTGGTTCTGCGCCTCGGAGGTACAGCGCTCGACGGCCGTGAACTGTGGCATGCCGAACCCGGTCACCTCGCGGGTGGTGCAGTGAGAACCGGGGCCGACTCCGACCTTGATGCAGTCGGCGCCCGCGGCAGCGAGGTCCTCGACGCCCTCGCGGGTCACGACGTTCCCCGAACAGATCGGCGTCTCGGGGAACGCCTCGGCGAGTTCGGCGGTCGCTTCGATGGTCCGCTCCATGTGACCGTGGGCGACGTCGAGGACGATCATGTCGGCGCCGGCGTCGACGATTGCACGCGCCCGCTCGACGTAATCCTCGGCGATACCGACTGCAGCGGCGACGGTGAGACCATCGTCGGCGACCGACTCGACCATGTCCGCCTGACGCTCGACCGAGAGGAACCGGTGGACGACCCCGAGGCCGCCACGCTGGGCGACGGCGCGGGCCATCTCGGCCTCGGTCACGCTGTCCATCGCGGCGGTCGTCACCGGAATGGCGAGTTCGAGGCCGTCCGCCAGTTCCGTCGAGAGGTCGATGTCGTCGCGGCTGTCGACCGGCGACCGCTGTGGTACGAGCAACACGTCGTCATACGAGAGTCCCGTTTCGTAGGGCATACGCAAACCTTCCAAGCATAACTCATCGTTACGTATAAGCGCATCGGAACGACCAACGGCGGGTCGCTACGCCCGGTCGTCAGCGACGGCGGCCCCACACTCCGGGCAGTAGTTTTCGGTCCCGCTCAGTTCGTGCCCGCAGGCCTGACACCCCGAATCCAGTTCCAGGCCACACTCCGGGCAGTAGTTCTCATCGCCGCGCAGGCCCCGGACGCAATTGGGGCAGACGTGTTCGGCGTCGACGACCCCTTCTCCGTCCGTCATCCCCGCCCCTTCGGGCACCTCGTACTCCGGTGGGACCGGGACGGTCTTCGGTGCCAACTCGAACTCCGAAGAGGGGCCGAGTCCCTCCTCGAGCAATCCGAGTTCGAGGAGCCGGTCGCCGATATCTTCGAGAACGTCCTGAACGCTGACGGTGCCGGCACTGTCAACGAAGACCGTCCCGTCGGCGAAAACGACGACGACCGTCTCCTCGTAGTCGTCGGCCTCGTAGACCAGCCCGGGAAACCGTTCGGCATTGTCGACGACCTCCCCCAACCCGAGGCTGAGGGCGACCGACGTAAGGTTGAGATCGCGGTCGAAATCGGCATACGCCGAGGTCGTGATGCCACCCGGTGTCTCGACACCCAGGTCCTCGATGCGGTCCAATAGCTCGCCCGGAGAAACGTCCACTCCCCCCATATGAATCGTTACCAGGATGCGGAAAATAAATGTTCGCCCGATTTCCATCGATACCGCGTCGAACCGGCCGACCGACCTTGCGACATTGAAAAGTCTAAACCCCCGGCGCCCCGAGACTCCGTCAATGAACGGCAACCGCTTCGGTCGGCTCTTCCAGGTGACCACGTTCGGCGAGAGCCACGGCGACGCGATGGGCGTCACCGTCTCCGGCTGTCCCGCCGGCGTCGAACTCGACGAGGAGGCCATCCAGTACGAACTCGACCGCCGGAAGCCCGGCCAATCGAAGATCACGACCAGTCGGGGCGAACCCGACGAGGTGACCATCAACTCCGGCACACTGGAGGGCTACACTACCGGCACGCCCATCGGCATGGTCATCCAGAACAAGGACGCCCGCTCGGGCAAGTACGAACCCTTCATCACCGCACCCCGCCCGTCTCACGGCGACTTCACCTACTCGTCGAAGTTCGGGACGCGCAACTGGGGCGGCGGCGGTCGCTCGTCGGCCCGCGAAACCGTCAACTGGGTCGCCGCCGGCGCGGTAGCGAAACAGGTCATCGAACAGTCCGACCACGACGTCGAGATCAAGGCCCACGTCAACCAGATCGGCGACATCGAGGCTCCCGAGGTCACCTTCGAGGAGATGCTCGAACACAGCGAGGAAAACGAGGTCCGGTGTGCCCACCCCGAAACCGCCGAGGAGATGCGCGACCGCATCGACGAGTATCAAGAAGCCGGCGACTCCATCGGCGGCTCCATCGAGTTCGAGGTCCGCGGCGTCCCGCGTGGCCTCGGTGCCCCACGGTTCGACTCGTTCGAGGCCCGTCTTGGACAGGCCATGATGTCCGTCCCCGCGACGACGGCCTTCGAGTTCGGCCTCGGCAAGGAAGCCCGCACCTACACGGGCAAGGACCGCAACGACGAGTGGACCTTCTACGAGGGCGACCGAGACGACGTCGTCGCCGAAGAGGGCGACCCGATCCCCGTCGAGAACGACCACGGCGGCCTGCAGGGCGGTATCACGACCGGCCTGCCCATCTACGGCGAGGTGACGCTCCACGCGCCCACGTCGATTCCGAAAGAACAGCAGACCGCCGACTGGGAGACGGATAAGATCGTCGACGACGCGCAGGTCATCGGCCGGCACGACCCCGTCCTCCCACCGCGTGGCGTCCCCGTCGTCGAGGCGATGCTCTATCTGACCGTGCTGGACTTCATGCTTCTGGGCGGCCGAATCAACCCCGACCGCCTCGACGGCCACCCCGGCGAGTACGATACCGACTACCACCCGTCGAGCCCGCGCAACGAATAGATAGTCACTCCCGCAGCGGGTCCTCACCCGTGGCGTGGAACGTCTCACCCTCGTATTCGACCGTACGTTCGAGTTCGTCGTAGCCAACGGTGCGACCGACGACGTGCCGGTCAGCGCGGAGCGTGATCCGCTCGATTCCCGCCTCGAACAGCGGCAGCGTGTTCCGATAGCCGCGCATCGGCCGCCGGAAGAGCTGTTCGGGAATGAGTTGGCGGTCGGCCTCGGTATCCTCGTCCGCCCGCGAAACGAGAATCTCGGCGTTCGGCGGGTGCTCGTCGTCGTCCCACTCCGGCATCGTGACGACGAGTTCCTCGCCGCTTCGTTCGACCTCGACATCGTCGTCTGGCGATGGCGAGACGGCGCGCGCCTCGAGGTCCACGAGCGCGGCGTGGGTCTCTCCTTCGCGGCTGTATCCGACGCGATAGGCGTAGCGGCCGCCACCGAGGTGGCCGACGCTCCGACCGTCGTCGCAGGCGAGGGGGTCGCCGTGATACAGCGCCAGCGACGACTCGTCGCTCTGGCCCGGTTCGACGTAGGAAAGCGGCTGGGGAATCCCCCACGGTTCGATGCGGAACCACTCGCCGTCGACCCGTTTGAACAGCGTCCAGTCATAGGGGTTGCCCGACAGCCGGTCGTGGCTTCGATTGCGAAGTTCGAACTCGATGCAGGCGGGCGCCTCGACGCGCTCGGCGGAGGGGTCGAGATAGACCGACGTCGAGGCGTCGGCCTCGTGGTACCACGCCATCTCCTCGGCGTTCGGCAGTGCGTGTACATCCGCGCCGGCGTGTTCGGATTCGGTCGTCGGCCCCGGCGATTCCGTCTCCCAGACCGAGACCGTGAACCCCTCGCCCTGATACAGGAACTCATAGCGGCCGACGCCGATGGGTTCGTGGCTCGGGTCGTCGCTGCCGACGAGATAGTACTCGCCGCGAATCGCCTCGTCTGGCGCCAGCGTGAGCGTTTCGGGAAGCCACTCGCGGCCCGACGTCGCCAGTCGCCAGCGACCCGCCTCGTCTCTGGTCACCTCGGGGACCGACTCGGCGAGGTCGTGGTTCTCCGTCGGGGCGAGATACACCGTTCCCCCTCTGTCGCCGGCTTCGGTCACCCTGTGGGTGTTCGGCGGGTCCCAGAAGCCCGGGATCCGACGCAGGTGGAACGTCTGTTCGAAACTGTTGTTGTTCCGAACGAGCGCGTCCACGACTGCGGGCGAGTCGTCGGTCGCGGGTTCGGAAATGCCGTAGGCGGCCCTGATGCGGTCGTTGATCGTCCGACCGCCGAACACCGCGGCGGTCAGCTCGACGTTTTCGAAGTCGACCACGCGACGCTCGCGGAGGTCCTCCGCGGAGACCCCCGGTTCTTCGGGTGGTGGCGTCTCGGTCGGTCCATCGGTTGGCGTTTCAGTGTTCGACGTATCTCCCGTACCGCCGTCGAACGTACAGCCGCTGAGGAGGGCGATTCCCGTCGTCGCGAGGAATCCACGGCGATTCATGTCAGGATAACCCACATGGCCGGGGATAAGTCTCGTGGACGGTCAAACGGGCGTTTGATACACCGCTTTCGCCGCTCACCCGGCGGTTCGCGTCGAGAACACGGTGGGACTGGGATTCGAACCGGACCCAGACGTTCCGGGACGCTCACTATCGCTGCGCGTCCGGACTGCGACTGGTAGGGTTCGAATCAGTCGCCTCGCTCGCCGCTCACGCGCTGGTTCGCGTCGAGAACACGGTGGGACTGGGATTCGAACCCAGGAACCCCTTCCGGGGACCGGTTTTCAAGACCGGCGCAATGGGCCGCTCTGCCATCCCACCGCAGTCGGGTCTACCGGCGGCCGATTCTAAGACCTGTCGGTTACCGTGTGAGCGAAAGCCCCTCGTCGTCGGCGTCCACGACCAGGTCGGTCTCGGCGGCCCACTCGGCGAAGTGTCTCGGTACGATCCCGGTCGCCTTCCGTTGCGTTCGGACCAGGGTGAGCGCGTCCGCCAGATCGGCGCCCGCCTCGACGTACGTCTTCTGCTGTTCGAACTCCACGTCCAGTCCTGCGTCGAGACATCGGTCGACGACCGTCTCGAAAGCTGGCGGCGCATAGCAGTCGGTAAAGTCGATTGGCTCGCCGAAGGCCGCATAGTAGACGCGCCCACCCGGCGACGGCGCGACGACGGCGTCCGTGCTCCGGAGTTTCATCGCCCCTTCGTCGATCTCCGTGCGGGCGAGGAAGGCAGCCTCGGGCCGGGTGATGCCGACCGAACTGACCTCCTCGGTCTCCAGTAGATGGGTCGCCGTGTTCCCGACGCGTCCCGCGAAGGTCTCGCCGACCTGCACCTCGAAACGCGCCTCCTCGACGTCGACGACGTCCTCGATGACGGCCCGTATTTCGGCCTCGCTGTCCTCGCCCGGAACGTCGAGGTCGTCGTCGGCACGGTAGTTTACCAGCAACTCGCCGCCGCTTTTCTCGACGGCGGCGACGGTGTCCTTCAGGAGCGCTTCGTACAACTCCGCGGCTTCTGCCTCCGAGAGCGGTGAGGTTTCGACGAGTTCGTCAAGTACCTGGCCCGGTCGCGGCGGGTCACAGAGGACGGCGACGGTGGTCATACTGACAGAACTCGCGGCAAGGTCTTGAGTTTTATAATCCCGCCCTCGGAGATGCACCCATGGACTGGACGAAACCGCTGTCGTTCCTGTTGGCCCTGCTCGTCGTCTCGCTCGTCATCAGGTCGATCTTCGAACTGCTCGGAACGACCCTTGCCGGTGAGTACGTCGCCGCCTCCGTCGCAACCCTCGTGCTTGTTGGCATCATCGTGGTGGCAGCCATCGGTCTCGGCGCCAAGAACCGCCGCTGGCTGTCGAATCCGGACTCCTACTTCTGAAAGTTTTTGCCGGGCGCCGCCCGGCAAAAACTTTCATGAAAAAACACTTCGGCCTTCCCTACGGTCAGGCCTCGGTCCCGCGCTCCCTTCGGTCGCACGGAGGAACCGCTCGCTCACTTCGTTCGCTCGCGGACATCTCCACTAATTCTGTTTCAGTAGTCTAC
>NZ_JAZKTR010000141.1:0-6058 GCF_036625485.1 Natronomonas sp. | reverse complement strand
ATCGACGCCCTCGTAGTCGTCCAGCGTCCCGATGTCGCCTTCGTTGAGGTGTAGTAGCCGACCGCCGGTCTCACCGCTCGGCGCCAGCGTCGGATAGCGCCCGTCGGCGCGATGGAGGCCGACCAGCCGTGCCTCCGGCCCGAAGTCGGCGTGGCCGAGCAGTTCGCGGGCTCGATCGGGGTCTCGGAGCGTGCCGTAGACGAACACGTCCATATCCCCCGTTCGGCTGGCCGACACAAGAAGGATAAAATCGGCGGCGAGTGAAGACGCCGTCGTGCGCGAGCGACTGCTGTCGGTGTGGCGTCGGATCCTCTCGCTGTCGTGGCCGGTGATGGTCGAACAGACCACCCGGACGCTGATGCGGACCGTCGACATCCTCGTGACGGCGCTGTTTTCGCCGGTCGCGGTCGCCGCCATCGGACTCGCCGACCTCTATGCTCGGTTCCCGCTGTGGGTCGGCCTCGGGATGGGAAGCGGCGCTATCGCGCTGTCCTCGCAGGATACCGGCAGCGGTGCGACCGCCAATCGGGACGAAGCCATCTCACAGGCGCTCGTCGTCGGTGCGGTCATCGGCATCCCGTTCGCTATCGGCGGCGTCCTCTTCGGCGAGCAGGCCATCGCACTGCTCGGCGCTCCGACGGAGGTCGCCGCTCTCGGTGGAACCTATCTCGCCATCGTGTTGGCGACCGCGCCGGCCCGCCATGTCGGCCTCATCGCTGCCCGATCGCTTCAGGGGACCGGCGATACACGAACACCGATGTACGTCAACATCGTCGCCAACGTCCTCAACATCGTCGGGTCGATAACGCTCGGGCTCGGCCTACTCGGGGCACCACGACTATCCGTCGTCGGCGTCGGCATCGCGACCGCGGCGGCCAACGTCTTCACCGCCGTCATGTTACTCGGGGCGCTCGCGACGGGGGTCGCTGACGCCAACCTGGCCCGCCCGCAGGATCTCCTCATCACGAAACAGCTGTTGCAGGTGAGCGCGCCCTCGGTCGGCGAGGGTCTCGTCTCGACGCTCGTGGAGTTCCCGCTGAACGCGATCCTACTCGGGTTCGGTACGGAGGTCAACGCGGCGTTCCACATCGGTCGCCGACTCTATCAACAGTTGACGGGGCCGATCTCCCGTGGGTTCCACGTCGGTGCGAGCGTCCTCGTCGGACAGTCACTCGGCGCCGGCGACGCCGCGCTCGCGCGGTTCCAGGGATGGGCGACGGCTGGACTGGGCGCCCTTCTCGTCGGCGGGTTCGGCGTCCTACTGGCGGTCGTCGCGGAACCGTTCGTGTCGGTGTTCACCGACGACGCGGCAACGATCACCTACGCGACCGGGTTCGCGCGGGTCTACGGCCTCACGGCGATCTTCCTCGTTACCTTCGCCATCCTGCAGGGCGCCTTCGCCGGGGCGAGCGAGACGCGAATTCCGTTCGTCGCCCGGACGTCGGGGCTGGCGATATTCATGCTCGGCTTTACGTATCTCGTCGGCGTCGTGCTCGACTACGGGGTCGTCGGCGCGTATCTCGGCATCGGCCTGGCCTACATCTGGATGGCCCTCGTCGTCGTGGTGAGCTTTCATCGGGGCGACTGGGCCGACCGGGCGGCGTCGATGCTGGCCGAACGAGGAAGCGTCGCTCCGGATGACGGATGAACTGTCGGTAGACCGTTAGCATTCGCGTCACTCGGTCGAAGCGCTGAATACGCGGCAGGTAAATCTACGGACGAATGCTTTCGTCCTCTTGGAAGCGTGATATCGCGAGCGGGCTCATCGTCCTCGTCCCGCTTCTGGTGACCGCGTACGTCGTCGCGTTCATTTATCAGTCGATCGCCAATCTCCCGTTTTTAGAGACCACGCTGGAGGGCCAACCTGTCGCCGTACGGGTCGCGATTACGCTGGTGCTTTTCGGATTGCTCGTCCTCTCGGTCGGTTACCTGATGCGGACTGCGGTCGGGGACTTCCTCGAGGAGGCCCTCGACGGCATCATGAATCGGCTTCCCGGGCTCCGCGTCGTCTACAACGCCTCGAAGATGGCGGTCGAAACCGCGGTTTCGGGGCCGGACGACCTGCAGACGCCGGTGAAAATCGAAACGTGGGAGGGAATGCGAATGACCGCGTTCAAAACCGGGAAGACGACTGAGGACGGCCGCGACGTGCTTTTCCTGCCGACCGCGCCCAACATCACGACCGGCTACGTGGTCGAAGTCGAACCCGACCGCTACACTGAAATCGACGAAAACGTCGAGGACGCGCTCACACGAATCCTCAGTGCCGGGTTCGGCGAGAGCCACGAGCAGAGCATCCACATCGACGTGACCGAGGAAACCACGACCTCTCGTGACGGCGACGGCGACGAGGATTAACGTCCGAGAACGGCCCGAAGCGCGAACAGCGCGTTCTCCTTGCGCTCCATGACGCGCCGGTAGAAATACGAGAGCCACTTGTCGCCGTACGGGGCGTACTGATAGACGGTGACGCCATCGGCGGCGAGTTCTCGCTGGGCATCCTCACGAACGCCCATCAGCATCTGTACCTCGTAGGGAGTGCCGTACTCTTCGTGCAGGTCCATCGCGTGGTCGATCATCTCGGGGTCATGGCTCCCGATGGCGACGCCGGCGTCGAACACCTGAAACGCGAGTTCGAGGTTCTCCCGGTAGGCCTCGTTGACTCGGGCTTTGTCGCTGTAGGCGATATCCGACGGCTCTTCGTAGGCGCCCTTGACCAGTCGTATCTTCCCGGGCAGGCCAGCCAATCGCTCGATATCGCCCGGGGTTCGCTTGAGATTCGCCTGCAGGCAGAGCCCCATCTTCGGGTAGCTTTCGACCTGTGCTTCGAAGGCATCGAGCGTCGCATCGGTGGTCGTGTGGTCCTCCATGTCCATCCAGACGAAGGCATCGTTGGCCGCCGCGGCCTCGACGATACGTTCGAGGTTCTCCCGGAAGACGCCCTCGCCGACGTCGAGGCCGAGTTGTGAGGGTTTGACCGAGATGCAGGCATCGAGATCGGTCTCGCCGATCTCATCGATGAGAGAACAGTAGGTTTGCGCGTCGTCGTCGGCCGGTCCCCGTTCGTCGTAGTGTTCGCCGAGGAGATTGAGTATCGCCCCGATCCCGTCGTCGTTGAGTTCCCGAGCGTGGTCCATCGCGCTCGCAGCGGATTCGCCGGCGACGAACCGCCGGGCGATTGGCGGTATCATGCTGGCAAATACTGCCGCCCGCCCCAAGAGCGTACTCCTTCGGGTCGCGTTCCGCCGTTCTTATACCTCCGCCGGGTCCAGACCGGATATGGTAGTCGAGACGGTCGTCATCGCGGTCTGGGCCATGCTGCCCGCTTATATCCCGAACAACGTGGCCGTCCTCGCCGGCGGCGGCCGCCCTATCGACGGTGGCCGAACGCTCGACGACGGCAAGCGCATCCTCGGCGACGGAAAGACGTGGCGGGGCACCGCCTTCGGCACCGCGGCCGGTGTCGTCGTCGCCCTTCTGCTCAACCAACTGCACGACGGCTTCGCCAGCCTCACCGGCGTCGGCATCCCCGAGTTCCCCATCCACGCCGCCATCGCCCTCGCCTTCGGCGCGATGCTCGGCGACATCCTCGCCTCGTTTCTCAAACGCCGCACCGGCCGCGAGCGCGGGGCCGTCTTCCCCGGCGTCGACCAACTCGATTTCGTCGTCGTCTCGCTCCTCTTGACGTTCATCGTCGCCACCGGCTGGTTCCGGGCTACCTTCACCCTCCCAGTCATCGTCGCCATCCTCGTGCTGACGCCCGTCCTCCACGTCGGCACGAACATGCTCGCCTATGCGTTCGGGCTGAAGGACGAGCCGTGGTAGAAACTTTTTGTACGCGAGCGCCAGCGGCGCTCGCGGTCATCAGATTCCAAAGGAATCTGATGGGCAATCAGACCGCGGAGCGGTCTGATGACGGCAAAAACTTTCATGAAAAAGACACGGCGGCCCTCCTTACAGTCGGGCGTTGGTCCCGCGCTCACTCCGTTCGCGCGGGGAACCGCTCGCGCCCTTCGGGCGCTCGCGGATGCTCCTGTTGCTGTCCCAGTCACTCGAACCGGGCCCAATTTATAAACAATCACGCGACCATCCACGGCCATGGACCCCGATGCCCTCCAAAACGAAGTCGACGAGTGGGTCCGTGAGGGGATAATCACGGACGAACAGGCCGAGGAGATACTGGCCCGCTACGAGGGGGCGGACCAACGATGGCCGCGTATCGTACTCGCGCTGTCGCTCGTCGGTGCCGTCCTCGTGTTCGCCGGTATCGCGCTGTTTCTCGCCACGAACTGGCAGGACCTCTCTCGGCCCGCCCGAGCGGTCGTCCTGGTCGCGGCTCCAACGCTCGCCTACGTCGGCGGCGTCGCGGGCTACAACCGCAACGCGCCAAAGATCGGCCACGCGATGTGCATTCTCGGCGCCGTCCTCGTTGGACCGTCGGTCTTCCTGTTCGATAGCCTCTACGCGCTCGATCTCGCGATGGAATGGCTGCTGTTCGCGTGGGTGGTCGTCATGCTCCCGACCGGCCACGCCCTCGGTTCGCGGGTCGGGACCGCGTTCGGACTCGTCCTTGCTGCCGTATTGGTCGCTACACTCGAAGAATCAGCAGCTCTCGCTACCGCTCTCGGGGGGCTTGGAATCGTCCTGTTCGCGTTCGGCCACCAGCGGGATGACGCAGTCGCGTGGACGTACCGAATCGGCGGCGTCACGATGGCGCTGGTCGGTTTGCTCGGAATGACGCTTCTCGAAGGGCAGTTCCAGCGCTTCACGCTCGATCCGACGGCGATACTGGTGGCGACGTCCCTCGGCGCCGTCGCCGGTGTGGTGTGGCTGTCGGTCACCGAGCGGCGGGCCGGTGTCGAATGGGCTGCCGTCGCCGCGATCGCCCTCGCGTGTTCGTTCGGAATCGCGGTTCTCGCGCCTGACACCGTCCCCGATTTGGCGGCTTTCATCGGCGTCCACCTCACGACGCTCGCGGGCCTGTTCGCGACCGGGTATCTCGGCTACCGTACGGAGTCGCGTCGGTTCATCGACCTCGCGGCTGTCGGCGGGATGCTTCAGACGCTCTCCTTCGTCCAGGCAACGGTCATCGACGCGCTCTCGGGGTCTATCGCACTCATCGTCGCCGGCCTCGTCCTGCTCGGCGCTGGTATCGCGCTCGAACGCGGCCGGCGGGCAGTGCTTTCGAGCCTCTGAAAAGCACGGGCCGGAAGCTATCGCCGACTACCGTTCGACTGGCTTGCCGGTTCGAGCCGATGGATAGCCGTCGTCGGCACCCCTGTACTCTCCCCCTCGGCGAAGGCACGAATCGACTCGTCGTCGTGCGGTCCGTGGTCGAGATATCGGTCGCCAGAACGGAGATAGAGGAGCGTTTCGCAGTCCGTGCAGTACCGATAGCCGGTTGCACCGACCCGGCCGTGGGCGGCCTGTCGAACGGTCTTGCAGAGTCGGAACTTTCCCCACCACTCGCCACACGAGGGGCATTCGACGACGTAGTTGTAGTCGGCCCGCTCCCGTTCGTAGGGCGTCGAACATCGGCCCGAGAGGTCCAGCGGGTCGACCCACGCCTGAAACGAGGGGCCGTGTCCCGGCTTGACGCGGACCGTTTGGGCCGTCGTCGCTCCGTCAACCAGCCTTGCGCCGTCGTCGGAAATCACCGCTCGCTCGCCGCGGTGCTGGTGTTGCCACGCGTGGACGAGTTCGTGGCGGATGATCTCCTCGCAGGCCGCGAAGCCGCCCTGCTCGTAGACGTGTTCGCCGATGGTGATGACACAACCGCCATCGGGTTCGTAGGCACAGCGACCGTTTCGCCGCCGGGTACGGGTCGTGGTTGCCCACGCGATGTCGGTGAGTTCGAGTGCCGACAGCGGCCAGCCGTCGCTTCGAACCACGGCCTCCCCATACGTCCGCGCCCGCTCCGAGAGGGCGTGGTCGTCACGCAGACTTCCTTGCCGGCGACCGCTCGAACCTCCCGTCACTCGGGTGTACGTCCGGCGGTTTCGTATATAAAGAATCGGCTCCGGGCGAGGCTGTCGCTACGCGGTCGATAAATAAGAGA
>NZ_JAZKTR010000140.1:0-6059 GCF_036625485.1 Natronomonas sp. | reverse complement strand
TGGTCGTTCGAGGAGTAGCTTCCGTTTTATAAGTAAAGCTTGGCAGTCTCTTGACCGCAAACACACAGAAAGCCCTCGACCCGCTGGCGGTCGCTAATCAGGATATCCTCGCTCGCTCCGCTCGCTCGGATAGGGCCTGATTAGCGACTATATAAACGCCAGCGCGCCTCGCCCTTTCAGTTCACCGAGGACCGCAACCATACCTGCCCTTCCCCGGGTTGCGCGGGCTGGGAGACGGCGAAGCCGTCTCCGTTCGAGGCGGCCGCAGGCCGCCTCGCACGGCCCGCGGACCTACATCGCGGCGCGTAGCGCCGCGCATGTCGCGCGACGGCCCAAAGGGCCGCACGCGCTCCCGGCCAGTTGAGTTTATAAATGGCGCGCGCTGACCGACCGCCGCGAACGCATCCGTGAGCGGCGGTCGGACAAAATCGTGCGAGGGACGACCGAGCGAAGTCGTTCGAAAGGCGCGAAGCGCCTTTCGTGATGACGAAAGACGCCTTTGGCGTCTTTCGAACCACGAGGGAGTCGGTTGGGGAGGAGTGTGGCTGCGGTTTGCGGTGCGGTCCTCGGCGGAATCGAAGGGCGAAGTCGGCTGGCGCTTGCATGGTCGTCTGAGCGGCCACTATCCGAGCGACCGAAGGGAGCGAGGATATGCCGCTCAGCGACCGCCAGCCGGCTGAGGGCTTCGCAGACGTATGGTCGAGACCGTTTGCAGTTTATACATATCCAAACTCAGAGTGTCCCCCATCCACTTTCCGACACGGAGAGGTTCAAGCGTCTGGAGGCCCAACGAGCCCCTATGAGCGAGAACGAAACCGCGACGCTTGCGGGGGGCTGTTTCTGGTGTATCGAGGCGGCGCTGAAGGAGTTGCGGGGCGTCGAATCGGTCGTCTCGGGCTACGCCGGCGGCCACGTCGAGGACCCGAGTTACGAGGCGGTCTGCCGGGGCGATACCGGCCACGCGGAGGTCGTACAGGTCGAGTTCGACCCGAACGTCGTCTCCTATCGCGACCTGGTGGAGGTCTTCTTCACCATCCACGACCCGACGCAGTTGAACCGGCAGGGGCCGGACATCGGCGAGCAGTACCGCTCGGCGGTCTTCTACCACGACGACGAACAGAAGCAGACGGTCGAGCAAGTCATCGAGGACCTCCAGCCGCTGTACGACGACGACATCGTCACCGAAGTCGCGCCACTGGAGGAGTTCTACCGGGCCGACGACTACCACCAGGACTACTTCGAGAAGAACCCCAACGACACCTACTGTGTCGTCAACATCAACCCGAAACTGAAGAAGATCCGCGAGAAACACGCCGAACTGATGGCCAGTTAGGGACGGCGAACAGGCTGCTACCGACCGTCCCTGGATGGTCCCGTCGAACGGGACCCCGCCCCCATCTCTTTATATCCGCGCTTCGAGGGGTCGGATATGTACGACCGAATCCTTCTGCCGACCGACGGAAGCGACGCGACGAACCCTGCCGTCGAGCAGGCCATCGGCCTCGCCCGGGAGACGGGCGCGGAACTGCACGTTCTCTTCGTCGTCGAGGACATCCCCTACGCGCCCGAGATGATGGACGACCGCGTCGAGGACCAGCTCCGAACCATCGGCGAAGAGGCCATCGAGCAGATTCGAGAGCGAGCCGACGAGGAGGGCGTCGACCTCGTCACCGCCATCCGCGAAGGCGCGCCGCACAACTCGATTCTCGGCTACGCCGACGAGGAGGACATCGACGCCATCGTGATGGGCACCCACGGCCGCAGCGGGCTGGACCGCTACCTGCTCGGCAGCGTCACCGAGCGCGTGGTCCGGACCGCGGACGTGCCCGTGTTGACCGTCCGGAAGAGCGAAGAGGAATAGCCCTACCGGAGGCCGAAGGCCCGAACCGACGCGTAGCCGGCGACGACCGCCAGCGAGGCGGCGCCGACCGCGACGAGGAAGTAGATGGGTGCGGTCGTGGCACCGTAGGCAGTCGCCTGTATCGCGCCGAAGGCCGACATCGCCGCGAGCCACAGGAAGGCGACGCCGAGAACCGCCTCTCGAACCTGGATGAATCCCTCCCCGGGGTCTTCGGCCGGCCGGTCGCTCATATCGGAACGCGGGTGTCCGGACCGATAAGCTCTCGCTTCCCGGCGGGGCCAAACTATTACTCGCAGCGGCGCACATCGCCCCCCATGCCAGAGCTGTCCGTCTCCGAAGCGCAACTCCAGCGGCTCGAATCCGTCCGCGAGGACCTCGAAGCCGCCTACGTCGGCCCGTACGGGACCATCAGCCGCGAGGAAGCCCTCGAATACCTGCTGGATACCTACACGCCGCCGGAGGAACACGACGCGGCGGCCGACGACGCCGCCACCGAGACCGGCGATACGGGTGGAGAAACCGCCGAGCCCGAAAACGAGACGACAGCGACTGATGCCGAGAGCGACACCGATGCCGACCCAGCAGGCGACCTCACCGACATCGCGGGCGTCGGCGAGGCGACCGCCGAGGCGCTCGTCGATGCCGGCTTCGACTCGATAGCCGCGGTCCAGGACGCCGACCCAACCGACCTGACCGCCGCGGACGGCATCGCCGAGAAACAGGCCATCGATATCAAAGCCGAGGTGGCGGGCTTCGACGGGACGGAACACGAGGACGGAGCAGCAGATGAGGGGGAGGCGACGGAGACCGATCCGGGGCCGGGCGAAAGCGAGAACGAAAGCCCCGAGAACACCCTCCAGCAGGCGATGAGCCTGCTGGACCAGCACGACGACAAGTGGCGGGAGAGTTCGGGCGACGAACCCTACGAGGTCGACCTTCCGGATGGGGGGACCGAAGCCGTCCGCACGAAGGACGACATCAAGCGGTTGCTGTTCAAACACTGGCGGTGACCGGAACTACTGATAGGCTCGCGGTCGCTACGGCCGACTGATGAGCCTTCTCGACGGACTCCGACGGTGGTGGCGACGACGCTTCGGCAGCGGCGCTGATGCCGAGGAAGGCGGAACCGAGGACGCCGACGCGGCGAGCGAATCATCGGCGGCGGGCGACTACGAGTGTGCGATTTGCGGCACCAGCGTCGAGGGCCCCGATGCGTCCTGTCCCGTCTGCCGGTCGGGCGATATCGTCGCGGCCGACCGCGATACGACCGACGGTCGGTCGGCGCCGGCCGCCACACGCCAGCACGTCGAGGAAAACGACGATGACACCGTCGAACGCCTCCAGCAGGTCCGCGACAGTAGCGAGATTCTCGACGCACACGCGGACCGCTGGGAGCAAACCGACGAGGGGTTCCGGGTCGAAACACCCGATGGCGAGGTGACGGTTCCCTCCAGAGTCGAGGTGGCCGCCCTGATCGAAGACCACTACGAATAAAGGCGCTGGCGGTCGGCTATCGGCCATGAGCGTCGAGCTATCACGCGACGGACGCGTCGGCACCATCACCATCTCGAACCCCGACCGGAAGAACGCCGTCGACGCCCCGACGGCGGCGACGATGGCCGACTACGTACACGAACTGGCCTACGACGACGACATCCGGTGTGTCGTCGTCACCGGCGAGGGCGACGCCTTCTGTTCCGGCCTCGATCTGGCGGGCGATATGGGCGGCGGCGACGTGATGGCGGAACTGGAGAACGGCCTCAACGCCATCGCGCTCGGCCTGATGCGCATGGAGAAACCGACGGTCGCGCGGGTGCCCGGTCCCGCGGTCGGTGCGGGCGCCTCCCTCGCGGCGGCCTGTGATTTCGTCTACCCAGTCGAGGGCAGCTTCTTCGAGTGGGGCTTTACGAACATCGGACTGGCGCCGGACACCGGCGCGACCTACATCCTCCCGCGACTGGTCGGCCTCCGGCAGGCGCTGGACCTGATGATCACGGGCAAACGCGTCGACGCCGACCGCGCCGTCGAGTTGGGCATCGCCAACGAGACGATTCCCGAGGGGGACTTCGATGCGGTCGTCGACGAGCGCGTCGAGACGCTGGCCGGCCGGCCGACGATGGCCGTCGCCGCCGCCAAACGACTGGCCTACCGGAATTTCGGCCGGTCGATGGAGGAGGCGCTCCGGGAGGAGGCCATCGCACAGGAGACGATGATAGAAAGCGAGGACTTCATGGAGGGTGTCGCAGCCTTCATGGCCGACCGGGAACCCGAATTCGAAGGGCGATAGGCCGCTAACGCGCGTGGTGACGCGCTCTCTGGGACACGTTTTATACCCCTCGCATGCGGGGATATAACCCGATACGCCCGGGCGTCCTGGTCACACCCGTATGACACAGATTCGGGACGATAGCCGAGAACTGCGGATCAGCGAGGACACCGTCGGCGGCGGCTACTTTAAACACGCCGTCTACAACCACTGGGACCCCTACGAGGACGTCGAGGCCGAACTCCTCGAAACCGACCTCGAACGGAGCGTGAACTCGGAGTTCACCGAAGCGGAGTACTTCGAGACGATGCAGTACCTCGCGCTGTTCGGCGCCGGCGAGGAGGCCGTCACCGAGGACCTCGCGCCCCTGATGGTCGCACTGGAGGATATCAACGACCAGATGTTCATCTCCAGCCAGATCTACGAGGAGGCCAAGCACACCCAGTTCTTCGACCGCTACTGGCGGGAGGGCATCTACCCCATCGCCGAGGAACAGGGCTTCGAGAAGGTCGCACCCACCGACCAGCGCTTCTTCCCCGACGGCTACGTCGACCTCTTCGACCGCACCGAGGAGGCGATGGAGACGCTTCTGACCGACGACACGCCCGAGAACCGCGTCCGTGCGTACTGTCACTACCACCTCGTCGTCGAGAGCGTCCTCGCACAGACCGGCTACTACGGCATCACGAACGTGATGGGCCCCGACGACGACAACGAGGTCTCCCTCCGCGAGGAACCGACGCCGCACCTCCCCGGTCTCGTCGAGGGTATCAACTACATCCGCAGCGACGAGGGCCGTCACGTCGGCTTCGGGATGCAGAAGGTCCAGAGTCACATCGCCGAGGACGACGTCGACCCCGATATCGTCCAGGAGACGCTGATGGAACTCATGCCGCTGGTCGCCGAGACCGTCTCCGTCGGCGACGGCATCGTCGATCCGATGCCGCTGGTGAACTACGCCCGCGACAAACTCTCCCGGCGCATCGACATCATCACCGACGCGCAAGCGGCGATTCCGCCCGTCGAGGAACTCGTCGCGCTGGACGACGACCCCGCGGCCGCCGATTGAATCATACGGACCGTTGTAACGGTTCAGCGGTCATCGCCGACCGTGCTGGCGGTGTCGGATAACAGACCACAACGGTCCGTATCAGCGGTCGGGGTCGACGTTCGCGATATCGTCACCGCGGGAAAGTGCCGCGATGCAGTCCTCGATGCTGTGGTGGGTACCCTCTTGCCAGCACGGATAGAGTCCTCGAACGGCGCCGTCGGCCCGGAGGGCGATGCAGACCGCCGGGAGTTCGACGATGGAGTCGGTGCTTCCGGTTGCCGCCCGTCGCTCGAAGAACGGTTCGAGCGCGCGCCGACCGACGGCGTCGACGAATTCCCGATAGGTTTCGAGCGGCGGTTCGGCGTCCTCGCCGGCCGACGACGTCACCTGCTCTGGCCACTCGACGACGGGAACCGGATCGAGAACGCCCGCGGCTTCGAGCGTCTCGAAGACCTCGTGGACCGCTCGCTGGCGGTCCGAGACGTACGACGGCGGGTCCTCGCGGACGTAGACCGTGATCTCACCCACGAGGTCGACGCGGTCGGCGACGTTGACCATCGCTGCGTCGTCCCCACGAGCCGTTTTCGCGTCTATCCCTCTGAGCATACCCATCGTTGAGTACGCCTATCTAAAGCACTTTGTATGACCAATCGGCCACTATTGTGGTATAGAAATAACTATACGATATATCTTTGCCCATTTATTATAAATATACACCATACTATCAGCTATCAAGTTGAATATTGAAAATTCGTGGTGAGAAACCACGAAACACGGACCGGGACGTCGTCGAAGCCCGCGGCCGGGCGGGGGCGCCGGCAGCCAATGGATGATAACCCCCCCCTTAGGGCGGGGGGTATACAGAGCCACCGGCCCCCGCC
>NZ_JAZKTR010000139.1:0-6100 GCF_036625485.1 Natronomonas sp. | reverse complement strand
AGCATGTGATAGACGATGTCGGCGGCCTCGTGGGCCAGTTCGTCGTGGTCGTCGTCCTTGGCCGCGAGAATCAGTTCGGTCGATTCCTCGCCGAGTTTCTCCAGGACCGCGTTCTCGCCTTTCTCGTGGGTAAACAGCGAGGCGGTATAGGAGTCCTCCGGCAGTTCCTCCTTGCGGGATTCGATGACGGCGAACAGTTCGTCGAGGATCTCGTCGGTCGAGGCCTCGCTCATCAGGCCATCACCTCGCGAACGTCGTCGAGGTCGTCGTACTCGTCGGCGGCTTCCCGGCCGGCCTCGAAGACGTCCGCCTCGACCTCGATGTCGGCGTTGGTGCGGGCCGCAAGCGCCAGCGAGTCGCTCGGGCGGGCGTCGACGACGGCCGCCGTGCGCGGCGTCTCGATGTGGAGGTCCGCGACGTAGGTGTTCTCGTCGAGGCCCGAGACGACGACGCGCTCGATGCGGCCGCCGAGTTCCTCCATCACGTCGAGCATGAGGTCGTGGGTCAGCGGCCGCCCGATGTCGGTGGCGTCCTGCCCGCGAGCGATGCTGGTGGCCTCCTCGATGCCGATGAAGATGGGGAGGACGTCCTCGCTTTCCTCGACGCCGAGGAGGACGACCGCCGCGAGCCCGGTGGGGGTCTCGGCGACCCTGACCCCTTCGATGTGTGCGTCCATACGTGCGAAACGGCGCGCACGGCTAAAAACGCGTTCGTCTGCGCGAAAAACCGCGTTCGTCTGCGCGAACCCCCGAGTTCGGTGCGGGCCTGGTGCCCGTTCGGCGGGCTATTCGAAGAACGCTAACCCGTGAATCCGGGAGTCCTCGGTCAGTTCGGGGTGGAAGGCGGTGCCGACGACGTTGCCTTCCCGGACGGCGACGACGCGGTCCTTGGCGGTCGCGAGGACGTCGACGTTCTCGCCGACCTCGTCGACGGCGGGCGCGCGGATGAACACTGCCGGGAAGGGCGAATTTAGTCCTTCGACGTCGAGGTGGGCTTCGAAACTGTCCTTCTGTCGGCCGAAGGCGTTGCGGTCGACGGTCACGTCGAGGATATCGAGGGTGGTGACCCGCTCGTCCTTGGCGTCGCTGCTGGCGACGATGAGGCCGGCGCAGGTGACGAGCATGGGCTTGCCGTCGGCGGCGAACTGGCGAATCTCGTCGTCGATACCCTCGTCTCGGAGGAGTCGGGAGATGGTGGTCGACTCCCCACCGGGCATGAGCAGGAGGTCGCACTCGGGGACGACGCCGGGTTCGCGGATTTCCCGTACCTCGACGGACTCGCCGTGGCGGTCGGCGGCCCGGCGGATGGCGTCGGCGTGTTCCGAGACGTCGCCCTGAACGGCGATGACGCCCGCTGTGAGCATACCGACCCTTGCCGACTGGCGGGCAAAAAGGACTCGAAAGGTAGCGCCGGTATCGAACGCGGCGATTCAGTCGGCGGGCTCGATGTAGACGAACGTGACGCGGTCGTCGGCCTCGCGGAGTTCGTCCTCGACGGCCTCGATGGCACGGTCGACTTCGGCGGGCGAGAGGTCCGTCTCGAACCGTACGTCGCCGGTCACGAGGACCTTCTGGGGGCCGACGAAGGTCGTCTGGAGGTCGTCGACGCCGAGGATGCCATCGCCGTCGGCGACGATCCTCCGGAGGTCCGCTTCGGCCGACTTTTCGAGGCTCTCGCCGAGGATGAGCCGCTTGTTCTCGACGGCCAAGAGCAGGGCGAAGGCCATCAGGAGGATACCGATGACGATCGCGCCGGCGGCGTCGTAGACGGGATTCTCGGTGAAACGGCTGGCGAAGATGCCGATCAGCGCGACGACGAGACCGATCAGCGCGACGGTGTCCTCGGTGAAGGCGGTCAGCGTCGAGATGTCGCTCGTCCGGTCGAAGGCCTCGCGGTAGCCCGACCAGCCGTACTGCTCCATCTGGCGCTGCAGTTCGGCGTTGGCCTTCACGAACGCGTAGGTCTCGAAGGCGATGGCGCCCAGCAGGATGGCCACCGACACCCAGAACGCATCGACCGGCAACGGGATATCGATGGTGTAGCCGAGGAACTCGGCGGCGCCGGCCTCGGTCTCGTGGCCACCGTGGCGAACCTCCTCGATACCGTGTTTGAGGCTCTCCCAGCCCGCGATGCCGAAAAGCAGCACCGACACGAGGAAGGCATAGAAGAACTGCGCCTTGCCGTAGCCGAAGGGGTGGGTGCGGTTCGCCTCCTGCTGGCTGTATTTGATGCCGACCAGCAACAGCACCTGATTGCCCGTATCGGAGATGGAGTGGTAGGTCTCGGCGAGCATGGAGGGGCTTCCCGTCAACAGGAAGCCGAAGAACTTCAGGACGGCGATGGCCCCGTTCGCGAACATCGCGGCGACGACGACGCCAGTACTACCTGCCATACCGCCGACCACTACCCGCCGGGACTAAGGCGTTGGTGTCATGACGCTCCTCGCCGTAGCGGCGGTATGCTCGTCGCCCTCTCGGATACTCACGGCCGCGAGTCGACCCGCCTCGAGGGTCGCACCGCCGAGGCCGTCGACGCCGCCGACCTCGTGATTCACGCCGGTGATTTCATGACCGAACCCGTCCTCGACGCCTTCGAGGCCCGCTGTGCGTTGCGCGGCGTCTACGGTAACAACGCCACCGAACCGGTCCGCGAGCGTCTGCCGGCCGAACGGGTCGTCGACTGGCAGGACCTCCGCATCGCGGTCACCCACGGCCATCGGAAGACCGAGACGGCGCTGTCGATGTTCGCCCGGCAGTCCAGCGCCGACCTGCTCGTGTTCGGCCACTCCCACCGACCGGAGTTCTTGGAGGGAACCGTCCCGATGCTCAATCCCGGCAGTCACGCCGACCCGCGCTGGAACCGGCCGGCACACGCCGAGTTGATGTGGGACGACGCCGGGTTCGCTCGCGGCCGATTGGTCGAACCCTCCGGGGAGGTATTCGAGGAGTTCACCGTCGAACCGCGGGCTGTCGACGAAGCATAACCGCGTGGTATCGGCGAGTCGGTGACTTCAGGGAGCAGGTGTAGTGGAGGAAAGGTGCGCCGAACGCCGATCGGTCGGGCAAGGGTGGGCAAAGCGCCAGCGGGATGGAGGGCCAAAGCGTTCAGCGCACCCGTTCCTACGACGGGTATTGATAAGGTAGCGGCGAAAGGTCAAACCCCGATTTTAGCTATCGAAAATCCACGACCGCGCTACGGTCGGGTTCGAACGTAGGTCACCGCCACGAGGACCGTCAGCACGGTCGCACCACCGAGGAAGAAGGCCACTCCTGGCGGGAGGCCGCCGCCGAGTAGCCCGTCGATAAGCGCAGGCAAATCGAGGGCACCCCCGCCGTCGGCGGCTTCCGTCGCGATTTCGGTCGGGGTCGGTGTCATCGTATCGGCGGCTTCGGTCGCCGGCTCTTCCGGGGCCTCGGTCGGATACGGCGTCTCGGTGGCCGCCTGCGTATCGGCGGCCGCCTGCGTTTCCGTTTCGGCGGGCGTCTCGGTCGACTGGATGCTCACCCCGCCGCCGTCGTCGCCGCCAGTGGGTGTCGGCTCCGGCGTCGGCTCGGGTGTCGGCGTCTCGGTGCCGCCGCCTGCGGGGGCGGCGGTGTCCTCGCCAGCGCGGAGGAGGCTTCGGCCGAACAGTTCCTGGATCGCTACGGCGCCGACCGCCAGCGCGAGGAAGCCGCCGAAGAGTCGCGAAAGTGCCGCCCGAAGGCCGGAGGCGCGTTCCTGTTCGCCGGCGAAGATTACGAGCGGGCTGTCGGCGGGGCCGTAGACGTTCATCTCTCGGCCCTTCTCCGAGTAGGCGGTGCCGACGACCTCGATGGCACCGGCGTCTTCGAGCTTTTCGAGGTGATACTGGGCGTTCTGCAGCGACGTGTCGACGCGGTCGGCCACCTCGCCGGGCGGGGCGGGGTCGTCGTGGAGTTCCGAGAGAAGCCGCCGGGCCGTCGTCGAGGAGAGCGCGGCCATCAGGTCGTCGGCCTCCTCGCTGTCGAGGCCGACGACCCGCGGCTCGCTGTCCGGAGAGACGTCCGGACTGGAGGGCAGGAGGCTCATCGCCAATGGGTTATGAACCCGTGAGCATGAACTTTGTTCCCCGAAACGCCTTTGGGCCGGCGCGGCAACCGCCGACTATGTACCCGCTCGTTTCCCCTGCCGCGTCCGTGGCCCCCCTCGTCGGTGGCTCCGTCTTCCCCGGCGACGTCTCGCCCACGCTGGTCGGCATCATCGTCGTTCTCCTGCTCATCGTCTTCGGCCTCTTCCTGTTCGTCCGCCGCATCCTCCTGAGTTTCACCGAGGGGCTCCGGAAGGGCCGCGAGGGCGGCAAGTAATCCGACGCCGAACCGCCAGCGTCAGCCGCGGATGCCTTCGATACGCCGGATCGCCGATTCGGTCTCCTCGCGGTCGACGTCGAGGTGCGTACAGAACCGCACGACGTTGTCGCCGAACGGGACGCCACGCACGTCCCGCTCCGCACAGCGTTCGAGGAACCGTTCTGCGGGTTCGTCGGTCTCCACGAGGACGATGTTCGTCTCCGGTTCGCGGGCCGTCAGGCCGTCGAGGGCGTCCAATCCAGCGGCCAGCCGCCGGGCGTTCTCGTGGTCGTCGGCCAGTCGCTCGCGGTTCTCTAGGGCGATGAGCCCCGGCGCGGCGATGATGCCGGCCTGCCGCATGCCGCCGCCGAGCAGTTTTCGGACGCGGTGGGCGTCCTCGATGAACGCCTCGCTGCCGGCGAGCATCGACCCGACGGGCGCGCCGAGGCCCTTCGAGAGACAGCACATCACCGAATCGACGTTCGCGACCAGCCGTGAGGTGTCGGTATCCAGCGCCGTCGCGGCGTTGAACAGTCGCGCCCCGTCGAGGTGGACCGACACGCCCCGGTCGTGGGCCGCCTCGGAGGCGGCGTCGATGCGCTCGGCCGCGATGGCGGTGCCACCCTTGCTGTTGTGGGTGTTCTCCAGACAGAGCAGGCCGGTCCCCGGCCGGTGGTCGTCGGCTTCGACGTAGCCTTCGGCGACCGCGTCGGGGGTGATGACCCCGCGCTCGCCGCCATCGATGGTCCGGACCTGTAGCTCCGAGTGCTGGGCCAGCCCGCCGAGTTCCCACTTGTAGATGTGGCTTTCGGCCTCGACCAGCGCCTCCTCGCCGCGCTCGGTGTGGACGCGGGCGGCGATCTGGTTGCCCATCGTCCCCGAGGGCACGAACAGGGCATCCTCCTTGCCCAGCACCTCGGCGACGCGGGCTTCGAGTTCGTTGACGGTCGGGTCCTCGCCGTAGACGTCGTCGCCGACCTCGGCGTCCGCGGCGGCCTCACGCATCCCGAGCGACGGCTTCGTCACCGTATCGCTCCGTAGATCTATCATACCGACATGCGGGCCGCCGCGGCCTTATATGGATTGCTGTAGTCTTTTACCGGTCTCGCCAGTACGGTCGGCGATGACCGGTAAATCGTTACAGCAATCCATATTAGCGGTGACGGGACGGACGCCCGACCGTCCCCTGTTCTCCCCCGACCACGTCCGACTGCCGCCTCGGACCGGCGGTTTTTAACTCATGAGGCGCCGAAGCCCGGGTATGGACGTCAAGTCCCGCCACCACCTCCGGTCGGACGAGATCAGCGAACTGGAGGACGCACTCGCCGAAAAGCTCGGCGTCGACCTCGACGGCGACAGCTACGAGCGCGTCGAGTTCGACGACGTCGACCGCGAGGTCGTCCTCGTCGACGGCGACCCGCTGGTCGCTTCCTTCGACGGCGAACTCTTCCTGACGGTTGTCGGCGCCAACGAACACCCGCCCGAGAACCACGTCGTCACCGTCGATTCCGGTGCCATCTCCTTCGTCTCCGACGGCGCCAACATCATGCGGCCCGGAATTACGGAGGCCACCGACGACATCGAACCGGGCGACCTCGTTATCGTCGTCGAGGAGAACCACGGCAAGGCACTCGCGGTCGGTCGCGCGGAAGCCGCGGGCGATGACATGGTCGGCGATTCCGGAAAAGTCGTCGAGAACCTCCACCACGTCGGCGACGAGCTATACGACTTTCACGTCTAGCCACTTTTTGCACGCTCCGCCGGTCTGGCGCGCTACGGCGCCAGACCCGGCTCCG
>NZ_JAZKTR010000138.1:0-6219 GCF_036625485.1 Natronomonas sp. | reverse complement strand
CAACATGTATGACTACAGAGACCCCCGACCCCGAGCGATGGAGGGGGAGGGCGGCGAAAGCCGATTGCGGACGCTGTCGGTCGTCGGTATCGGCGTCCTGCTCGGCAAGCGGCGCCTCGCGCTCGAACTGCTCGCCGGGGGATCCGGGAACAACCACGCTATCGCCGTCACGCCGGATACCGACGGCGACCGGCTCCGAACCACCTACGAGGGAACCACACACGGTAGCCTCGACCGCTTCCACGTCGTCGACTGTACCGGGGCCACCGGGAAGGGGTCGATGGACGACACCGAGGCCATCAAGTACGTCGGCTCGCCCGGCGACCTGACTGGTATCGGAGTCGGCATCGTCAAATGTACCCGCGACATCGGCCGTGAGATCGATACGGGGCTTCGGCTGTCGGTGCTGTCGCTATCGACGATCCTCCAGTACGCGAACAACCAGCGCGTGTTCAACTTCCTTCATACCATCACCGGCCGCGTCTCCGCGGCGGATTACCTCGGCATCGCCACCATCGACCCGACGACACAGGACACCCAAGAAGTGAACACCCTCACGTCACTTTTCGACGCCGTCATCGAACTCCGCGAGGCCGACGACGGCGGCCGCGAGGTGCGAGTCGTCGGCGTTCCCGACGCCCCGCGAACGTGGGTCTCGTTCTAGTCGATTTCGCCGGGGAGGGTCTGGTTCTGACCCATTTATAAACGGACCGTGGCGACTCCTCCGACAGCAACGACCCCGAGACCTCGTTCGAAGACGGCGCCCGGACCGACGCCGTCGATTGTCAGGCTCGTTTATAAGAATCGTTAACACTGACGGGGGTGTCTATTCATGCGACATGTCGACAGCACACATCATTGCGGTCGGTGCGTCGCCGATCGGCAAGACGGATCTCCCCGGCCGGGACCTGTTCTCGAAAGCCCTGGCCGAGGCGTTCGAGGGATTGCCCGACCCGTCGGAGGTCGTCGACGCCCTCTACGTCGGCGCCCAGTCCGAACGCTACGAAAACCAGATCATGCAGGGTACCCTCATGGCCGAGTGGGCGGGCCTGCGGAACGTCCCCGCAGAGCGTGTCGAAGCGTGTGCGGCCGCCGGCGCGCTCGCGCTCAAGAACGCCGTCCGTGACGTCCGGGCGGACGTCCACGATGCGGTACTGGCCTGCGGCGTCGAGAAGATGACGGCGGGCGGAACCGAAGGCGCGACGAACGCCCTGGGTGCGGCCTTCGAGCGGGCGCTCGAACAGCGATCGGGAATCACTGCCCCCGCCACGTACGCCCTGCTCGCCCAGCGGTATCTCCACGAGACCGACGCGACCGAGGAAGATCTGGCACGGATCGCGGTGAAGAACCACCGCAATGCAGCGTCCAATCCGCGCGCGATGTTCCAGCAGGCGGTCGACGTAGAGACGGTGATGGGCGCCGACTACGTCGCACCGCCGCTGAAACTCTTCGACTGTGCGCCGGTCTGCGACGGCGCGGCCACCGTCGTCGTCGCGAACGACGACGTGGCGGCCGACCTCCTGGACCGCGAGGACACCGTCCGCGTGGCGGGCGTCGGGTCGGCAGCCAACAACCTCGCCGTCGCCGAACGGGACCTGACGTACGTCGAGGGCGCTAACGTCGCCGCCACGACTGCCTACGACGACGCCGACGTGGCCGCCGGGGACATCGACATCGCGGAGGTCCACGACGCCTTCACCATTTGTGAGGCGCTTCTCGCGGAAGCCGCCGAGTTCGCGCCCAAGGGCCGCGGCATCGAGACCGTCGCCGAGCCCTCCGACCGCTCCGCGGGCTGGACCGACGTCCAGATCAACACCAGCGGTGGGCTGAAAGCCCGCGGCCACCCCATCGGTGCGACCGGGTTGCTCCAGGCGGTCGAAGCCTACGACCAGCTCACCGGCCGAGCCGATGACCGCCAGGTGGCCGGGGCCGATACGGCCCTGCTCATCAACGAAGGCGGAATCGCGGACGCCCACACCGTGGCCCACGTCCTGACCAACCAATGACCGACCCAACCGACACACCCATGGACGACAGCGACACCACCACGACTGGACCGCTTGCACCGGACGACATCACCGCCGACTCGCCGTTCACGCTGCCCGGGTTCTTCGACGCACTCGCCGACGGCGAGTTGCTCGCCGCCCACTGTACCGAGTGTGGCACCCACCTCGTGCCGCCCCGGACCGCCTGTTATGGCTGTGGAAGTCGGGCCGTGACCATCGAGGAACAGCCCCGGACCGGCGACGTCGTCACGTACACGTCGATCAACCGACCGCCATCGGCGTTCGCCGATCTGGCACCGATAACCGTCGCCATCGTGGAACTGGACTCGGGCGCACGCCTCACCGGGCGAGTCGAAGCCCCCCTCGAGGACCTCACCATCGGCGACCGCGTCGAACTCCAGGTCCGTGATCCGGAGTCGATCGGTATCGACCCCGACTATCAGCTCTCCTACGAGGAAGACTGGCCAGTCCACGCCTTCGAGTTGATCTGAGGAAACGACCCCTTGCCCGTAATCCGGGCGACTGCCCTCCGTACCCTTCGAACGCAGTACCAACGCGGAGCGTAGATGCCAGAGCGAAACCCGTATCCCCGCGAATCGGCAAGTAAGCGGTAATGGAGTGCGACAAGTGCGGCGACGAGGCGGTCATGCACGCCGCCTACTCGGGACTACACCTCTGCGATGAGCATTTCTGCCGGTCGGTCGACTCGCGGGTCCGCAAACGGATCCGCGAGGATGCCCTGCTCTCCGAGGACGCCACGCCCGACGAGCCGGAGACGTGGCTCATCGGCCTCTCCGGCGGCAAGGACAGCGTCGTCCTCACCCACATCCTCGACGACATCTTCGCGAAGGACCCTCGCGTCGAACTGGTCGCGCTCACGATTCACGAGGGCATCGAAGGCTATCGGGACGCCTCGCTGGATGCCTGCCTCGAACTCACCGACGACCTCTCCATCGAACACGAGGTCGTCGCCTACGCCGACGAGTACGGCCTCGAGATGGACGACGTCGCCGATGAGGACCCTCTCGATATGGCTCCCTGTGCCTACTGTGGGGTCTTCCGCCGGGACGCCCTCTCGCAGTACGCCGAGGAGTACGGCGCCGACAAACTCCTGACGGGCCACAACCTCGACGACGAGGCCCAAACCGCGATGATGAACCTGCTTTCGGGCGACATCCAGCAGGTCGCCAAACACTTCGACGCCTCGCTCGGCAGTTTCGAGGACCGCGAGATCGACGACGACCCCTTCGTCCCCCGCGCCAAGCCGCTCCGGGACATCCCCGAAAAGGAGGTCGCCCTCTACGCGCACCTGAAAGGGCTCCCCACGCATATGGCCGAGTGTCCCCACGCCAGCGAGGCCTACCGCGGCGAGATCCAACAGCACATCCACGACCTCGAAGACGACCACCCCGGCACCCGCCACTCCATCATGTCCGGCTACGAGGAACTGGCGAAGCTGGCCGCCGAAGCCTACCGGAACAGCGACGACGGCCCCCGCGGCGACTGTGACCGCTGTGGTGCGCCGACGAACAACGATGTCTGTCGGAAATGCGAGTTAGTCGACGCAGTCGGTGGCGAACTGGCCGAGACCGGCGACTGACTCGCAGCGCGTGTTCGTCGACGCAGTCGGTGGCGAACTGGCCGAGACCGGCGACTGATCTTCGACCTGCCATCAGCCGAACGTCATACACTGCGTTTTACGCGATAGCTATCAGAGTATATAGTTGACTGTTTCTATCGCTAATCGCAACCAGTGAGCGCTAAAATAAAATATCGAATTCGAGACTTATCGGATTACGTCAAGTCCGTTGTTCTTCTCGGCTTCCGAGCGGCCGCCGTCGGTCTCGCCGCGGCTGAAGCCGCCGGAGTTGCCGGAGACGCCGCGGCCGCCGGCCGTGCCCGTCTCCGTCGAGCTTTCGGGCGGCGTCGAGGCGAACTCGTCTTCGTCCACCGAGTCGATGGCCTGCCGGGAGGCGTCGGCCTGTTTCTGGGTCGTCGGGCCGAGGATCTGGGCCGACTGGACGCCGGTCATGATGGCCATGACGCGGACCTTGCCCTTGTAGGCGTCCTCGATACGGGCGCCCCAGATGACGTTCGCGGAGGCTTCGAGCCGTTCGGTGATGCTGCTGGCGATGCCCTCGGCCTCGTTCAGCGTGAGGTCGGGGCCGCCGGTGATGTGGACCAGCCCGCCCGAAGCGCCGCGGTAGTCGACGTCGAGCAGCGGGTGGTTCATCGCGTCGTTGACCACCTCTTCGGTCTTGTTCTTGTCCTGGGTCTCCCCCACGAGCATCACCGCGACGCCGCCCTGGTTCATGATCGCGGACATGTCCGCGTAGTCGAGATTGATCAGGGACGGCTGGGTGATGGTCTCGCTGATGCCCTTGACCGTCTCGGCGATGATCTGGTCCATCACCGAGAAGGCCTTGCCGATGGGCAGGTTCGGGACGTAATCGAGCAGGCGGTTGTTGTCGAGGACGATGATGGAGTCGGCTTCGCCGCGAAGCTTCTCCAGTCCTTCCTCGGCCTTGACCGTCCGGGCGCGCTCGACGTTGAACGGCGTCGAGACCATACCCACGACGATGGCGCCCTGCTCTTTGGCGATCTTCGAGACGACCGGGGCCGCACCGGTACCGGTGCCGCCACCCATGCCCGCCGTGACGAAGACGAGGTCCGCGTCACCGAGGACTTCCTTGATGGTGCCCTGCGCCATCTCGGTGGCGCGTTCGCCCATCGACGGGTCGCCGCCGGCACCGAGCCCCTGCGTGAGCGACTTGCCCACGAGGATCTTGGTGTCGGCCTCGATCATCTGCAGGTGCTGCTTGTCGGTGTTGATGGCGACGGTGTCGGCGCCATCCACGCCGATGTTGTACAGCCGATTTACCGTGTTGTTACCGGCACCGCCGGCACCGACGATAACGATTCGGGGGTCCCCGAAATCGCCGTCGTCGTCGCCGTCGCCGACTTCACGGGACTCTTTCTCCGCGTTCTCGAGTGCGGAGTTGACGATATCCTGCATCGTCTACACCTTGGCCCACGGGCGGTTGCTGTCCCGTGATTCGGTGTCCTGTTCATTGAGCATCTCGCGCACGGCGGAGCGAATCGCCTCGCTCCGATTCGGGAACTCCCCGGTATCGACCATGCGTTCGACCTCTTCGATCTGCTGCTTCGGAATCCGTAGTGTCACACGCTCCATATTGTATTTCCCCTCTGTCTGTGGGTAAGACGGCGTTGCACACGCGTTCGTTATCGCGTTTACACCTCGAATTCGCCCGGTAGCAACCTCCTACCTGCCACGGGCACCCTGGTGTAAGACGCGCCGTCTTACGCAGATGTACTCACAGAAGCAGACTACTTAAAGGTTAGGGGCGGCGTAAGACAAAGTCGTAATAACACCGTTTACGAGCCTGAAGCTGCCATTTTCCGCGTTTACGGATCTTTCAAAACGTCCGCTGCAGGGGTTCGTCGGCCGCAGCCGGGGCAGAATCCCCAGTCCGAGCGGAGTTCATCGCCGCACTCGCAGAACACCCTGTGTGACGCCTTTTCGCCACAGTTAGAGCAGTATACGGCCGATTCGGGGAGTTCCTCGCCGCATTGTTTACACGTCTCCCGCGGATCGTCGGACGCGTTTTCGTCGTCGGCCGGGGCTGTCTTACGAGCACCCTCCGGTTCGTGTGACACGCTACTCGAATCGCCATCAAGCGTGATGTTTACGTTCACGTCCTGCGGCTCACGCGGCGTCAACGCGCCGTCGAGGCGGTCCGCAAGCACCGCGTCGACCCGCTCGGCGATGAGGTCATCGAGGGATTCCTCGGCCGACGCAGGCGAAGAATCGGCGTTTACGCCGGTCGAACCCTCGTTTACGGGCGTTTGCCCGTTCTCGTCGAGGTACGTCCGGAGCGCCTCGCGCATGACCTCGCTCTTCGAGGCGTCGAACCCCTCGAGTTGGCGAACGAGGTCGTCATCCGCCCGGAACGTGATCTTGCTCATTACTCGTCCGACGATTGTGTGTGACGGTATTTCAATCTTCCCGCGATGTCAGACAGGCGTCCGTCGAGCGGCCGACACGGCGTGGAGACGGTGTGAAACCGCGTGTGAGTCGAAGACACGAGGCCGATGCAGGTCAAAACCGTTAAGTCCCGCAGTCGTCTCGTATCAGGTACGCCCGCCCTTAGCTCAGACTGGTAGAGCAGTCGACTGTAGATCGACTTGTCCC
>NZ_JAZKTR010000137.1:0-6286 GCF_036625485.1 Natronomonas sp. | reverse complement strand
TTAGTCGTCCGCGCTCGGCGTAGCCACGGAATCTTCCTCGGTCAGCGCGATGACGTCGTCGAAGAAGCTGAGAGTGTCGTTGGGGCCGGGATGGGCTTCGGGGTGGTACTGGCGGGTGATGATGTCCATCTCGTCGCTTTCGAGGCCTTCGGGGGTATCGTCGTTGACGTTGATCTGGGTGACTTCGAGTTGGCCGGGTTCGGAGACGGTGTAGCCGTGGTTCTGGGTCGTCATGACGACCTTTTCGGTCCGGAGGTCCTGAACGGGCTGGTTGACGCCGCGGTGGCCGAACTCCATCTTCTCGGTCTCGCCGCCCAGCGCCTCGGCGATGACCTGCTGGCCGAGACAGATACCGGCAAGCGGCAGGTCGTCGACGTACTCGTCGACCAGCGCGGCGGCCTGCTCGAAGTTCTTGGGGTCGCCGGGACCGTTGGAGATGAAGAGGACGTCAGGGTCGACAGACTCGACGTCGGCGACGGTGGCGTCGTACGGCAGGAGTTCGACGGTGGCGTCGCGGTCGACGAGCGAACTCGTGATGGAGCCCTTGGCGCCACAATCGATAAGCGCGACCGTCGGGCCGTCGCCGTCGGGGTTGTGGGTCTGCCGTTCGTCGACGGAGACCTGCTTGCCGATGTCGGTGTGCTCGCTCATGGCCTTGCACTGTTCCAGTTCCTCCTCGGCGGCTTCGGGGGTGGCGTCGGGACCGGCGGCGATACCGCATTTCATCGCCCCTTCCTCGCGGATGTTGGTGACGAGGTCGCGAGTGTCGAGGTGGTCGACGGCCGGGATGCCCTCCTCGGTGAGCCACTCGGCGACGTCCTCGGTGAACTCGCGGGCGATGGCGGCCCGGGGGTGGACGCGCTCGGATTCGAAGCGTTCCTCTCGGACGCCGTAGTTACCGATGAGCGGGTACGAGAACGTCAGGACCTGCTCCTCGTAGCTGGGGTCCGTGAGCGATTCCTCGTAACCGGTGTAGGCGGTTGTGAAGACCAGTTCCCCGCGAGTACGGCCGGGTGCGCGGGCGCGGGCCTCGACGACCTGCCCGTTCTCCAGCGCCACGTAGGCGTCCGTCATTACGAGAAGCGTATGTTATACCCCCAATTAACGCTTGTGTTCGAAGCATAGTTACGAAATTCGTAATCGGTAAGTGCCCCCGGACGCAACCCTCGTATCTCGATGGACGACCTTGACCGCCAGATACTGGCCATCCTCCGGCGCGACTCCCGGACACCCTACACCGAAATCGCCGACGAGATCGGTACCTCGGAGGGGACGGTCCGCAACCGCGTGGAGCGTCTTATCGACGAGGGCATCATCGAACGCTTCACTATCGCCACGCGGACGGGCAACGTGAAGGCGATGGTCGAGATCGGCGTCGCCGTCGACGTCGATACCGGCGCCATCTCCGACCGGATGGCCGACTGGAAGGAGGTCGATTTCGTCTGGCAGGTCTCCGGCGAAGAGGACGTCGTCGTCGTCGCCGACACGACCGACACCGGGACGCTCAACGACATGATCACTCGCGCTCGCGAACTCGACGAGGTCGTCTCGACGAAGACGCGCCTGATTCTCGACGAGAAACTCGGCTAGCGTGGGGCGAGTCGAAGAGGCCTTAACAGCTACCCCCATTGCAAAACGCATGAGCACCGACGACATCGACCCCGCGAACGGCGGGACCACGGAGGAGGCGGCCGGCGACGAGGCACCGGCTGACCACGAGAACGCACTGCAGGACGTCATCGCAGTCGACGCCGACGACAACGAACAGGATACCGTCAACCGACTGGACGCCCACACCGGCGACGGCATCCGCCACCGCGCCTTCACGGCGCTGGTCTTCGACGGCGACGGTAACATCCTCCTGGCTCAACGCGCCCCCAACAAGCGCCTCTGGGACACCTACTGGGACGGCACGGTCGCCTCCCATCCCGTCGAGGGCCAGACCCAACTGGAGGCCACGCGCGAACGCCTCGAAGAGGAACTCGGCATCTCTCCCGACCAGTACAACGACCTCCGCGTGACGGACAAGTTCGAGTACAAGCGCTACTACATGAACGAGGGCCTCGAATGGGAGGTCTGTTCCGTGCTGCAATGTACCCTCGACGACCTCTCGATGGACCCCGACGAGGAGGAGGTCGCGGGCCTGATGTGGGTCCCCTACGAGCGACTCTACGAGAACCCAAAGTGGTACCGCCAACTGCGCCTCTGTCCGTGGTTCGAGATCGCGATGCGCCGGGACTTCTCCGAAGCGTAACGACTCGACTACCGCCGTTTCTCACGCCACCGACTTTCTGGAGTTCACGATACCAGCTCCTGTTCTATCACACACCTCGACAGCAATTATTGCCGTATCTTTTTGACAAACGTACGTTTCCTTGTGCGGCAGATACTTTACGAATGCGTGTAAAATCCCGAGAAAAGTTTTACAAGCTACCGGATTGTATGCGAACTTGAATACGATGTCTACATATCGGGTTCGGGACGCGGTGGCAATGTATCTGAACGAGTCCCTGACCGAGGCGGAGGCGGCCCGACGGGCCGGGCTCTCGCGGGCGCAGTTCCGACAGTACGCCCGCATCTGCGGACTCGCCGTACAGGCGTCCGAATCCGATGGGGAAACGACCGGCGCCGACTCCGAGGCGGCCCCGCTACGGGGTTAATCCAGTAGTCGCGACAGTTCTGCGGCCGTTTCGGCTTCCAGCGAGCGGACGGTATCCACGATAGCCGTCCGGCGCTCGGCGCCGTAGTCGCCGGCCAGCACGTGGAACTTCTCTTCGACGACGCCCCACGAGGCCGGCTTGGCGGGATGGCCGGTCGGCCACTGGACCTCGGCCTCGTGTTTCGCACCGTCGCGCGCGGTCACGGTCACCCGGGCGGGTAGTTCGCCGATACCGACCCGCTCGTCGAAGTAGTCGGTGCTCGTTATCTTGACGGCGTCGGCGACGGGCCGGAGGTCGGCGCGTTCGCCGGGATGGACGGTTACGTCTCGGTCGACGAGCGCCGCGGCGATGGCCCGGGCGTCGATCTCCGGAACGGCCTCGGCGTAGCTTTCGACCGAAACGTCGTCGATGTCCGCGGGATCGAAGGCCGTATCCTCCGCGACGTCGAGGGCGGCCTCGATGGCCGCTTGTGCGTGCGGGTGGCCGGCGTAGGGCCGAATCGCGGCGTCACGGACACGCTCGCAGCCGGGGTCGAAATCCAGGTCGAACGGGCCGACGAGGTCGGTCCAGCCGCCCCCGGCGGTAAAGGAGTCGGGTCCGACGACCCCGCCCTCTGCGAGCAGACAGGCTTCGAGGCCGTGTTTGGCGGCCGACCCGACGGCAATGGGGTCGAAGGGCCGTTCCTCGATACCGAGCGTGCCACGACTCGCCGCGAGGCCGACGGCGCTCGTGAGTTTGTCGACGGCAAAGCCCATCGCGCGGCCGGCGCCGGCCGCGGCCGCGATGGCAGTGTGAGTCGCAGGATGGAATCCGTCCAGCGGTGCGTTCCACGCCAACTCGCCGTGGACCTCGTGGGCCGCGGCCAGTCCGGCGAGCAACTCCTCACCGGGGGCGCTGCGAGCCTCCGCGGCGGCGAGGACGGCCGGTATCGGCCCGGCGGCCGACGAGAGCGTCGGTGCGAGATACGTCGCCCGGTTGCCCGCCTCCGCCAGCGCGGCGTTGTACATCGCCGCGTCGGCGGGTGCGGCCCCGCGGTCGGAACCCCACAGACGGCTCTCGACGTCGGTTCCGGTCGTCACCGCGCGCCGGATTCCATCGGTCGGTTCGACGTCGAGGCTGGCGAGCGCGACGCCCACGGTATCGAGGACCCGACGCTTGGCGGCCTCTCGGACCTCGTCGGGCAACTCCTCGTAAGATACCTCCGCCGCGAACCCCGCGATATCGACTGCCGATGGCATGACCGTACAACTCACAGCACGCGGTCAAAAGCGTTCGGTGCTGGGCGGCGTCGGCGAACGTTCGGGCACCTGGCGGCCTGCGGCGGCCCCACCGACTGCGCGCCCGTCCGGGTCCGGCTACGGGCGGGTCGTCGCCCACACCGCGAGGATGCCGAGGACGATAGCCGGAATCATCGGCAACGCGAGGTAGGTGTCCCAGAACGTGAGCCCGAACACCGTAGGTGCGTACGGATACGCGTAGATGATGCCCGGGATGAGCAGGAACGCGACGAAGACGGCACCGACCAGCATCCAGCCTCGCCAGTCGAACTCCCGGTCGACCCCGTCGGGATGGACGTGCGCCCCCTCGTCCGCGTCCGGCCCTCCATCGCCGGCCGCATCGCTGGCCGGCCCTGTCGGTTCGCCGCTCGGCGCGTCGCCGTCGGCGTCCGGTTCGTGGACGTAGCCGTCACTCATACGAGTCGGGGTCGTACTCGCTGTCCGGGACGACGACGACCGACCCGAAGCCCTCCCGGCCTTCGAGGATCTCGTGGCCGCGTTCGATCTCGCTCATCGGCAGTACCTCACGGACGTGCGGTTCGAAGGTGCCGTCGAAGACCTTCGCCATCACGTCGTCCATCTCGCCGGGCGTGCCCATCGTCGACCCGAGGATATCGAGCTGTTTCCAGAACACCTTCGGGATGTTCGTCTCGGGGCTGATGCCCGAGGTGGCACCGCAGGTGACGATGGTGCCGCCGCGGGCGGCGACCGACAGCGAACCGTCCCACGTCGCCTCACCGATGTGGTCGACGACCACGTCGACGCCGCGACCGTCGGTCATCTCTTTGATCTCGTCGTTGAAGTCGACCTCCTCGTAGTTGATGAGGTGGTCGGCACCGATATCGCTCGCGTAGTCGAGTTTCTCCTGGGACGAGGCGGTCGCGAAGACCTCACAGCCCTCGTTGGCGGCGATCTGGACGGCCGCGTGGCCGACCCCCCCGGAGGCACCGTGGACCAGCACGCTGTCGTTCTGCTGGATGTCCGCGCGGGTGACGAGCATCCGCCATGCCGTCTGGAAGACGAGCGGGGCCGACGCCGCCTTGACGAAATCGACGTCTTCGGGCAGCGGAATGAGGTTGTCCTCGTGGAGCGCCGTCTGCTCGCTGTGGACGCCACGGACGTGCTCGCCGATCATCTTGAAGTCGACACACAGCGACGTTTCGCCCTTCCGGCAGAACTCGCATTTCCCGCAGAACAGGTTCGGGTCGACGACGACGCGGTCGCCCTCCTCGAAGCGGGTGACGTCCTCGCCAACCTCGCTGACGACGCCCGCGCCGTCGCTGCCGGGAATGTGCGGCAGTTCTTCAGGGCTGGGCATCCCCTTGCGGGTCCAGACGTCGAGGTGGTTGAGGCCGCCAGCCTTGATATCGACCAGTACTTCCTCCGAGTCGATCTCAGGGTCGGGGAATTCGCCGTACTGCAGTACGTCGGTGGAGCCGTGCTCTTCGTAGAATATCGCTTTCATAATCCCCCCTGCGTACGCACCGTGCAAAACACTAGCGGAGAAAGCAATCTGGACGGTGGACTTTACACCGCGGCCGCCGCAGTGGGTCGTATGACCGAAGAACCCACCGACGACGGGCACGAACACGCCCACGACGACCACGGACACGACAGCGAACACGCCCGCGACGATCACGGACACGACAGCGAACACGCCCACGACGATCACCATCACCACGACATCCACGAGTTGGGCGTGGCCGTCCTCACCGTCTCGTCGAGTCGCAACATCGACGAGGATGCCGCTGGCGACGCCATCATCGAGATCGTCACCGAAGCAGGCCACGAGATGTCCGTTCGGGAACTCGTCAGGGACGATTACGACAAGGTGCAGGGCGCTGTCAACCGCCTCGTCGGACGCGGCGACACTGACTGTGTCATCACGACCGGCGGCACGGGGGTCACCCCCGACGACGTGACCATCGAGGCGGTCGAATCGCTCTTCGAAAAGCACCTGCCGGGGTTCGGTGAACTGTTCCGCACGCTCTCCTACGACGAGATCGGGACGAAAATCGTCGGCACCCGCGCCGTGGCGGGCGTCGCCGACGGCGTCCCTGTCTTCTGTCTGCCCGGCAGCGAAAACGCCGTTCGCCTCGGCACCGAGGAGATAATCGTCGAGGAAGCACCTCATCTCGCCGGACTGGCAAAACGCGAGGAGGAAGCCGAAGACGCTGAAGAGGGTGAAGACGCTGAAGAGGGCGAAAACAACGACGGCGAGTGATGATCTCCATCACCGTGTCGGGGTGCCGAGGCGCTTGTCGGCATCCGACGAGGCACCGATTATCATCGGCAGGGTTCTCGAACGCACTCCGCTGAAATATCGATTATCAGACGATATGTTTGCCT
>NZ_JAZKTR010000136.1:0-6328 GCF_036625485.1 Natronomonas sp. | reverse complement strand
TCGCGTAGTGCTGACGAAGGACCTCCTCCGCGTCTCGCGGGCCGGTGGCGGCTACCACCCACAGTTCACCGACCCCGACGACGAGGCGCTCGCCGCCCGCGTTCTCGGCGTCTATCAGGGCCACGTCGGAAAGCGCCGCGAGGAACTGGAGACGGCCCTGACCGATCTCGAACGCGAGGCCGACGATTTCAAACTGGTCCGGGGCTTCGCCAAACTGCTCGAACGGGAGGCGACCTTCGAGACACGCGCGCCGGTTGCACCGGTTCGCGCACGCACGGCCGCTTTCGAGGCCGCCGAAGCCACGGGTGGCGTCGTCACAGATGCTGACCGCAACGCCGCCCTGAAACAGGCGGCCGACCGACTCGGCGCCGAGGCCGCCGATATCGACGCCTCGCTCTTTGCCGACCGGGAGATCGAGCAGGTGCTGACCGACTGCGATACCCGCTACGACCCCGAGAGCCTCCGCGAGCAGTACGACCTCTCGTTGGCTCAGACCGCCCTTTTCGACGCGACGGAGGTCCGCGTTCGCTCCTCGGAGCCGAAGGCGCTCGTCTCGGCTGTCAAACGCCTTCGACTGATGTACGAGATCGAGCGGACCGACGAGGGTCGCGAGGTCATCGTCACCGGTCCCGACGCGCTCTTTCGGCGCTCCCGGCGCTACGGGACGCGTTTCGCTCGCCTCTTGCGAACCGTCGCGAAGGCCAACGAATGGCACCTCGAAGCGACCATCGACGACCGGGGAACCGAGCGCCTGCTGACGCTTGACACGGGTGACGTCTCGGTGCCGGGCACCGAGCCGGTCGCCGAACCGACCTTCGACAGCGGCGTCGAATCGGATTTCTACGCGCGCTTCGAGTCGCTGGACCTCGACTGGAACGTCGTCCGCGAACCGGAGCCGCTGGCGGCCGGCGAGCACGTCGTCATCCCCGACTTCGCTTTCGACTGGAAACACTCCGACTTTCGGGTCTTCTTCGAGATTATGGGCTTCTGGACGCCCGAGTACGTCGACAAGAAGCTCTCCCGTTTCGCGGACCTCGAAGACGTGGCCTTCATCGTCGCCTACGACGAGAGCCTCGGCGTCGGCGAGGACATCGAGGCGGCGGGCCACCGCGCGATTCCCTACAAGCGGACCGTCCGCCTCAAGGACGTCCGGGACGCTCTCCGGCACTACGAGGGGGAACTCAGGGCCGAAAGCGCCGATTCGGTGCCGGACGAACTGACGCCCGAAGCAGACGTGACCACCATCGCCGCCCTCGCCGACGACTACGGCGTCCCCGAATCAGCCATCGAGGATGCGGCGTTTCCGGACCACGAACGTGTCGGTCGAACGCTGGTCCGGCCCGCTGTGGTTGAAGACATCACCCCCGGTATCGAGGCAGGGATGGACCTCTCGGAGGCCGAGGCGGTGCTGGACGAGTGGGGCATCGACGAGACGAGCGCTGTCCTGTCCCGACTGGGATATCGCGTCGAGTGGGAAGGCCTCGGTGGCGGGACGGTTCGCGAGAAGTAGGCTACGAAGGTCGGGTTCGCAGTCGCTTCCCTTGTCGGATGTAGTCGATCAGTTCCGCGACCGGCACCGGTTCGTAGCCCGTCAGTTCGACGGAGACGTTGCTCCGGCGGTTCCCGGGGTCGACGAACGGGAACTCGTCGGGTCGCATATCGTGGTGGTGGCCGTGAATCAGCCAGTCAGTTCGGTCGGCGGGGGCTTCGGCGGGGTCGTGGACACAGAGAAATCGGTAGCCGCCGGCTTCGAAGCGATACTCTCGGCGTGCTGTGACCGCGCGGGTCCGTCGGACGCCCTCGTCGTGGTCGCCGACGACGAACGTGATCTCGCCGTTCAGGCGGCGGAGCCACCGCCGGACCGTCGTCGGTTCCGACGGAACGACCAGGTCACCGAGATAGATCACCTCGTCGTCGGGGTCGACGACGGCGTTCCAGTTGTCGAGCAGGCGGTCGTTCATCTCGCCGATCGACGCGAAGGGGCGGTCGGTGTAACCGAGCACCTCGGCGTGGTCGAAATGTAGATCGGCGGCGAGATATCGGGTCACGGTCAGACGTCGCGCTGGCGGCCCTTCGGCATCTGGGAGCGCAACTCGCCGTGAACGTAGAGGCCGACGCCGATGGGTTCGACACCGCCAGCGATCTCGTGGGCAGCGATGAGATAGCCCCAGTCGCCGTCCCAGTCGAGTTCCTGGTCCTCGCCCTGCAGGAAGGCCGTCGCTTCCTCGTCGTCGAGGACGATGACGTTCTTCGTCGCCTCGCGGCCGAACCGCTGGACAGCGTCGGTCGTCGGCTTCCAGTGTTCCTGTCGCGTCCGGAGGAAGGTCATGCCGAGCCCCTCGACGTCGGCCGGTGAATCCATGTCGTCGGCGAAGACCCATATCTTCCCGGCGCCCTTCTCCCAGATGGTGTGGCCGGCGAAGGTCTCGCGGTCGAGGTCGAACCGGTCGACCCACCAGTCGATGACCTCCTCGCGGGTGGCCCGACCCTCGACCTCGCGGTCGGCGGCGGTCGCGGGGAGGCGGTTGAACAGTTGGCCGTCGTTGCTCATGCGGTCACCTCCAGTTTCGCACAGAAGAACCCGCCCGTGTCGTTCTGATGGGGATAGACGCGCTTGGCGCGGGTCATCGTCTCGTCGAACTGCTGGCCGTTCCACTCGGTGATTCCGGGGTCGTGTTCGAGGCCGAGGTCGTAGTCGACGAGGCGGATGTCGTGGCTGTCGAGGGCGTCCTGTACGACGGCCTCGTTCTCCTCGGGCGCGAAGGTACACGTCGAGTAGACGACGGTGCCGCCCTTCCGGGTGATCTCGATGGAACGGTCGAGGATGGCCGTCTGGACGTCGACGATACTCTCGATGTGACCCAGCGACCAGTTTTCGAGCGCGTCGGGGTTCTTCCGGATCGTCCCTTCACACGAGCAGGGCACGTCCACGAGGACGCCGTCGAAGGGCTTCCCGCCGAAGGGTTTCAGCGAGAAGTTCCGTGCGTCTTGCCGGGTGACGACGACGTTCGTGACACCGCAGCGTTCGGCGTTGGAGCGAAGGGCCGACAGCCGGCCGAGGTTGTTGTCGTTGCCGACCAGCGTGCCGCGGTCCTCCATCAGCGAAGCCAGTTGCGTCGTCTTGCTTCCCGGTGCAGCACAGCAGTCCAGCACGCGGTCGCCGGGGTTGGGTTCCAGCGCCAGCGGCGGGATGGCCGAGACCTCCTCCTGGCCGTGTACCCAGCCGTGGACGTAGGGCCACGTGTTGCCGGGGGAGACGTCGTCGGCCATCCGGAAGAGGCCGTCGTGCCACTCGACGCGCTCGTAGTCGACGCCCGTCTCGTCGAAGGCCCGGCGGACGCGGTCGGGGGTCGCCTTGATATCGTTGACTCGGACGACCGACGGCAGCGGGCGCTCGCAGGCCTCGTGAAACGCCTCGGCGTCGTCGACGAGCGAGTCGTATCTGTCGAGCGGGTCCATACGCTTGCTGCGGTTGCGGTGGCTTTGTCGGTGTCGGTCTGGAGCAGTCGCCGACGACACCGCTGGTCGTCCGAGAACGAATCTGACCGTTCGGCGACCACAATTAAGGCCCGTCCACACCACCCTACTGCTATGGCACATATACAGGTTCAGGCCGACGATATTGACCTCGATTCGCCCCTACTGGTCGAGGGGCTGCCGGGGGCCGGCCTCGTCGGGAAGATCGCGGCCGACCATCTCGTCGAGGAGTTCGACATGGACTACTACGGCTCGGTCCACTGTGAGGGCCTCCCGGAGGTCGCCGTCTACGAGGGCGAGCAGTCCGACATCCGACCGCCGGTACGGATCTACGCGGACGACGACCGCGACCTCCTCGTCCTCCAGAGCGACGTCCCCATCTCACCCACGCGGGCAAGCGAGTTCGCCACCTGCGTCACCGGCTGGTTCGACGCCAACGACGTCTTCCCCCTGTATCTCAGCGGCCTCTCCGAGGAGAAAGACGGCGTCCCGGAGATGTACGGCGTCGCCACCGGCGCGGGCCACGACCGGATCGAGGCGGAGGGTATCGTCCCGCCCCGGCAGGGGGGTATCGTTACCGGGCCGACGGGCGCACTGCTCAACCACGCCGCCGAAACGGGCTTCGATTCCGTCGGCCTCATCGTCGAGACGGAGGCCCAGTTCCCCGACCCGGAAGCGGCTCGGGTCCTCCTCGAACACGGTATCGGCCCGCTCGCCGACATCGACGTCGAGACCGACGCGCTCATGGAACGTGCCGACGAGATCCAGGAGGCCCGCGAGGAACTCGCCAAGCGCCTCCACGAGGCCGACGAGGAGAGCACGCAAGCCCAGCCGATTCGGGGCTTCCAGTAGCCCTTTTAAGGATGCTCAGACGCCGCCAGCGACCGCCAGCAGTTCCGCGGCGACGACGTGTAGCGTCAGGTCGGCGGTGAAATGCGCCACCATCGCGGACTCGATGCCGCGGCGCCAGTAGAGCCACCCGAAGACGACGCCGCCGATGGCATTCAACAGCACGGTCCGAACCATCAGCAGCGGTGTCGGGTCGGTCATCGACGCGAGGGTGCCGAGGTGGGCGGCGCCGAAGGCGATGGCGGTGAGGAAGATCGCGACCCAGACGGCGCCGTCGGCCGGGCCGTCCTCGCCGGCGACGAGCGTCGACAGCCAGACGAAAAGCGTCATGAGACCGAACCGGACGAGGAGTTCCTCCGTGATGCCGCCGTACAGCGATGCGAGCGCGCGCTTCCAGACGGCCGGTTGGTCGACGGCGTCGGCCGGAATCGAGACGCCGACGGCACCGAAGGCGATGTCGAGGCCGACGATGGCGACGGCCGTCGCGATGCCAAGCGGAACGGCGAGTCGCAGGGTTTCGCGGCGTTGCTCGCCGATGGCGTGGCCGTGGAGACGCGCCCGAAGGAGTGGCGCGCCGAGGCCGACCTTCGGGCCGAGATAGAGGCCGACGAGGCAGGCGACGGCGACGAGCGCTCCCGACTGGATGACGGTCGCGACGGCGATGACGGCCAACGATACCTCCCCGGTCGGTGGTACGAGGGCGAAGAGGTAGGGCAGCACTGCGAGGACGCCGACGAGGCCGGCGAGAACGAGGACGGCGAACTGCGCTCTGTCGATGCGACTCATGGCCGTGGACTCGTGGGCGGGCCCGAAAAGGGTTCGCGGTGGCGGCCGCTATCGGTCGGTCACCCCGAGGTACGGCGACGGATTACTCCTCGTCGTCCTCGTCGCTTTCGAGTTTCTCGTCGAGGAACTCGTGGGCGTCCTCGAGTATCTCACGGGGGCCGTCCTGCGTGATGGTGTTTATGGCCTGTTCGTAGTCGCGCCACTGCATGTCGCGGTGCTCCTCGGAGAGTTCCGCCGACGCCTCGTAGGATTTGGCGATGAACAGGTGGACGGTCTTGTGGATGGTCGTTCCGTTCGCTTCGAACACGTAGTCGTAGTCCTTTCGGAAGCCGTCTAACAGCCGGAAATCCTCGATTCCGGCCTCCTCTTTCACTTCGCGGATGGCGGTCTGCTGTAGTTCCTCTTCGCCCTCGACGCCGCCTTTGGGAAACTCCCAATCTCCGGGACGGGACTTGAGCAGCAGGTACTCACGCCGGCCACGCGTATCGCGAAAGAGGATGGCTCCCGCGCTCGTGGCCTCTTGCATTACTTTCGGGTAAACGGCCACCGCTTAAAGGGATATCGGACGGTCGATTCCGGCGTTTGGGCCGGGAGGCCACACTGCCGGTCGGATAGGTGCGCTTTTGAGCATCGAGCATCCAGTAGGCTGTATGCCCTTCGTCACCACCCTGACGCTCCAGAGCGGGGACCGCAACGTTCTGGAACGAATCGTCGGGAACATCAAAACGCGCGCCGAACGGAAGGGCGTCGAGCTCCGGGGCCCGCACGCCGAGTCACCGCACGATGCGTCGATACCGCAATCCAAGCGGCTCTCGGCCAGCGGCTCCCGGTTCCGGTCGTGGAACTACACCATCTACACGCGGACGATGGAAGTCGTCGGTCACGACGAGTTCGCCCGGGACGTCGCGGGCCAGGAGTTCCCCCCGGGTATCCACCTCGACGTCGACGTCGAGCGCGTTTCCGCGCCAGGCAGCCGCTAGTCCAGCTCCGTAAACCGCGTCCCCGACTCCCTGATCCGGATGTCTATCGACGATAGCTCGTCGACGCGCGCCCAGTCGTAGGTCCCGTCGGTCCCTGCGGTCGTAACGACGCGGAGCCGCAGGTCCGCGTTCGGTACCTCCTCGCCGGCGACGGCAAAGCCGGCGTCGGGCGCCAGCGTGGTCCGCTGGCGGTACACCTGCTCGAGCTCGTTCGTGTCGACGGCGGCCGTTTCGGT
>NZ_JAZKTR010000135.1:0-6363 GCF_036625485.1 Natronomonas sp. | reverse complement strand
CCGGCCATCTTGATGAAGGTGGCGTCGGTCTGGTTGGCGACGGCCTTCGCGAGCATCGTCTTGCCGGTCCCCGGCGGGCCGTGCAGGAGGACGCCGCTCGGGGGGTCGATGCCCACTTCGTCGAACATCTCGGGGCTCTCGATGGGCATCTCGACGGTCTCGCGGACTTCCTCCATCTGCTCGTCGATGCCGCCGATGTCCTCGTAGGAGACGTCCGGCGACTGGTCGACCTGCATGACGCGGGCGCGAACGTCCGTCTCGTCGTCGAGTTCCTTGACGATGGACAGGGAGTTGTTGACGGCGACTCGCGAGTCGGGGGCGAGGTCCTCCCGGAGGTCGTCGGTGACCTCGGTGAGGGCTTCCTGGTTGTTGCCGTGCTGTTTGATAATGACGCCCTCGTCCGTGATCTCCTGGACGGTGGCGACGAACAGCGGCGACTGCTTGAGCTTCTTGTTCTCGTGGGTAAGCCGCTCGAGCTTCTGCTGGTATTTGTTGTTCTCCGCGTTGGCGTCGAGGAGTTTGTCCCGCATCTCCTCGTTCTGCTGTTCGAGGATCTCGAGACGCTCCTCCAGCGCCTCCACTTTCTCCTGCTGTGACGCGCCGTCCTTGTAGGGGAGGTCGACGTCGTCAACAGTATCAGTCATCAACAGGTCCGTAGCGCCCGTAGTTATAAGAGACTTCGGGTAGGTTCACCCGCCTGACGTCGCCGAAAACCCCGAGTTCGACGGTTCGGCGTTCTGCCCAGCGTAATTACCATTGGACATATTTGTGAATAGCAAGTATTATCCCGTGTCATTGGAATACACTAAGTACAATGAGCGCAACCGAAGTGCAGACAGGGACGGACGCGGTCGGCTGGGAGGCCGTCGCGGACCTGCCGCCGAGCGCCAAGTTGGTCGCAAAGGTCCTCGAATACAACGACCGGCTCACCCAGAGCCAACTCGCCGAAGAGACGATGCTGCCGGCCCGGACCGTCCGCTACGCGCTCACCCGACTCGAAGAGGTCGACGCCGTCGACTCGCGGTTCTCCTTTACCGACGCCCGCAAACGCGTCTACGCACTCTCCATCGAGAACTGACTCCGAGACCCTACCGACTATTTATAACTGGAGACGCCGCCACCTTCCCGCGTGTCGCCTGACTCGGATAGTTCCAACGACGACCCCATCGACGAGCGAACGGTCCGTACTGCCCTCGCCCGTCTCGCCGGCCCCGACGACGCGACGGTCATCGAACAGGCCGATGCGGCCGTCGACGACCTCGATGCAGCGGCCGAGTTCGTCCAGTCGGTCGGTCTCGACAGGCTCGCCGCCGCCATCGAAGCGACAGACGACCCGACTCGCCGCGAACGCGGCGAACGCGCGCTCGAAGCCTTCCGCCGGTTTCGCGCGGCGGCATCGCGAGAGGGCGTTCACTTTCACCGTGGTCGCGGAACCGATTTAAGAGGCGACGGACAAGGAACGGACAGATGACACGGGTGATTCACACCGGCGACACCCACCTCGGCTACCGACAGTACCATCTGCCGGAACGGCGGGAGGATTTCCTCGACGCCTTCCGGCAGGTCGCCGAGGACGCGGTGGAAGACGACGTCGACGCCGTCGTCCATGCCGGCGACCTCTTTCACGACCGGCGACCGGGCCTGCCCGACCTCCTGGGCACGCTCGACGTGCTCGAACGCCTCGACGGGGCCGGGATTCCGTTTCTCGCTATCGTCGGCAACCACGAGACCAAACGCGACGCCCAATGGTTGGACCTCTTCGAGGCGATGGGCCTCGCGACCCGCCTCGGCGCCGAACCGGTCGTAATCGAGGATACCGCCTTCTACGGCCTCGATTTCGTCCCGCGCTCCCAGCGCGAAGGCCTCGACTACGAGTTCGCACCCCACGACGCCGACCACGCGGCCCTCGTCTCTCACGGCCTCTTTTCGCCGCTGGTTCCCGACTACGGCAACGTCGAATGGGACGCTGAGGAGGTCCTCTCTGAGGCGAACCAAGCGTTCGACGCGATGTTACTGGGCGACGAGCACGCCGCCACACGCGAGCAGATCGAGGGGACGTGGGTGACCTACTGTGGCTCCACCGAGCGCGCGAGCGCAAGCGAACGTGACGAACGGGGCTACAACATCGTCGAGTTCGATGAGGACGGCGTCCACATCTCCCGCCGGGGTATCGAGACTCGCGATTTCGTCTTCATCGACCTCGAACTCGGCGAGACCGAGGGTTTCGAACGCGTCCGAGACCGCCTCCGGGAACACGACCTCGCCGACGCCGTCGTCCACGTGTCGCTGGAAGGCGATGGCGAGGACGTCTCGGCCGCCCGAATCGAGGAGTTCGCCGCCGACGCGGGCGCGCTGGTCGCCCGGGTCAACGACCGCCGAGAGGTCTCCGAGGACACGGACCTCGACGTCGCCTTCGCCGACCCCGACGAGGCCGTTCGCGAACGCGTCCGCGACCTCGGTCTCAGCGGTGCGGCCCGCGACCTCGACGAGATGATCCGTGCCAGCAAGATCGCCGACTCGAACGTGGCCGACGAGGCCGAAGACCGCGTCGCCGACCTCCTCGAGGACCCGAGCGCCTTCGATTCGGCACCCGACAACGACACCGAAACCGTCGCCGACCGGATGGCCGACGATGCATCGACCGACGGGAGCGCCGAGGACGCTGAGGAAGCAACGGACGGGACCACGGCCGAGGAACCGACCCCTGACCCGGCCGAAGCAGACGGCCAACAGCCGCCGACCGCACAGGGAGAGGATCAGGCCTCGATGGAGGATTACCTATGAGATTCGAGCGCGTTCGCCTGCGGAACTTCAAGTGCTACGCCGACAGCGAACTCTCCTTGCGCTCGGGCGTGACGGTCATCCACGGCGTCAACGGTAGCGGGAAGTCCTCGCTTTTGGAGGCGTGTTTCTTCGCCCTCTACGGCACCGACGCCATCGACGGCACCCTCGACGACATCATCTCCAACGATGCCGAGGAGATGACCGTCGAACTGTGGTTCACCCACAACGGCGCCGACTATCACGTCGAACGCGAGGTCAAACTCCGCGGCGACAGCGCCCAGACGACGACCTGCCTGCTGGAGACGCCGGAAGGGACCATCGAGCAGGTCACCGACGTCGAAAACCACATCGAGGGCTTGCTTCGGATGGACGCCGAGGCGTTCGTCAACTGCGCCTACGTCCGGCAGGGCGAGGTGAACAAACTCATCAACGCCTCGCCGAGCGAGCGACAGGACATGATCGACGACCTCCTCCAACTCGGCAAACTGGAGGAGTACCGCGAGCGGGCCAGCAAGGCTCGCGTCGGCGTCGGCCGCGTCCGCGACGACAAGCAGGGCGCGCTCTCGCAGGTCGAAGAACAGATCGCCGAGAAGGAGGACCGAGACCTCCACGACCGGCTCAACGCCCTCAAAAGTGACCTCACGGAGGTCAACGAGGACATCGAGGAGAAATCCGACCAGCGCGAGGCAGCCAAGGAGCGCCTAGACGAGGCCGAAGCCGTCCTCGAAGAGTACGAACAGCGCCGTGCGGATATCGAGGAACTGGACGGCGAAATCGAGGACCTCAAATCGACCATCGCCGAGACCGAACGGGAACGCGAGAGCCTCGCCGAAGAGGTTCGGTCGCTCCGAGAGGAAACCGACGACCTCCGGGAGAATCTCGACGAGGCAGTCGCCGAAACGGAACTCGACGAGGCGGACGCCGAGGCCGTCGACAAACGGCTCACGGAACTGGACGAGCAAGCCGACGGGATTCGCGACGATATCGAGGAGCGACGGCTGGAAGCCCAAGAACACGCTGGAACCGCCGAGACGAAACGCGAACGAGCCGAGGAACTCCGCGAGCAGGCCGCCGAAGCCCGCGATGAGGCCGACGAACTCGAAGCCGAGGTCGAAGAGGAACGCGACAAGCTCGAAGAGCGCCGTGAAGACCTCTCGGACCTCGATAGCGATATCGAGGAGTTGCGGGAGGAACTGGACGAAGCGCCGGTTGCCCGCGGCGAGATCGACGCCCACCGCGAGACGGTCGACGAGGAACTAACCGAGGCGAAAGAACGGGTCGCGGAACTCGACGCAAGCCTCGAAAACGCCGAGGAGACGGTTGCCGAGGCTGAGCGCCTGCTGGAGGAAGGCAAATGCCCCGAGTGTGGCCAATCGGTCGACGGCTCGCCACACGTCGAATCCATCGACGAGGACCGCGAACGGGTCGCGGAACTCGAAGCCGAACTCGAAGCCGCCGAAAAGCGCGTCGCGGAACTCGAAGCGAAACGCGAGCGGGCCGAGACGCTGGTCGAGACCGCCTCGGAACTATCGCGGCTCGAAGACTCCCGGAAGAACGCCACCCAACTCATCGACCAGAAGGCCGACTCCGTCGAGGCGAAGGCCGACCGGGTCGAGGAGTTGCGCGAGCAGGCCGCCGAGTACGAGGAAGCGGCCGGGGAAGCCGAAGAAGCCGCCGAGCAGGCCGAATCGAAGTCCGACGAGGCACGGCAGGCCATCGGCGAGTTGAACCAGCGGAAGGCGAGTGTCGACGAATCCCGAAAGCATCTGGAGCGCGTCGAAGACCTGCTGGAGGCCGTCGACGACAACGAACAGCAGATCGAGCAGTTGCGCGAGCGCCGGGACAACAAGGAGGAACTCAACGAACAGCGCCGCGAGCGCCTCACAGACAAGCGCGAACGGAAGGCCGAACTCGAAGAGCAGTTCGACGAATCCGCACTCGAAGAGGCCAAGGCCCAGAAGCAGAAGGCCGAAGGCTATCTGGATGACGTCGAGCCGTATCTGGACGAACAGCGCGAGAAGCGCGACGAACTCCAGAACGCCATCGGCGCGGTCGAAAACGAGATCGAGGAACTCGAGAACCTCCGCGAACGCCGCGAAGAGCTTCAATCGACCGTCGACCGCCTCGAATCCCTCTACGACGAGGCCTACGAGCTACAGGAGATGTACACGGACCTCCGTGCGGACCTCCGCCAGCGCAACGTCGAGAAACTGGAGGCGATGCTCAACGAGACGTTCGACCTCGTCTACCAGAACGACTCGTACGCCCGCATCGAACTGGACGGCGACTACGAGTTGACCGTCTACCAGAAGGACGGGACGCCGCTGGACCCCGACCAACTGTCGGGCGGCGAACGGGCGCTGTTCAACCTCTCGCTGCGGTGTGCCATCTATCGCCTGCTCTCGGAGGGTATCGAGGGCCAAGCCCCGACGCCACCGCTCATCCTTGATGAACCAACAGTATTCCTCGATTCGGGCCACGTCTCGAAACTCGTGGAACTGATCGAATCGATGACCGACCACGGTGTCGATCAGATCGTCGTCGTCAGCCACGACGAGGAACTGGTGGGTGCGGCTGACGACCTCATCGCGGTCCACAAGGACCCGACGACGAACCGGTCGTCGGTCGAGCGGTCCGCGACCGTCGAGGCGTTGTCCTGATTATCGGAGGCCGGCGAGGCCTGCCGTTCCGGTTTCGGTGAGATCGTAACCACGTTCGCCGTTGACCGTCGCTTCCTCGACCAATCCCGCGGCCCGCAGTTCGGCGAACATGCCGTGGATATCCGACTCACAGAGGTCGTAGGCTCCGAGGATCTCCCGCACCGAGAGCGGGCCGCACTCGTCCAGTTCCACGAGGACGCCGAGGGTCTGCTCGGAGTGGACCGCAGTCACGACGCGACGGACGGGTTCGGAAACCCGGTTTGCGGCGACCGTCAGTGGTGATTCGCCCGTCGCTTCGAGTTCGTCGTTCGGGAGGTACTGCTCGTCGCCAGTCTCGGGGTTTCTGACGAGACTCGATTCGCCGGACTGCTTGACCAGCAGATACCGCTTGCCCTGGTGTTCGACGGTTCTCATTGGTCTGACCTCTCGTCCGCGGATTCTTGGTTTGCGTCTTCAACGCCTTCGTCCTCGGTGGCCTCGCTCTCCTCGTCGCGTTCCCGGAGTTTCCGCCTGCCTTTCAGATAGAAGCGAACCGTGAAGACGGCCGCTATCGAGCCGACGAGCAGCGCGGGGCCGCCCATCGCCCAGTCCCCGCGGAAGTAGACTAACATCGCGCCGATGGAAAGCGCCGCAACCGCCGTGTTGAGGAAGACGACGGCGCCCCAGAAGGCCCGAAAGAGCCCCTCCTCCATGTCGGCGGTCGCACCGAGGGATTCCTTGACCCGCGAATCGATGTTCGAGGACGCGTCGGGCGCCTCGGGGCCGAGGTTCTCGGGGTCGAACTCCTCGGGCTCGTCGGGCCAGGCGTCCTCGTCGTCTTCGAGCGGGTTCACACTCGGCCGAACGGACCGGAGAACGAAAAGTCACGCGACCTTTGGTCCCAACACCCCGGGTCGGACGCGGCTTCGGCCGACGCGGC
>NZ_JAZKTR010000134.1:0-6375 GCF_036625485.1 Natronomonas sp. | reverse complement strand
CGTCGGTCGGTCGGGCGCGGAACTCCAGGAGGTCCGCCGCGTTGTACCCGTAGGTTTCGGGGTCCGAGGGGTACCGATAGTCCCCGGTCGCCCGGCAGTAGAACCCGCCCATCGTGTTGCCGTCGGGCGGTTGGTCGAACACCGACCGCGTGTCGGCGCCGTGGTCGTCGTAGACGTAGTCCTGATAGAGATACTCCCCGTCGACGTAGGCGTCACACCCGGAGACGAGCAGCGGGTCGGCGTCCCAGCCGAACCCGTTCTCCAGTTGTGGCGGCGTCGGGTTCGGGCCGTACAGCGCGTCGGGGCCGGGCCGCGGCAACGACGGGTCGGCGTCCGCCTCCCCGCTTCCGGTCGACTCGTCGCTCATTGTCGGCCGTTCGGGAGCAACCGCGAAAGGCGTTCTCCCGGTTATTGGACGCTATTTTTAACCGCCGATATCCCTTGTCACTACCTCGCACAGCTTACCGATAACAGGGGTTTCACCCCCCGATGTCTGACGTATCGATGACTGACGTCCGACTGAATTTTTTAAGTACAGATATCCAACCGGGAGTATGGCCAGCGCATCGTCCGAACCCGTCGAGGCGGGTGTCGAGGGAAGCCGAGTTGCCGAGCTGCGCGCCCGACTGGAGCGCAGCGAACGTCGCCGCGAAGTCGCCGAGGAGTGGGCCGAGTTCCTCGAAGCCGAACTCGAAGCCCGGAACGAAGAACTCGCCGCCAAGGAACGCCAACTCAACGACGTCATCGAACAGTACGAACGCCAACTGGAAGCCGCCGAAGAATCGGAGTCCACCCCCGAAACCGGACTGTTCGGTCGGCTGTTCGGCTGGCTTCGATAGCGACTCCCTCCACATCCGCCGACGGCTTTTTTGCGGTCGCGTGAACCGGCAGTTCGAGCGCCGAGCGTCGAAAAGAGCGAAAGCGGTGCCGTTATTCGCCGTTCAGGCTGATGTACTTCGTCTCGATGATGCGCTCGTCGGCTTCGAGTTCCTCGCGGGCTTCCTCGGGCACTTCCTCGTCGACGTTGTAGATGGTGAGGGCTTCGCCGCCGATGGTCTGGCGGGCGTTGAACATGGCGGCGATGTTGACGCCGTACTGGCCCATCACGGAGCCGATGTGGCCGATGACGCCGGGTTCGTCGGTGTTGCGCGTGATCATCATCTTGCCGCCGGGGATGGCGTCGACGCGGTAGCCGTCGACGCGGACGATGCGGGCGTCGTCCTCGGCGAAGAGCGTGCCGTCGACCGAGATCTCCTTCTCGCCGTCGCTGACGGTGACGGTGACGAGGCTCTGGAAGTCCTCGGCCTGTCGGCGCTTGGTCTCGCTGACCTCGATACCACGGTCCTCGGCGATCTGCGGTGCGTTGACGGCGTTGACCTGCCATTCCAGCGGCTGGAAGACGCCCTTCAGCGCGGAGGCAGTGAGGAGGTCGACGTCCTCCTCGGCGATGTCGCCCTCGTAGCTCACCTCCACCGTCTCCAGTCGGCTATCGAGCAGTTGGACGGCGATCTTGCCCGCCGTCTCCGCGAGCCCGATGTACGGTTCGATGCGCGGGAACGCCGACTCGTCGACCGAGGGGGCGTTCAGCGCGTTGATGACGGGTTCGCCCGCGAAGGCAGCGACGACCTGTTCGGCCGTCGAGGTGGCGACGTTCTCCTGGGCGGCCTCCGTCGACGCGCCGAGATGCGGCGTGACGATGACGTCCTCGACGCCGAGCAGGGGGCTGTCATCCGGAAGCGGTTCCTCGGCGAAGACGTCGAGTGCGGCCCCGGCGAGGACGCCGTCCTCGACGGCCGCCGCGAGGGCTTCCTCGTCGACGATGCCGCCGCGGGCGCAGTTGACGAGGTAGCCGCCCTCCATCTGGGCGAGTTCCGCCTCGCCGATCATGTTCTCCGTCTCGGGCGTCAGCGGCGTGTGGATGGTCAGGACGTCGGCGGCCGCGAGCGTCTCGTCGAGTTCGGCGAGGTCCGCGCCGAGCTGTTCGGCCCGCTCTTCGCTGATGTAGGGGTCGTAGGCGACCAGGTCCATGCCCAGCGAGTCGAGTTTCTTGGCGACCTCCTGGCCGACGCGGCCGAGGCCGACGATGCCGAGGGTCTTGCCGTTGAGTTCCGTCCCGAGGAACTCGCCTTTCGCCCATTCCCCGCCGACGAGGCGGATGTGAGCCTGCGGAATCGACCGGGCGGTCGCGAAGGTCATCGCGACCGTGTGCTCGGCGGCGGCGCGAACGTTGCCCTCGGGGGCGTTGGCGACGATGACGCCCTCGTCGGTGGCGGCGTCGATGTCGATGTTGTCGACGCCGATGCCGGCACGACCGACGATGACGAGGTCCTCTGCGGCCTCCAGCACCTCGCGGGTGACCTCCGTGCCCGAGCGGACGATGAGTGCGTTCGCGTCCGCGACGGCGTCGAGCAGTTCCTGGCCCTCCGCCTCGTAGTTCGTGACCACTTCGTGGCCCGCCTCGCGCAACACGTCGAGGCCGGCGTCCGCAATCGGATCCGTGACGAGTACCTTCATGGACGTATCGTCCCGCCCGTCAGGGATAACGCTTTCCTCATCGCCGCGTTTTGCTGGCGTCGGAACCCGGTATTATATACATGAATATGTGTATTAAATGCGAATATGTTCTCTTGATGCACACATGGGTGGGGTGGCTTGCCGCTCGAAGCGTCGGGTCGACACCCCCGGCACGACCCTTGGCGCGGCCAACGACCTCGGCCTGGAGACGGTAGCGTCTTGAAGGGCCGCAGCACCCCGGCGATGGCTATATGTACACACCCCCGCCATCGTCCGTGAACCCCGTGTCGCCGTCCGGTGGTCCCCCATGAAACTGGACGCTTTCGCCGAGACCGTCGTCGTCGAGCATCGCCGGAAAGTGATCGCTCTCACGCTCGCGGCGGTGTTCCTTCTCAACCTCGGCCTGCCGGGGCTGGTTATCGACACGACGCTGGAGGAGTTCCGTGGAGGCACACCCGAACACGAGGCCAACGGCTACATAGAGGACAATCTCAGCGGGCAGGCACCGAACTCGACGGGTTCGTTCGTCGTGATACGCGACGACGAGAACGTCCTCACCAAGGAACGGTACGCCCAGCAGTTGCGCGCCCAGCAGCGCCTCAGAAACGACCCCGTCGTCGGGCCGACGCTCGTCGAGGACCAGCTACCGCTGGGTATCGCCAACGTCGTCGCCATCGTCGCCATCGAACGTGAGAAGGGCGTCCCGCCCGAGGAGATCACCGTCGAACCGCGGCCACCCCTCGACGAGCAGATCGAAGCCATCGAGGGGCTGTCGCCGGATTGGCGACGCTGGAGGACGTCGTCGAGGAGGTCGTCGGCGAGATCCTCGACCACGGCGAGACGGCGCCGGTTTGCGTCCTCGACGAGACCACCGCCGTCGCCCACGGGTGGGCGACCATCGCCTACGTCAACGAGACGCTGGGCCTCTCGTTACCCGCCGACGCCGACTTCGAGACGCTCGCAGGACTCATCCATGCGCACACCGGCCGACTCCCCGAGGAGGACGACCGCGTCTCGGTCGGTCGGGTCACGCTGACGGTCCTCGATGCGACGAATACTCGCATCCGACGTGTTCGCGTCGAATGGAAGAAAAGCGACGGGTAGCCCTATTCGACCCGTGATTTGAGCCGCGACAGCAGGTTCAGCGCCTCCAGCGGCGTCGTTTCGGCGAGGTCGACCGACTGCAGTTCCGCGAGGATGTCAGCGGGCAGTTCGCCGCCGTCTGACGTGGACGCGTCCGACGAGGATCGGCTCACGGCGCTCGCCTCACCGCCGTCGGTCGAGGCCGGGATCTCGGAAGTGGGAGTGGCATCGTCCGCCGTCAGCGTGGTCCGTCCGTCGGCTTCGTCGGCCAGAATCGCCTCGGCGCGCTGGACGACGTCGGCCGGCACGCCCGCGGTGTTGGCCACTTCGACGCCGTAGGAGGCCTCCGCCGGTCCCTCCCGAAGGTCGTGTTCGAAGTCGACGCCGTCGGGCCGCCGTTCGGCCGAGAAGTGGTAGTTGCGGGCGCGCGGCAACTCGGCGGCGACGTCGGTCAGTTCGTGATGATGGGTCGCAAAGAGGGTGTAGGCGCCGACCTCGTCGTGGAGGTGTTCGGTTGCGGCCTGGGCGATGGCGTAGCCGTCGGTGGTGGAGGTGCCGCGACCCACCTCGTCGAGGACGACGAGGGAGTTCTCGTCGGCCGCTTCGAGGATGGTCGCGAGTTCGGTCATCTCGACCATGAACGTCGACCGGCCGCCGGCGATGTCGTCGGAGGCGCCGACGCGCGTGAAGACACGGTCGATGACGGGCAACTCGGCGCGCCGGGCGGGGACGAAACTCCCCATCTGGGCCATCACGCACAGCAGGGCGACCTGCCGCATATAGGTCGACTTGCCCGACATGTTGGGGCCGGTGATGACCGCCATCGGCCGCTCACGCGGTAGGTCCGTCGGGTTCGGGACGAACGCCTCCTCGGTGCGCTCGACGACGGGGTGGCGACCCCCCTCGATGTCGATTCCGTCGGACACGTCCGACGACGTTCGGCTCGCGTCGCTCGCCTCACTACCTTCGGCACCCACTTCGGGCCGACAGTAGTCGTACCGGGCGGCCACCGTTGCCAGCGAACAGAGCGCATCGAGGCGAGCGACGGCGGTGGCGGTGGTCTGAATCCGCTCGGTCGCCTTGCCGACCTCGGTTCGAACCTCCCTGAAGAGGTCGTACTCGCGTTCGTCGGCGCGGCCCTCCGCGCGGATGATCTCGTCTTCCCGTTCCTTCAGTTCGGGCGTGTAGAACCGCTCGGAGTTCTTCAGCGTCTGGCGGCGCTGGTAGTCGTCGGGCACCGCGTCGAGATTCGGGTTGGTCACCTCGATGTAGTAGCCGTGGACGGAGTTGTGGCCGACTTTCAGCGAGTCGACGCCGGTCCGTTCGCGTTCCTGTGCTTCGAGGTCGTCGATCCACGCCTTCCCCTCGCGTTCGGTCTGCCGGAGGTCGTCCAGCGCCTCGTCGTAGCCGTCGCGAATGACGCCACCCTCGGTGATCTCGACCGGCGGCGACTCGACGATGGCGCGGTCGATGAGGTCCCGCACGTCGGGGCAATCGTCCAGTTCGTCGTGGATCTCCGCCAGCAGGTCGCTGTCGTCGGTCGAATCGGCGATACATTCGCGCAGTTGGGGCACGACCGACAGCGTCGATTCCAGCGCTCGGAGGTCGCGGGCGTCGGCCCGCCCGCGAGAGACGCGGGCCACGAGTCGTTCGAGGTCGTAGACGTCCGCGAGCAGTTCGCTCGCCCGCTCGCGGTCGCCGACGCTGGCGACGAGCGCTTCGACGGCATCGAGGCGGTTCTCGATATGGCCCTCGTCCAAGAGTGGCCGCCGGAGCCAATCGCGGAGTTCACGGCCGCCGAGCGCGCTCGCCGTCTCGTCGAGCGTTTCGACGAGGGCGGCGCCCTCCAGGCCGTGGACGTGCCGCGGTTCGAACACCTCCAGCGAGCGGAGCGCGACGGCGTCCAGCAGCATGTACTCGCGGGGGTCGTAGCGGGTCAGATGGTTGAGGTAGTCCAGTTGCTCGGTTTCGCCGTCGGTCGTCCCGCCACGGGCGTATTCGGCATACGACAGTAACGCCCCGCACGCCCGGAGTTCGGCCTCGCTGGCCAGCATCGTCTCGCCGAAATACTCGGCGACCTTCTCGCGGGCGTTCTCGATATCGAACGCGGACCGCTCGTAGGGCGTGACCATGCAGTTCGACGCGAAGGGGTCGGTCGGCGCGTCGGGGCCGACGACGGCCTCGGCGGGGTCGAACCGCTGGAGTTCGTCCTCGACGGCTTCGAGGCGGTCCAGTTCAGTCGCGTAGAAATCGCCCGTCGAGACGTCCAGCAGGGCGAGGCCGTAGCCGTCGGTGAGACAGGCCACGAAGTTGTTGTCCTCCTCTTTGAGCAGTTCCGTCTCCGTCAGGGTGCCGGGCGTGACCACCCGCGTGACCGCACGGTCGACCAGCCCCGAAGTTTCGTCGGGGTCCTCCACCTGGTCGGCGACGGCGACCCGATAGCCGGCCTCCAAGAGCGTCTCGATGTACGATTCGGCGTTGTCGATGGGAATGCCGGCCATCGGGTAGGTACCGGTCGAGTCCTCACGCTGGGTGAGCGTAATCTCGAGGATGCGTGCGGTCGCCTCGGCGGCCTCACAGAACGTCTCGTAGAAGTCGCCGACCTGAAACAGTACCAAGGCGTCGTCGTAGCGCTCGCAGAGTTCCAGATACTGCGAGAGCATCGGCGTCAACTCCTCGGCCTTCTCGGCCATCGCGGGCGGCGGCCCCAGCGCCTCGTCCATATCCGAGCGTGCGTCTCGTCGCCCAAATACTCACCGGGCCGCGGTCGGTCGGGCC
>NZ_JAZKTR010000133.1:0-6405 GCF_036625485.1 Natronomonas sp. | reverse complement strand
ACTTCCAGATCCAGCAGGCCAAGGAACTCCGCGAGGAGGAAGGCCTCGACGTCGATTACGACGACGACCGCGAGGGACCGCCACCGGGGATGCGGTAGCCCCCACCGTACCGGGTCCGACGGGGTTTAGCCGGACGCGACCCAATCGGCGGCTATGAACGTCGCGCTGGTCTCGGTCGGCGACGAGTTGCTCTCCGGGGATACCGTCAACACGAACGCCGCGTGGCTCGGCGAGCAGTTGACCGATCGCGGTGCGAACGTCGAACGCGCCACCACGGTCCCCGACCGCGAGGCCGACATCGCCCGCGTCGTCAACGAGTACGCCGCCGAATACGACGCCGTCGTCGTCACCGGCGGCCTCGGGCCGACCCACGACGACCTGACGATCGAGGGCGTCGCCGCCGCCGTCGGCCGCGATGTCGAGACGAACGAGGCCGTCCTCCAGTGGCTCGCTACCGAGGGCGGCTATCAGCGCGAGGACCTCACCGACGGCACCGCCGACCTGCCCGCCGGCGCACGCCCGCTGCACAACACCGAGGGCGTCGCACCCGGTTGTGTCGTCGAGAACGTCTACGTCCTGCCGGGCGTCCCCGCCGAGATGAAAGCGATGTTCGAACAGGTCGAAGGCGACTTCGAAGGCGAGACCAGCCACGTGGCTTTCGTCGTGGTCGACGAACCCGAGAGCGCGCTCATCGACCGCTTCGAGGAACTACAGGAGCGCTTCGGCGTAATCGTCGGCAGTTATCCGGGCGACCACGTTCGCGTGAAGATCCAGAGCCCCGACGAGGAGGCCGTCGACGAGGCGGCCGCGTGGCTCCACGAGAACGCGGATGTCCTGTGAAAAGCGCGAGCAGCCTCAGCGGTAGAGATACCAGAGCCAGCCGACGGTGACGACGAGGCTGGCAATCAGTACGACCCACCCCGACGCGTCGACGATTCCCGGGGAGTCCTGAAACGCCTGCAATGGAAGGTTCATACGCCCCCCTTTTTCCGGCCGTCCCTTAATCGATTCGCTTCCCGCCGGTTCGGATGGTCCAGCAGTGCCGCGCCATATTTCACCGGTGAGACCACGCAGTTTTTGGCTTCGGCGGCCCGTCATCCGGTATGCGACGAATCGGGCTGGTCGTCAACCCCATCGCCGGCATGGGCGGCCGCGTCGGACTGAAAGGCACCGACAACAAGGTCGAGGAGGCCCGCCGCCGCGGCGCCGAACCGCGTGCGCCCTCCCGCGCCCAGCAGGCGCTCGAACACCTCCGCGAACAGCCCATCGACGTCGAACTCTACACCTACGGCGGCGTGATGGGCGAAGACGAGGCCGTCGCCGCCGGCTTCTCGCCCATCGTCGTCGGCCACCCCGAGGGCCGCGACGGGAAAGACACCGCCTCCGCGGACACCAGCGAGGCCGTCCGTCGGATCGTCGAGGAGGGCGTCGACCTCATCCTCTTCGTCGGTGGCGACGGTACCGCCGTCGATGTCGCCGAGACGCTGGACGAACTCGACGACGACACGCCCATCCTCGGCGTCCCCGGTGGTGTCAAGGTCTACTCGTCGGTCTTCGCGGTCACCCCGCGCGCGGCGGGCCGCATCGCCGCCACCTTCGACCGCACCGAGACCCGCGAGGTCAACGACATCGACGAGGACGCCTACCGCGGCGGCGACGTGACGACCGAGCTCAAGGCGCTGGCGGAGGTGCCGGTCGGCGACGAGATCCAGTCCTCCAAGCAGATCGGCGGCGGCACCGTCGAGGCGCTGGCCGAGGCCGTCGCCGGCGACATCGGCGACGAAGAGGGCACCTACATCCTCGGCCCCGGGTCGACCGTCGACGCCGTCAAGACCGAACTCGGCTTCAACGGCTCGCCGCTCGGCGTCGACGTCTGGCGGGACGACGAGGTGCTGGCCCGCGACGCCGGCGAGTCCGACATCCTCGGCACCCTCGGCGAGCGCAACGTCATCGTCGTCTCCCCTATCGGCGGGCAGGGGTTCATTTTCGGCCGCGGCAACGACCAGATTTCGCCCGACGTGATTCGACAATCCGAGATCGAGGTCATCGCCTCGAAACAGAAACTCGACGACATCGGCGTATTGCGGGTCGACACCGGCGACCCACAGCTCGACGAGGAGTTGCGCGGCTGGCAGCGAGTGCGGGTCGGGAAGTTCGAACGGCGGCTGTTAAAAGTAGTTTAGCGGCGGCGTCTCACGTATCGGTCAGTTCGTCGCCGAGCGACCCCTCGTACTTCTCCTGTTCGGCTTCGGGGAGGTACGCTTCCTCCCACTCGACGACCTCGGGAAACCCGGAGAACTCGTGGAGGCTCCCGACCGGTTCAGCGGCGAAATCGTCGTCGACGCTCCGCATCGCTTCGAGTGGGTCCTCGGCGAACTGGGCGAGGTCGGCGTGGACGTTGGCGATCGTCGACAGCGTCGAGAATATCGGGAACAACACGAGGTCGAAGCCCCACTCCTCGAGCGACTCGAGCGGCACATACGGCGAGGTGCCGAGATCCCCGACGAAGTTGTACAGAAGCGGGCCGTCGACCTCGCGGCCGATACGCTGAATCTCGTCCGTATCGGTCGGCCCTTCGACGAACGCGATATCCGCGCCGACTTCGAGGAACGCGTTGGCCCGTTCGATGGCCTCATCGAGGGAGCCCCCACCTGTACCGCGTGCGTCGGTGCGGGCGATGATGACGAACTCCTCGGCCCGCTCGTCGCGAACGTCGGCCGCGGCGGCGATCTTCCCGACCGCTTCCTCCTTCGGGATGACCTGCCGTCCCTTCGTGTGGCCACAGCGTTTCGGGAACGTCTGGTCCTCGATGTGGATGGCCGCAACGCCGGCTTTGACGTATTCGCGGACCGTCCGGATGACGTTCGTCGCGTTGCCGTACCCGTTGTCGGCGTCGGCGACAAGCGGCACGTCGACCCGTTCCTGGATGTTCTCGGCGTTGGCTATCATCTCCGGCATGGTGATGAAACCGGCGTCCGGATAGCCGACCTTCGAGATGGAGGTTCCGTACCCCGTCATGTATATCGCGTCGAAGCCGACGTGGTCCGCGATGGCCCCCGTCAGCGGGTCGTGAACCCCGGGACAGGCCAGCAGTTCGTCCTGTTGGAGGCGCTCTCGGAGTTTTCCACCGTATGTTTGCGTGGTCTTAGACATCGTTCGACTCGCTGACCGAGTGTCGGTTGTCACCGTCGATACCGACGGTGGTAGGTGGTGCGTTCGCCGAGGGGTCCGGTGGTTCGTTCTCGGTTGAATCCGATGGTCGTGTCATGCTATGTGTCGTTGTCTTGGTCAAGGTGGTCGATTACGTCGTCGGTCTCGACGACGTCTCCGTACTTGGCGTCGATGTCGAGCAGGTTCGCGCGATGTGGGCCGTCGGCACGGTCGCCGACCGCGTCGGCCGGGACGATAGTCCGGTAGCCGTGTTGCAGGCTATCGACGGCCGTCGCACGGATACAACCGCTCGTCGTGACGCCGACGATGACGAGCGTATCGACCCGATGGGTCGTCAACTCCGTTTCGAGGTCGGTCCCGAAGAACGCGCTCGCGTACTTCTTGAGGATGACCCGTTCGTCATCGACGGGCGCGATGCGGTCGTCGACCTCGACGGCCTCGGTCCCGAGACGCAGTTCCCGTAACGCCGGCACCTTCTCGATGAATCGGCCGGCGTCGCCGTATGATTCCTCGAAGGCCACCGTCGTGAAATAGCGGGGCAACTCGTGTTCGCGGAAGGTCGTCAGGAGACGTTCGGTCTGCTCGATGACGCCGTCTACCTCCGAGCCGAGTTCCGTCTCGGGGTCGGTGAAGGCGTTTATAAGGTCGATGACCACCAGCGCGGGCCGTTCGCCGAGGCCGACGCTCGCGCCGAACTCCTCGCCCTCGTAGTATTCGTCGATGTCGGTTGGCCGGTCCATGGTGTTGAGTGTTCCGTCGTTGAAAGGCGAAATAGTCGAGGAGTCTCAGTCGTGCCGTCCCTCGAACTCGCGGCGTTCGGCGTCGATCTGCTCCGCGAGGTCGTCATCGTCCGGCAGCGGGCCGTAGTCGAACTCCTCCAGTTCGTCGCGGTTCTGACGAATCTCCTCGCGCTGCCGGTCGGTCGCATCGGCGTCGACGGTGCCGTCATCGTCGAGGACGACGCCGTATTCGTCGCGAGCGGCTTCGGCCGATATCAGCCCGCGACGGACCTCCGTCGCGACGGTCTCGGGTTCACGCTCGAGCGGGTCGCCGAGCCCGCCGCCGCCAGCGGTACTGAAGACGAGTTTGTCGCCGGCCTGTACCGCGACGTTCTCGACCTTCGACGGGAGGTCCTCCTCGGTTCCGTCGGTGCGGATGAGCTTCTTTTCGCTCGTCTGCGCGTGCGAGCCCCCGTCGACGCCCCACGGATAGGTGTGGGCGCGGTCGTCCTGGAACGTGATCGCGCCGTCCTCCTCGAAGGTGTAGACCTTCGTGATCCCGTGGCCGCCGCGGAACGTGCCCGCACCACCGGTGTCCGCTCGGGTGCTGTACTCGTCGATGGTCAGCGGGTAGTAGGCCTCCTGGTACTCGGCGGGGACCGTCCGGAAGAGCGGCCACCACGAGTGGCCGTCGAGGCCGTCGCCGCCCGGCCGGGCCGGGATGCCACCGTAGAGGATCTCGAGCATCTGGAAGTCGTTGCCCTCCGAGTCGGTGCCCGCGTAGACGAGGTTCGGCGACGTGCCGTAGCTGCCGGCCACCGAGAAGCCGTCGATGAGCTTCGAGAACGTCGCCTGCAGGACATCGAACTGTCGGGCCATCATCGGGAGTCGGTTGCCGAGCGCCGCCGGATACTCGGGCTGGACGACCGTTCCCTTTGGCAGCGTCACCTCGAAGAGGTCGTAGTACCCGTCGTTGAACGTCAACAGCGGGTCGAACGCCATGATGAGGAAGACCCCGGTGAACATCTTGAACATCTTCTCGTTCAGGAGGAAGTTCACCGTCCCGGGCACCTGCTCGTCGGTCCCGGTCCAGTCCAGATGGACGGTATCGCCTTCCCGGTAGATTTCGAGGTGGAGTTTGATGGGGCCGTTTCCCATCCCGTCGTCGTCGACGTAATCCTCGAACGTGTAGCGTTCGCCCTCGGGGACGAACTCGTCGATGAGGTTTATCATCCCGTCTCGGGTGCGGTCGAGGATGGCGTCACAGCCCTCCAGATACGTCTCCTTGCCGAACCGGTCGCAGAGTTCGTGGACGCGCGTTTCGGCGGCTTTCGTCCCTGCCGCGAGCGCCTTGATGTCGGCTTCGGCGTGGTCCGGCAGGCGCGTGTTGTGCGCGAACGTCTCGAGGAGTTCGCTGTCGAACTCCCCGCCCTTGTACAACTTGACCGGCGGGAGGCGGATCCCCTCCTCGAAGATGGTCGTCGCCTGCACCGGCATGCTCCCGGGGGTCTTCCCCCCGACGTCCATCAGGTTGCCCCACTGGCTGGAGAACCCGACGAGGTCGCCCTCGTAGAAGATTGGCCGCAACAGCAGCATGTCCGGCGTGTGTGAGACGGCGCCGGCACACATGTAGGGGTCGTTAGTAGCGATGACATCGCCGTCCTCGAGGTCGTCCCGGTCGAACGGCGAGTTCTCGAGTATCGTATCGATGGCCGAGCCGAACTGGCCCATGACCATCCGCCCGTGACGGTCGGCGATGAGCGGGAACTGGTCGGACTGCTCACGGATGACCGGGCTGATGGCAGTCGTCTCGACGACTCGGTCCATCTCCTCGCGGGTGTTGGCCAGCGTGCTCTCGATGATGTCGAGCGTCGTCGCGTCGATATCGTGTTCGCCGACGAAATCCGGCGTTTCAGCGCTCATTGGCTCTCACCCCGCGTAATCTCGATGTTCGCATAGCGATCGATGCTCGCGGTGTGGTCCGGCTGAACGACGACCGTCGAGTCGTCGTCGATGACGATAGCCGGCCCCGCGATCTCGTTGCCCGGTCGCAGCTCGGTTCGGTCGTATATTGGCGTTTCATGGTATCTGCCGTCGAAATACACCTCGTCGGTATCCACCAACGCGTCGCTGGGGTCGGCACCTTCGAGGTCCGCCGCTTCGATGGTGACGCCCTGCATCGTTCCCTTGCCGATGACCCGGAGGTTGGCGATCTCCAGCGGTGCATCGAGGGAGAAGCCGAACCGGCGGTCGTGGCGACTCTCGAAGTCACCCTTGATCTCGGCGAGGCCCGTCTCGCTTCGCAGGTTGTCGATGTCGATGGGGATGGACATCTGGATGTCCTGTCGGAAGTAGCGACACTCCGCGAAGTACTCGAAGGCGTGGTTCGCCTCGTCGACGCCCTCGGAGTTCAGCCAGTCGGTCGCTTCCTCGCGCAGCGACTGGAGTTCATCGTAGACATCGTCGCCGGTGACGTCGTCGTCAGTCTGGAGGTAGGTCTCCGAGAACTCGTTTT
>NZ_JAZKTR010000132.1:0-6420 GCF_036625485.1 Natronomonas sp. | reverse complement strand
CCGACGCGCAATTCCTCGCGGCGGTCGCCCGCGACGGCGACGAGTACGGCCTCGCGTTCTGTGACATCACGACCGGCACCTTCCGCGCGACGGCCGTGTCTGGCCCCGACGCGGCGAGTCGCGCGCTCACCGAACTGTACCGCTTCGCGCCGGTGGAGGTGATTCCCGGCCCCGAGGTCCGGACCGACGACGACTTCCTGGGCCGACTGCGCGAGCGCATCGACGGCCGGACGACGCTCCACGACACGGAAGCGTTCGCGCCCGGCCGCGCCCGGCATACGCTCGCCGAGCAGTTCGGCGACGCCGTCGAAACCGTCGGGCTCGACAGCGAGGCGGCGGTCGCGGCCGCGGGGGGGGCTATCGACTACATCGACGAGACGGGCGTCGGCGCCTTGGCGTCGGTGACGCGGTTACAGGCCTACGCGCCGGACGACCACGTCTCGCTGGACGCGACGACCCAGCGCAACCTCGAACTGACCGAGACGATGACCGGCGGCGGCAAGACCCTGTTCGACACCATCGACCACACCGAAACGAGCGCCGGGGGGCGCCTCCTGAAGGAGTGGCTCACCCGGCCGCTCCGCCGGGCGGGCGAACTCCGGCGTCGGCAGAGCGCGGTCGCGGCGCTGGCCGACGACGCCCTCGTTCGGGAAGGGCTGCGCGAGACGCTCGCTGCGGCCTACGACCTCGAACGGGTCGCCAGCCGCGCGGTATCCGGCAGCGCCGACGCCGATTCGCTCCTGCGGGCCCGCGAGACGCTGGCGCTCGTGCCGGACCTCGTCGAGAGCGTCGAGGGAGCGCCCCGACTGGCCGATTCGCCGGTCGCGGACCTGTTTGCCGACCTCGACCGCGAGGCCGTCGCTGGCCTCCGTGAGGAACTCGAAGCGCTGGCCGATGACCCGCCGAAGACGCTCCACGAGGGCGGCCTGATAAAGCGGGGCTACGACGAGGACCTCGACGAACTGGTCGCCCGCCACGAGCGGGCCGTCGAGTTCTTCGAGACACTCGAAGAGCGCGAGAAGCGCCAGCACGGCCTCTCCCATGTCACCGTCGGCCGCAACAAGACCGACGGCTACTACGTGCAGGTCGGCAAGAGCGAGGCCGACGGGGTGCCGGACCACTACGAGGGCATCAAGACGCTCAAGAACGCCGAACGGTACGTCTTCGAGGAGTTGCGCGAGAAGGAACGCGAGATCCTCCGCCTCGAAGAGGAACGCGGCGACCGCGAGTACGAGGCCTTCTGCCGCCTCCGGGAGTCGGTCGCCGAGGAGGCGGACCTCCTGCAGGAAGTCGGCCGAACGCTCGCGGAACTCGACTGTCTCTGCTCGCTGGCGGCCCACGCCGCCAAACGGGACTGGACGCGCCCGGAGTTGACCGACGAGGGGGTCCTCGACGTCGAGGCGGGGCGTCACCCGGTTGTCGAGACCGAGACCCGGTTCGTCCCCAACGACCTCTATCTGGACCGCGAGCGCCGCTTTCTGCTCGTGACCGGGCCGAACATGTCGGGGAAATCGACCTACATGCGGCAGGCGGCGCTGATCTCCCTGCTCGCACAGGTCGGCTCCTTCGTCCCCGCCGACAGCGCCCGCGTCGGTCTCGTCGACGGCGTCTACACCCGCGTCGGCGCGCTCGACGAACTCGCACAGGGACGGTCGACGTTCATGGTCGAGATGCAGGAACTCTCGAACATCCTCCATTCAGCGACCGAGGACTCCCTTGTCATCCTCGACGAGGTGGGACGGGGGACCGCCACCTACGATGGCATCTCCATCGCGTGGGCCGCCACCGAGTACCTCCACAACGAGATCGGCGCGTTCACCCTCTTTGCGACCCACTATCACGAACTCACGACGCTGGCCGACGAGTTGCCCCGCGTCGAGAACGTCCACGTGGCCGCAGAGGAGCGCGCTGGGGAGGTGACCTTCCTGCGGACCATCGAGGATGGGCCGACCGACCGCTCCTACGGCGTCCACGTCGCCGACCTCGCAGGCGTTCCCGACCCCGTCGTCGATCGCGCCGGGAACGTGCTGGATCGCCTGCGAGCGGACCGCGCCATCGAAGCCAAGGGCGGTGAGTCGTCGGGCGAGCCAGTTCAGGCGGTCTTCGACCTCGAAAGCGGCGAGTTCAGAGGCGAGGGAGGCGACGCGGCTCGGACCGCGGCCGAAGCCTCGGCGGACGGCGGCGCAGCAGAGACAGACACCGCCAGCGAACCGCTCGACCCTGATATCGAGGCCGTCATCGAGGACCTGCAGGACACCGACGTCAACGAGGTTCCACCCGTCGAACTGCTGAGTCGCGTTCAGGAGTGGCAGGAACGACTGGACGAGTAGGGAGTGACGGTATGCCCGGCTGGTGATACCATCGAGTGACAGCCAGTGGTATTTAAATCCACCAGCAGTACACAGCAGATACCTTACCCCCATAGATGCGATAGGAATACACATACCAACCGACCCCGAGCGCGAGATCCTGGCGCTGCTCGCGGAACACGGCGCCACGCCCGCCGTCGAACTGGCCGAACGGCTCGACCGTCATCCCGTCACCGTCGACCGACACTGCTACGACCTCGAATCCGGGGGCCACATCACGATGACGGCGACGGGCGGCGTATACAGACTGACGCCGCAGGGACGGCGACACTTCGAACGGCTCTCCGAGGACGGCAAAGCCGAGCGGTTGCTCGCGCCCTGACCGCCGCCGGTTCGCTGGGAAACCCGCCCGACGCGAGACGCCCGATTCGTGCCGCCTGAGTGACGAATGCTCGGCTTTTTGTGCTCACCAGCCGAAGTAGTGGAAGGTGGTACCAATGACCAAAGACATTCTGATGATCGTCGGCGATTTCAGTGAGGATTACGAGCTGATGGTGCCGTTCCAGGCGTTACAGATGGTCGGCCACGACGTCGATGCCGTCTGTCCCGACAAGGAGGCGGGCGAGACGGTGAAGACGGCCATCCACGACTTCCGCGGCGACCAGACCTACATGGAGTCGCGGGGGCACAACTTCGAGTTGAACGCGACGATGGCCGATGTCGACCCGACCGAGTACGACGCGCTGTGTGTACCCGGCGGCCGGGCGCCGGAGTATCTCCGCACCTACGACGAGGTCATCGAGGCGGTCCAGCACTTCTTCGAGGCGGACAAACCCGTCGCAACGCTGTGTCACGGCCCGCAGATCCTCGCGGCGGCCGACGTCCTCGACGGCTACGAGATGACGTCGTATCCGGCCGTCCAGGCCGAGTGCGAGGCCGCTGGCTGCTCGTGGGTCGACGAAGTCACCCGTGACAGGAACCTCGTGACGGGGCAGGCCTGGCCCGACCACCCCGAGTGGCTCGCGGCGTTCATGGACCTTCTCGGTGACGAGGTGAGCCACGGCGAGCCGGTCGCGGCCGACGATTGAGAGCGGCCAGCGAAGAACGACCTCGAACCGACGGGGCCGTCGGCGGCCCTACATCACCTGTGTTTTCGAGTCGACGTCGAACCGATAGAGTTCGGGTTCGCCGGCGAGACAGGAGGCGATAGCTGCCTGAAAGGCCTCGAAGTGGTCGCTGGACATATGCGTCTCGACGGCGTCGTCGTCCTCGTACTGTTCGATGACGCGGATGGTATCGGTATCCTCGATGTCGGTGGTGACGCGGTAGTCGATGACGCCGTCTTCGGCGCGGGATTCGACGGCGAGTTCCTCGACGCGTTCGAGTGCTTCCTCACGAGAGTCCGGTGCAACGGGGAGTTCGGCGTGCATCACTATCATGCACGTTGGCAACGACCACCGCGACCAAAAGCCTTCGTGCCGCGGTTATTCGTCGGTCCGGAACTCGATGCGGGCGCCGCCGGACTCGCTTTCGGTCGCACGCGTCGACCAGCCGTGGGCCTCGGCGACGGTATCGACGATTCGGAGACCGAAGCCGGTCCCGTCGGGGGTCGTCGAGTAGCGCGCGATACCACGCGGCATCGCGCGAAGCGGGGCCACCGTCACCGTCCATACAGACTGGTATCAAGACCCACGCAGAATGGTTGTGTTCCCAACCACGCTGAGAAAGAGTTAGGTACGGTCGGCGGCCAACGCCGTAAGTACGCGGTCTCTCATGGCTCCTGAAATCAGACGACTCGACGAGACGACGCGGGACAGGATCGCCGCCGGCGAAGTAGTCGAACGGCCGGCCTCGGTGGTCAAGGAACTGGTCGAGAACGCCTTGGACGCCGATGCCTCCCGCGTCGACGTCCGCGTCGAGGGCGGTGGCAAGGAGCGCATCGTCGTCGCTGACGACGGCTTCGGAATGTCGGAAAACGAGGCCCGCAAGGCCGTTCGGGAGCATACGACCAGCAAACTCCGAGACATCGACGACCTCGACGCCATCGGCACGCTCGGCTTCCGCGGGGAGGCGCTGCACGCCATCGGGTCGGTCGCCCGGGTGGCCATCCGAACCAAGCCCCGGGGCGGAAGCCGTGGCACCGAACTCGTCGTCGCGGGCGGCGACGTGGTCGAGTGCGGCCCCGTCGGCTGTCCCGAGGGCACCACCGTCGAGGTGACCGACCTCTTCGGGAACGTCCCGGCCCGGCGGAAGTACCTCAAGACAGCCGCCACGGAGTTCGACCACATCCAGCAGGTCGTCGCCGGCTACGCACTGGCCAACCCCGAGGTGGCGGTGACGCTGGAACACGACGGCCGGGAGACGTTCGCCACGCCCGGCGACGGCGACCGGCGCAGCGCCGTCCTCTCGGTGTACGGCCGCGAGGTCGCCGCCTCGATGATTCCCGTCGGCGACGCCCGCGAAGACGGCGACGCCGAGACCGCCACCGGGCCGCTGGCGGGCGTCGAGGGACTGGTCAGCCACCCCGAGACGAACCGTGCGAGTCGCGAGTACATGACGACGCTCGTCAACGGCCGCTACGTCACCGCGAACGTGGTTCGGGAGGCCATCGTCGACGCCTATGGAACCCAACTGGCGCCGGACCGCTATCCCTTCGCCGTCGTCGATATCGACGTGCCGGCCGGCGGCGTCGACGTGAACGTCCACCCCCGGAAACTGGAGGTGCTCTTCGCCGACGACGAGGGGGTCCGCGGGACGGTCAGCGACGCTGTCGAGGCGGCGCTCCTGGAGGAGGGCCTGCTCCGCTCGCGGGCGCCGCGAGGGCGTTCGGCGCCCGACCAGACCGAGATATCGCCGGATACGAGCGATGGAGGTGACGAGGAGGCCGAACCGGAACGCACCGAATCGGGCCACCGCGCTCGACCCGAAACCGGGGCGGGTTCGAACCCCACCGACGCTTCGCGTGGAACCGAACGGGCAGACGCCCCGTCATCGACGTCCCGAGCGACCGAGCCATCCGCCGCATGGGAGGACGACGCTAGCGAGGAACCCACTGCGCCGTCGGTCGGTTCCACGCCCGAAACCGACCGCGAGAACCGCTTCCGCGAGACGCCCGACCAGCGCACCTTCGACGGCGAGGAGACGACGGGCACCCCCGAGGCGATGGACCGCCTGCCGGAGATGCGCGTCCTCGGGCAGTTCGACGGCACCTACATCGTCGCCGAGACCGACGACGGCCTCGTGTTGGTCGACCAGCACGCCGCCGACGAGCGGGTCAACTACGAACGGCTCCAGGAGCGATTCGCGGATGATGTGACGACGCAGGCGCTCGCCGACCCGGTCGAACTGGACCTCACCGCCCGCGAGGCCGCGCTGTTGGGCGATTATAAGGCGGCGCTGGCCCGCCTCGGCTTCCGCGTTCAGCGAACGGGCGACCGGACCGCCGCGGTGACGACCGTCCCTGCGCTGGTCGCCGAGCGAATCGGCGACGACGCGCCCGAACTCGCCCGCGATCTGCTGGCGGAGTTCGTCGACGGCGACCCCGAAGGAACCGTCGAGAGCGTCGTCGACGACCTGCTCGGAGATCTGGCGTGTCACCCGTCTATTAAAGGGAACACCTCACTTCGAGAGGGAACAGTAACCGGCCTGCTGTCGGCGCTGGACGACTGCGAGAACCCCTACGCCTGTCCGCACGGCCGGCCGACGGTCATCGAACTCTCACGCGAGGAGATTCAGGACCGCTTCGAGCGCGACTATCCCGGTCACGGTGGCTAGGATACGTTATTTTATAAACGAAGCTTGGCGATTCATTGACCGCAACCACCTCGAAAGCCCTCGGCGGGGAGGCGGTCGCTGAGCGGGATATCCTCCCTACGGTCGGATAGGGGCCCGCTCAGACGACCAAGTAAACGCCTCCCCGCCTCGCCCTTTCAGTCCGCCAAGGTGGCGGTTGCTCGACCGACAGAAACCAATGGCTAGCGTCTCTTATTTAAGTGGTGTCGAAACTTGCCCGCCTCAGACCCACTCGATGGCGCCGCCGAGGTCGAACGGAAGTCGCCCGTGGCGGTAGCCCTCGATGTGTCCGTCGGAGCGGGCGCGGAAGACGACGGTC
>NZ_JAZKTR010000131.1:0-6477 GCF_036625485.1 Natronomonas sp. | reverse complement strand
TGAGTTCGGATTTGAGTTCGCCATCGTCGGGGATTTCCCCGTCGTCGTCCCACCGACCCTGCGTGTAGTATCGGGCGACGTTCCACAGTTTCGACGCGGAGAACCCACACTGGTCGAGGTCGTCACCCACCTGTTGGTGATTGACGATTTTCGCTCGATAGGTGCGAGTTGTCTCCAACATCGAACTGTATTCATAACTTATTATGGCGAATTATAAATTAAAAGTAACGACTGGGCGTGGAATATCCAGCAGTGCCATCGAACGTGGTTAGTGGAGGTGTTGTCGGCTGTATCCCCGCCCTGAAGGGCGGAGTTTTAGCCTTGTAACTTCCATAACGAAGCTCCCGCACTACTCGTTCCTATACAAGCGGTCGAACGAGGTCCCGGCCAGCCTCCAGCAGTTCCTCGACCCGTTGGCGGCTCTCGGCTTCGGCGTAGACCCGAAGCTTGGGCTCGGTCCCGCTGGGCCGAACCAGCAGCCACGAACCGTCTTCGAGCACCATCTTGAAGCCGTCAGTGTCGTTCACGGACTCGATTTCGACGCCCGCGACGCGGTCCGGCAGGCTCCCGTCGAGGTCCTCGATGACCGCCGCTTTCCGCTCGTCGGGGCAGTCGACGCTGATGCGGTCCTGAGCGATGTCGCCGTGGGCCTCGCGGAGTCGGTCGAGGCGGTCGTCCAGCGACTCCTCGCTGTGGGCCGCAGCGACCAGCAGGGCGACGAGAACGCCGTCCTTGTTCCGGAGGTGGCCGGTGACGCCGAATCCGCCCGACTCCTCGCCGCCCATGAGGGCGTCGTGGTCGGCCATCGCCTCGGCAACCCACTTGAAGCCGACCGGCGTCTCGTGGACGTCGTGGCCGTGGGCGGCCGCCACCCGGTCGACGAGGTAGGTCGTCGAGACGGTTCGGACGGCGTCACCGTCGTGGATGTCCTCTTCCAGCAGACCGTCGTAGAGCGCGACGAACAGCCAGTTCGCGTCGACGACGCCACGGTCGGGCGTGACGACGGCGATACGGTCGGAGTCGCCGTCGTTGGCGATACCGAGGTCGGCCTCGCCGTCCTGCACGCGGGCTTCGAGGTCCCGCAGGTGGGCGGCGGAGGGTTCCGGCGATTCGCCGCCGAACTCGGGGTCTCGCTCCGAGCGGAGACGTATCACGTCGGCGCCCGCGCGTGCGAGGAGTTCGTCGGTGACGCCGCGGCCGCTGCCGTGCATGGCGTCGTGGGCGACGGTCAGCCCCGAGAGGTCCGTCTCGACGAACGCGAGGGCGTGGTCGATATACGCTTCGAGGAAGTCCGTCTCGGTGACGGTTCCCCACTCTGATTCGGGAAGCGAGTCGGGTTCCCGGAGGTTGTCGGCCAGTCGGTCGGTGACATCGGGGAGGGCGGGGGCGCCGCCTTCGGGGATGAACTTGATACCGTTGTAGTCGGCGGGGTTGTGGCTCGCGGTCACCTGCAGGGCGCCGGCGAGGTCGAGGTTCCGGACCGTCCACGCGACCACGGGCGTCGGCGTGTCGCGGTCCGGGATGAGGGCGTCGAAGCCGTTGGCACAGAGGACGCGACAGAGTTCCTCGGCGGCCGCCCGAGAGCCCTCGCGGGGGTCGTAGCCGACCGCAACCGGCCCCGAGCCGTCGCTCTCCCGGAGGTAGTCGGCGACAGCCTGGCCGACCGCGCGGATGCGGGGGGTCGTGAACTCCTCGCGGGTCGTCCGCCAGCCGTCAGTCCCGAACTCGATGTCCATGAAGGCGAATCGGCAGGGGCGAGTAAAAAGACCGGTCCTCGCGGGCGGCGGGAAGGGGGACGCTTTTGAACGCCGGGACGGTAGAACGCGGCAATGGAAGCGCCGCTGTGGACGGAGAAACACGCGCCCGATATTGCCGACCTGCCGCAGGCCGAGGCCCGCGACCACCTCCGCCGTGCCGTCGAGGAGCCGATGAACCTCGTCGTCTTCGGTCCCCGCGGCGTCGGCAAGACCGCCGCCGTCGGCGCACTCGCCGAGGCGACCCACGCCGACCCCGACAACGACTTCGTTGTCATCAACGTCGCCGACTTCTTCGGCCGCACGAAGAAGGAGATCAAGAACGACCCCCGGTTCGCACACTTTCTTGAGGGCCGCTCGCAGCTCTCGAAACGCGACATGATCAACCACGTCCTCAAGGAACAGGCCTCGTACCAGCCGGTTTCGGGAGATTTCCGGACGATACTGCTGGACAACGCTGAGGCCATCCGTGAGGACTTCCAGCAGTCGCTACGCCGGGTGATGGAACAGCACTACGAGGCGACGCAGTTCGTCATCGCCACGCGCCAGCCCTCGAAGCTCATCCCACCCATCGAGTCCCGCTGTTTCCCGGTACCGATGCGCGCGCCGACTCACGACGAGACCGTCGAGGTGCTGGAGACCATCGTCGAGGCCGAGGGCGTCGACTACGACGCCGACGGCCTCGAATACGTCGCCGGCTACGGCGACGGCGACCTCCGGAAGGCCATCCTCGGCGCCCAGACGGCCCACGAGGAGGCCGGCGAGGTGACGATGCAGGCCGCCTACGACGCCTTGGGTGACGTGGGCATGCGCGACCGACTGGAATCGATTCTGGCCGACGCCGAATCGGGCGACTTCGAGGACGCTCGGGGTGGCCTCGACGAGTTGTTGTACGACGAGGGGTTCGCAGGCGACGAGATCCTGCGGGAGTTGCTCGCGGCGGCCCGGAGCCGTTACGACGGCCGCGAACTCGCCGAGGTTCACGAACTCGCGGGCGATATCGACCTCGAGATGTCCGAAGGGACCTCCGATAGGGTCCACCTCGGGCGCCTGCTCGCGGAACTCGGACGATAGCGATGACGAACCTCGCTCCCGTCGCCCCCGACGCGCCCGTCTTCGGCGTCTGTCGGCCCCGCTTCGGCGACGGCGACCTCGATTCGTGGCTCGACGCGCTCGACGAGGCGGGTATCGGCCGGGTCGTCTGTTTGCTTTCGGAGTCTGAAGCCGACGAGTACGGCGTTCCCGAGGCCTACGACGAGAGATTCGAGACGCGACAGGCGCCGCTGCCGGCCGACGGGGTGCCGGACGACGACGCCCTCGATGCGGCCGTTGAGGCGGTCCGGATGGGAAACTACGCGGGCCAGCGCGTGGCGATTCACTGCGACGACGGCCTCGGCCGGACGGGATTGGTCGCCGCGGCGTGGCTGACCCGGCATCACGGCTACGGCCCGATGGAAGCCCTCGACGTCGTCGTGGCGTCCGGGCGGGCGCCACGGAAGACGCTGCCCGACGACGTGGCGGACGAGCGGTTGCAGGACCTGTTGACGACCGAATACGAGGCCGACGAGGAGTAGCCGTTTATATCCGAATCACACCAGCACGTGGACGTACCGGACCAGCGAGCGGTGGACGCGCCGGTCGAACCGTGTTTCGACGGTCCAGCCGGCGGCCTCGGCCGCGTCGTTCCACGGCCGGTCTGCGACCAGCACCGCCTGCGGGGCGACCCGCCGGACTTCGGTGAGGGCGTCGCCGACCAACTCGTCCAGCGAGACGCTCTCGATTTTCGACTGGCGGCCGTAGGGCGCGTCGAAGACGACGCCCTCGAAACTGTCGTCGGCGAAGGGCAACCGCGTCGCGTCCGCGCGAACGACCTCGCCCCCATCCAGATAGTGGTCGAGATTCTGCCGGGCACCGCGGACCATCTTCTCCTGTGCGTCGACGCCGACGACGTCGCTGCCGGCGAGGCCGGCCTCCACGAGGATGCCGCCAGTACCACACATCGGGTCCAAAAGGCGAGTGTCGGGGGCCGCACCGGCGATGTTCGCCAGCGCGCGCGCGTCCATCGGGTCCATGCTCCCGGGCTGGAAGAAGGGCTTGTCGGTGGGCTGGCGGTCGCCGAAATCCCGCGTCGTCTCGCACTCGAGCCAGCCGAGCGCGGCGGTGTCCGAAAAGAGGGCGACGAGCGTGTGTTCGGGGTCATCGAGGTCGACCTCGAAGCCCCGGTCGACCAGCACGCCGCCGAGTTCGCGTTCGACGGCCTGTGTGTCGATATCCGTGCGGCCGCGGACGTCACGGGCGCGGACGGCGACGGTGCCTTGGCGATTGATGTTCGCGGCTTCCAGCACGGCGACCGCGTCCTCGACTGCGGGCTCGCAGGTGCCGACGAGTCGACAGACGCGGCGCGTGTAGGCCAGCGTCTCGGCACGACGAATCCCTCGGGCCGTCGCGAGGCCGGGCGCCAGCAACTCGACGTCGGAGCCGCGGCTGGCTGCCTCCCGAAGCGCGAAGGCGTCCTCGTCGCCGGCTAGCTCCAACAGATACACGGCCGAAACTGGCCGTCGCCCGCAAATAAACAGCGCGGTCATCACTCGCTTGTGCGACCTGTCAGAAACGACCACCTACATTTATAAACCTTAAATACGTGCTTTAAGTCGAATCATGCAGGACCCCAAGGAGACTATCAATATCGAGAACGTCGTCGCGTCGACGGGGATCGGTCAGGAACTCGACCTCCAGAGCGTCGCGATGGACCTCGAGGGTGCGGACTACGACCCCGAGCAGTTCCCGGGCCTCGTCTACCGGACGCAGGAACCGAAATCGGCGGCTCTCATCTTCCGTTCGGGCAAGATCGTCTGTACCGGCGCGAAGTCCACCGACGACGTCCACGAGTCGCTGCGCATCGTCTTCGACAAACTCCGCGAACTCGAGATTCAGGTCGACGAGGACCCCGAAATCGTCGTCCAGAACATCGTCACGAGCGCGGACCTCGGCCGCAATCTCAACCTCAACGCTATCGCTATCGGTCTCGGGCTCGAGAACATCGAGTACGAACCCGAGCAGTTCCCCGGTCTCGTCTACCGTCTCGATGATCCCGACGTCGTCGCGCTGCTTTTCGGCTCCGGGAAACTCGTCATCACGGGCGGCAAAAAGCCCGAAGACGCAGAGGAAGCCGTCGACAAGATCGTCTCGCGGCTGGAAGAACTCGGTCTGCTGGACGGATAGCGACACCTACTCCCGTCGCCGCACCGTAGTCGAGGTATGCTCCCGTTGCAGGCCGACCTCGTCGGCGGCGGCCCGCTCGCGCTCGCCGTCACGTTCGTGCTGGCCGCGCTTTTCTATGCGGTCACGCTCCACCTGGCAGCGCTGTGGGTACTCGGCGACGAGCCACATCAGCGCGCCGTCGCCGTCTCGCCGGTCCCCGCGGCCGTCTCGATGCTTCTCGGAGCCGCCGAACCGCTCGCCATCGCAGTGTTCGCCTTCCTCGCCACACTGGTGGCCGTCCGCTACGTCTACAAACTGACGACGAAGGGTGCAGCCCTGCTGACGACGTTTCACTTCGCCATCGCCGTCGTTCTCGGCTTCACGCTCCGGAACCTCCTGTTCGGGTGACGATTGGCGGCCTAAAATGTTAGCCACCACCTCTTTTATGCAGGGTAAGTTAGTGTGAAACGCTGGTCGGGTCCGTCACGAACCATTGACATGCGTCCCCCACCCCACTCGCGGCGATGACCTGCCAGCGCTCGGGGTATCCCCCACTCTCCCCACCCCGTTTTCGACAAACCGATAGCCACGTCTAGGGAACAAGCCGCTCGATCTCGGTGACGAGGATGTCGCTTGCGCCGGCCTGTTTCAACTCCGGAACCACCTCGAAGACCTCCCGTTCGTCGACGACGACGTGGACCGCGACGACCGACTCGTCCTCGGAGTCGCCGGCCACGTCCATGATCGTCGGCCCGCCCATCCCCGGGATGACCTCGCGGACATCGTCGAGGGCATCCGTGGGTACGTTCATCATCAGATAGCGCTTGCCCTCGGCGTCCAGCACCGACTGGAAGGCCGTCCGGACCTGTTCGACCTTCGGGTCGTCGGCGACGTCCGGGTTGGCAAAGAGGCGGACCGACGACTCCAGTACCTCGTCGATGACCGCCAGCCGGTTCATCCGGAGGGTCGTCCCCGTCGAGGTGATGTCGACGATAGCGTCGGCAATATCGACGTGCGGCGTCAGTTCGGTCGCTCCGGAAACCTCGACGATGTCGGGCTGGATGCCCAACTCCTCGAAGTAGGCCTCGGTGATCGACGGGAACTCGGTGGCGACGGTGCCACCGGTGAGTTCCTCGGGGGCCTGAACGCCGCCGTCCTCCGGCGAGGCGAGGACGAGTCGACAGCTTCCGAACTCCAGATCGAGCAGGTCCACGAGGTCGACGTCGGATTCCTCGGCCTGATCGAGGCCGGTGATGCCGAGCGCCGCGGCGCCGTCGGAGACGTATTCGGGGATGTCGGCGGCGCGGGCGAAAAGCAGCGACACGTCGGGGTCGACAGTGTCGGCGTAGAGTTTCCGGTCGGCGCCGTCTTTGACGTGCAGGCCGGCGCGTTCGAGCAAATCGAGTGCTGGCTCGTGAAGGCGCCCCTTGTTGGGCACGGCGATGCGCATATCCCCCGCTTGTGGCGGGCGGGTCTTTGCCCTATCGGACGCTGTCGGATGGGCCTTTACCCTATCGGACGC
>NZ_JAZKTR010000130.1:0-6527 GCF_036625485.1 Natronomonas sp. | reverse complement strand
AGGGAGGCGCGGGACCAAGGCCCGACTGTAAGGAGGGCCGCCGTGTCTTTTTCATCGAAGTTTTTGCCGGTCGCCGAGCGAAGCAAGGCGACCGTGCAAAAAGTTCGGTTCACATGAAATCAGCAATCCCGCTCTGCTTGTTGGTGTCGTCCTCGAAGATGGATTCGACCGCACGGTCGAGGATCTTGAGGCGCTGTTTGGTGTATTCGCGGCAGTCGTACTCCTCGGCGACCATGATGGCGGTGTCGATGTACTTGTTGACCGACCCCTGATGGACGGTGAGGTTGACGCGACCGCCGCATTCCCGACAGTCGCCGGTCAGGGGTACCCGGCGGAACTTCTCGCCGCAGTCCAGACAGCGAGTTTCCTGCCGTGAGAAGGCCCGGAGATTCCCGATGATGTCCGGCAGGAAGTGGTACTCGATGACCCGCTCGGCGACGTCGGTCTCGTCGACCGACCGGAGCTTCCGTGAGAGCTCGAGCTGGGCGTTCATCTTCTCCATCATGTCGCCGAGCGTCTTGTACGCCGAGAGGTCCGGTCCGAGGGCGATATCGCCCGTATCGTGGGTGTGCTCGAAACCGCGGTACTGGTCTTCGGTGCCGAGGGTGTCCTCGCCGATCTGGATGAGGTCCTCGACTTCGCCGGGGTCGGCCATCTCGCGGGTGGCCTCGTAGAATTCCCGCGGATACTCCGAGACGATGTCCATGTTGTGGGCCTCGTCGTCGATCTCCGCGGGGTCGATGCGCGAGGACATGACAAGCGGGGCGTCCATCCGACCCCCGCGCTGGTTCGGCAGGAAAGATTTAGAGAAGTTGAGAAGTCCGTCCATGAGGAGCATGACACAGTCCTCGTCTCCGTCGCAGTTCCGCCGCTTCGCGGCGTGAAAGTACGGATGAGCGTATCCCACGGCCGCCGACGTAAATCCTATAATCCTCCCGACAACTGCGGCGGAGGTGTGTGGCGCCATCCCGAAGACCAACTCGCCGACGAGTTCGTCGCGGTCGTCGATGTCGTAGTAGCGGTTCATGCCGTAGTACTGCTCCAGCAGGTCGTCGACGAAGTCGGCGGTCCGAATCATGTGTTCGGCGGCGCCGTTCGAGAGGACGACGTCCTGGACTCGCAACTCGACCAGTTGGTCCTCGTGGGTCAGCGGGTCGCCGTGGATGTCCTCGTCGTAGCCGAGGGCCTTCAGTTGGCCGACGGTGATATCGAGTTCGGAGGCCCGGACCGACGTTACGGGGAGGTCGGTCATGTCGTAGCGGACGGTGCCGTCCTTGAACGACGAGACGCCGTTCTTGGCCCGGAGGACGCCCTTCTCGATGGGTTCGGGGACCTTGTGCTCCGAGGAGAGCCCCTGAACGCCTTTCAGGACGTCGAACGCGTTCTCGCGTTCGCCGACGTTCTCGAGGGCATTGCGGTACTCCTCGTGGACGTCGATGGTCTTCGTCTGGACGGCCTCGGCTTCGGACTCACACCGGGGACAGATGGCCCGTCCCGCCTCGTCGGGTTCGACGTCGATGTCGCAACTGTAGCAGACGTAGTGGGGGTCGGTGACGGCGTTGCAGTCGGGACAGCGTGCCCGGTGGGTTTCGGTCCCGCAGTCGGGGCAGGTGCGGCGGCCGACCTGTACTTCCACTCGGCCGGGGGTGTCCTGCATGTTCTCGCTGTGTTTCGCGGCGGCGGCGATATCCCGCTGGGAGCCGCCGGCCTCGCCGATGGGAAAGAGGGTATGCACCGCGGGCGAGAGGTCGCGTTTCTCGGATTTCTCGGGGCGGCCCATCCGACAGCCGATGCGGGTGGGTGCGCGCTCACGAACCTCGAAGGGGGCGACCTCGTTGACGGCCTCGACGGCGTTTTGGCCGTCGTCCCAGTTGCGGGCGTCCTCGGAGAGGTCGTCGCTGTCCCACGGCTTTTCGAGGTCGTCGGTCAGCCCGAGCGACTGGACGAAGGGGACGGCGTCGGGGACGGTCAGCGTCTCCTCGCCTTGGGTGTGTTCGACGATGAGAACCTCCAGCGCCTCGCGGACGGGTTCGGTACGCGGGAGGACGAGCGTGCGCTCGCTGGGCGAATCGGCGTCGGCAGGAGCTACAGCAGCACCGTCAGCTTCGGCCCAATGCCCCTCACTTGCGGCCTCCGCAAGCGTTTCGAATCGCTCGACATTGAGGTCGTGCCACAGGTAGGTGTATTCCGGATGCAGCGGAGCGCCGTATTCGTCGACCCATTCGAGGGCCTGCGCGGCGCTCGGGTGTTCGAGATCCACGCGCGGGGAGTCCTCTAGGGCCTGCACGTCGGCACCGGCCGCCCCCAGGTCGCCTTTCCACCACTCCGGGGTGTAGGAGGCCGGCGAGAGGGGGTGGTTGTTCTCGACGTACTCGCCGTAGTTGACGAGGTACTCGCCCAGATCGAGGATCTTCTCGACGCCGTTGCGGATCTCCAGCGCCTCCGCGGGGTCGTCGATGCGCCGGACGTCGCCGTTGGCGAGTTTGACCGTCGGGCCCTCCATCGAGTCGACGGGAACGACGCCGCCGGCCTTGCCGGGGCGTTCGGTCTTGATCTGGGTACCCGTCGCGAGGAAGTCGTCGACGAGGTGCATCGTCGCGGGGTGGACGCCCGCCGTCGCGAAGCCGTGGTTGCGAGACCGGCCGTAGCGGAGCCGAAACCCGCCAGTTTCGGATGGATGGCCGAAGACGGGCCGACCGGCGATGAGGTCCCGGAGGAACTTCTTGGAGGGGTCGTGCCGCGGCGGGCCGTCGGGGCCGTCGGCTTCTCCCTCGGCCTCGCCTTCCGCCTCGTCACCGTCGGCGTCTTCCTCCTCGGCTTCGGCCTCGTCGTCCGCGTCGGCGGCCGAGTCACCGCCTTTGTCCTTCTTGTAGGTGCCGTCGATGAGGTCCTGCAGCCACGGCCAGTCGACCTCGTCGAGTTGGGAGGTGTACCGCTGGATTTTGGGGGCCTTCTGGGCGATACCCTCGCCCAGCACGAGACACATGCCGCCGCGGGCGTTGTTGGTGTCGACGCGTTCGAGGTCCCGAAAGCCCGAAACCTCCTCGTCGCCGGTCGCCTCGCCGTCGAGCATGATGGGCATGTTCTCGGCGATGAATTTCGTCTCGGCGTCCTTCGGAGAGTACTGCAGGCCCGTCTCGTTGTCGTAGAGGGCCAGTTCCTCGGCGTAGCGTTCGACCTCGTCGCTTCGGGCTTTGAACTCGTCGATGCCGATGAGCGTCCGGGTGTAGTCCGCCACGAGCACCGACAGCGCCTGTGCGGTCCCGCCCGCCGAGCGGATGGGGCCGGCGTAGTAGATGTTGATGAACTCGGTGCCGTCGTCGTTCGCCAGCAGTTCGACCCGGTCGATACCCTCGATGGGTGCGGCGACGACGCCTTCGGTCAGCAGGGCGACGGCGGTCCGGACCGCGCCTTCGACTTTCCCGGCGCGGGAGTCGTAGTCGCCGACCTTTCCGTCGGCGAAGTCGGCGGCGAGTTCGAGGGCGGCCTCCTCTCGGGAGAGGTCGGGGTCTTCTTCCATCTCTCGGACGCGTTCGGCGACGCCGTCAATGCCGAGGATGTTCTCGACGCGGTCGGCCATGTCCTTCGCGATGGGAATCTCGACGTCCTCGGTGGGGTCGCCGCCGCGCTGTCGGGCCTCGCGGGCGACTTCCAGTGCCTCGTCGAGGCCGGATTCCAACCGCTCGAAGTACGCTTCGTCGTCGGGACGCATCTACAGCGGCCAGAGGTCGAGGTCGGTCGTCTCGTCGTGCTCGCGTTCGAGCTGGGTGTCGAACTCCCGGACGTAGAGTTCGCCCGCGAAGGTAGTCGCCGAATCGAGGTGACCGCCGACCACGGTGCCGTCCTCATGAGAGAGGGTAACGTGCGTGTGCGCGAAGCGGTCCCCCTCCAGATGCGAGATGTTCCCCAGCGCGGTCGTCACCTCGAACGGCTCGTCGAATTCGACGGGGTAGTACTCCTGTACCTCTTGGTCGTAGAAGAAAACGGTCGCGTCCTGCACCGCGCCGAGGCCGAAGAAGAAGGCCGCATCGATGCCCTCGGCGTCGGCGAAGGCCTCGATCTGCTCGCGCCAATCCCGTCCGTGTTCCAGTCGGGCGACGAACTCCCGGTCGCCCTCGACGCGTTGATAATCCATACTGGGTGGGATGACGGCAGCGGTCAAAAAGGTGTTCTCCCGAGAGCGAAACCGGGGCCGCCCTCGGAGCGGTCGCTACGCGCTTCGAAAATGGGTCCCCACCCGTCGGCCACGCGGTTATCGCCAGTCGTCTACGTCGACTGTGGCTGCCGTGGACATGGAGAGGTAGGCGTCCTCTCGGCAAAGCTCGGCGATGATAAGTCGGTCGCCGTCGTTGCCGCTGTCCACGGACGCCATGACCTCACAGTCGCAAACCGTCTCCGCAGTGGCCGTGTCCTGTGCCATGCATGTGCATAGTTGACAGTAGGTATATAACGCTGACGATGTGACACCGTGTCATACCGTGATTTGCCGCATCCTTTATGACTGATTTATATGTGTTGGGAAACATGATTCTGGAAAATCATTTCTGAACAACTGTCGAGTATGATGAACATACCACATGGAACGTTCTACGAGCGAACGGAGTAAGCCGTGAGCGGGCCTGCAACCCGCGAACGGGCGGCCGCGGGTCGGCCTGTGGGAACTCCAGGTTCAGGCGAGGACTTCCACTTCGTAGCCGGCGGCCTCCATCGCGTCGAGCAGTTCCAGTACGTGCTCGTGGCCGCGGGTTTCGAGGTCGAGTTCGACCTCGGCGGCGTTCATAGCGATGTCCTTGGAGGCGCGGTCGTGCTCGATGGCGAAGATGTTCGTCCGGTTGTCGGCCAGCAGTTCGACGAGTTCTTCGAGGGCGCCGGGGCGGTCCTTGAGGACGGTCCGGACCCGGAGGAAGCGGCCGCGTTCGACGAGACCGCGGCGGATGACTGTCGTGAGGACGTTGAGGTCGATGTTGCCGCCGCAGAGGGCGGGGACGATGGTTTCTCCCTCCTCGTAGTCGAAGCGCTCTTCGAGGACGGCGGCAAGCGGGACGGAACCGGCACCCTCGACGAGGGTTTTCGAGCGTTCCAAAAGCGAGACGACGGCGTTGGCGATCTCGGGGTCGGTGACGGTGACGACCTCGTCGACACGTTCTTTGATAACTTCGAAGGTCTGCTCGCCGACCTTGCGTGTGGCGATGCCGTCGGCGATGGTATCGACCGAATCGCGTTCGACGACCTCGCCCTTCTTGAGGGAGGCGGCGACGCTGGAGGCACCCTCGGCCTGCACGCCGATGACGCGGGCGTCGGTCTGGGCCTTGACGGCAGTGGCGATGCCGGAGATGAGGCCCCCACCGCCGATGGGGACGACGACGGTGTCGACGTCGGGACACTGGTCGACGATTTCGAGGCCGATGGTGCCCTGGCCGGCCATGACCGCGGGGTCGTCGAAGGCGTGGACGTAGGTACGGTCCTCTTCGCGTTCGATCTCGTGGGCCTTCTCGGCGGCCGCGTCGTAGTCGATGCCGTGGAGGACGACCTCGGCGCCGTACTCGCGGGTGGCGTTGATCTTCGAGATCGGCGCGTATTCGGGCATGACGATGGTCGAATCGACGCCCGCCCGTGTCGCCGCGAGCGCGACGCCCTGGGCGTGGTTGCCGGCGCTGGCGGTGACGACGCCGCGGTCGCGTTCCTCGTCGGTCAGTTGGGCGATCTTGTTCGTCGCGCCGCGGATCTTGAACGAGCCGGTGCGCTGGAAGTTCTCCAGTTTCAGGTGGACGTCGGCACCGGTGCGCTTCGAGAACGTGTTGGAGTGTTCGAGGGGGGTCTCCCGGGCGGTCTCCGCGACGACGTCGCGGGCCGCTTCCACGTCGGCGAACTCGAGCATACCCACGGCTACTCGTGGATGAATGGTAGGCCTTCCGGGCCGCCGGCACCGTCGTCGGCGGTGGTGGGCCAAAGGGGAAGGAGCGTGTGCATCAGAATAGGCGCATGGGACCATCATAAAACCCTGCCATGCGGAGTGAAAGTGTAATCGCACGACAGCGGCCAGATGGAGGGCTCGTCAGACGGTCGTTCGACGGTCGACAGACGGCGATACGGCCGCGTTCCGTATAAAAATGAAAGGGGATTCCGGGGTCAGTTGATGGGGATGTCGTGGCCGGAGCCGCCCTCGGATTCCTTCGGGAGCGTGACCGTCAGGACGCCGTTGCGGTATTCGGCCTCGGTCGCGTTCTCGTCGACGGGCTCGGGCAGTCGGACCGACCGACTGGCCGACTGCTGGCGGCGCTCCCGTCGGAGATAGCGCCCCCCTTCGCCTTCGCTTTCCTCGGATTCCTCCTCGGTATGGCTCGCCGACAGCGTCAGGCGATCGCCCGCGAGTTCGACGTCGATGTCGTCGCGGTCGAAGCCCGGCAGGTCCGCGGTGACGACGTAGGCCTCCTCGGTGTCCTCGACGTCGACGGCGACCGCTCCCTCGAAGGCGCCCTCGTCGAACGGTTCGAGGCGGTTACTCATCCGGTCGAACATCCGCTCGA
>NZ_JAZKTR010000129.1:0-6639 GCF_036625485.1 Natronomonas sp. | reverse complement strand
CCGAAGGCCTCGACCGTGTGCGGATCCGCGTCGGCCGCGACCGCACCGAGTTCGGCGGCCGCCCGGAACAGCGCGCCCGTCTTCCGGCGGGCCAGTTCCATGTACTCCGATTCGCTGGCGGGCTGTTCGACCAGTTCGGTCGCCTCGCCCTCGCCGAGTTCGACCATCGACTCGGTGACCGCCTGCATCGCCCGCTCGTCGGCCGAGAACAGTTCGAACGCCTCGCCGAGCAGGCCGTCGCTGGCGACGATAGCCGCGCCGTGGCCGAACGCCGACCACGCGCTGGCGACGCCGCGGCGGAGGTCCGACTCGTCGATGATGTCGTCGATGACCAGCGAGGCGTTGTGCACCAACTCGATGCCGACGGCGAAATCGACGGCGTTGCGGGACGGTTCCGAAGCGAGACCGTCCTCGCCCTCCAGTTCGCCACCGGCGGCTTCGAACGTCAAAAGCGTCACGATGGGGCGGACGCGCTTGCCCCCCGAAAGCGAGACGTGCTCCAGCCGGTCCGTCATCGTCTCGGGTTCGGTGGCGTCGAGGACCGCCTCCATCCGGCCGTCGACCAACGACCGGCGACGCTCCAGATATTCCATAAAAGTGGTAGGTATGGTCGCCGCAAGTACCTAACGGATGCGGTCAGGAGACGTCGGGGACCGAACCTTCGATTTCGTAAAAAACAGTCTACCGACTACGTTTCGGCTGGCAAAGAAACAGCGGTAGATAGCCTCCGCCGAGCGACAGGCGGAGTGGGTTGCGGGCTTCGCTCACAATCTTATAACGTGGCGGCGAAGCCGCCACGCAGCGCGCATATGTTTCCCACGTTTTTGCCGTCATCAGACCGCGGAGCCGTGTCGCGCCCCGGAGCAGGCGCGACCGGCGGAGCGTGCAAAAAGTGGCTGCGTTAGACGTCAGGCGCTTCGCCGCCGAACTCCTCGATGAGCTGCGGCACGACCTCGAAGAGGTCGTCGACGATACCGTAGTCGGCGATGTCGTAGATCGGCGCGTTGGGGTCGGTGTTGATCGCGATGATGGTGTCGGCGCCCTTCATGCCGGCGACGTGCTGGACGGCCCCGGAGATGCCGATGGCGATGTAGACGTCGGGCTCGACGACTTTCCCGGACTGGCCGACCTGGCGGTTCTTCGGCAGCCAGCCGTTGTCGACGATGGGTCGCGACGACGACAGCGTCGCGCCGAGGGCGTCGGCCAGTTCCTCGACCAGCGGGAGGTTCTCCTCTTCTTCGATCCCGCGGCCGATGGAGACGAGCACGTCGGCCTCGGTGATGTCGACGTCGCCGCCGGCGACTTCCTCGAAGCCGTTGACGGTCGCGCCGATGGCGTCGTAGTCGATGTCCGCCTCGAAGGACTCGATGGCGGCGTCGCCGGCGTCCTCGGCGACCGGCCACTCCGCCGAGCGGATGGTGACGGCGTACTGGTCGGCGTCGACGTCGTAGGTCGTCTCGACCTTGCCGCCGTACTGTTCGCGGGTGACTTCGACGGGCTGGCCGCCCTCGAGGGCGACGGCGTCGGTGACAAGCGGGAGGTCGAGGCTCTCGGCGACGGCGGGCGCGTAGTCGAGGCCGTTGACCGAGTTCGGCGCCAGCAGCGCGGTCGGCTCCAGTTCGGCGTGGAGCTGTTCGATGGCCTGGGTGTAGACGCCGTGGTTGAACTCCTCGCCCTCGTCGACGGTGTAGATGGTGTCGACGCCGTCGCGGTTGCAGTCCTCGGCGAAGCCGTCGACGTCGCCGCCGATGACGACGAGGTTCAGTTCCTCGCCGAGTTCGTCGGCGAGTTCGCGGCCGGCCGTGATAATCTCCAGGGAGATGTCCCGAAGGTCGCCGCGGCGGTGTTCGGTGACGGCAAGCACGCTCATCCTTCGACCACCCCTTTGTCGCGGAGGAAGTCAGCCAGTTCGTTGGCAGTGTCCTCGGCGCTGCCCTCCCAGAGGGTGGCGTCGCCTTCGGATTCGGGTTCGTACATGGCGGTGCGCTCGATTTCGGAGTCGACGACGCTTGCGTCGAGGCCGAGGTCGTCGAGGGTCTGGACGTCGAGGGGCTTGCGCTGGGCCTGCCGGATGCCACGGAGGCTGGCGTACCGGGGTTCGTTGATCCCGGTCTGGATGGTGAGGACGGCGGGAATCTCGATATCCGTCAGCTCTTCGATGCCACCTTCCAGTTCGCGGTGGACGGCGGCGACGCCTTCGTCGACGTCGAGGTCCAGCGCGTTGACGACGGCGCCCCATTCGAAGCCGAGGCGTTCGGCGACGGCGACGCCGGTGGCGCCGTTGGCGTCGTCGCCGGCCTGCACACCGGAGAGGATGAAGTCGGGGTCTTCTGCTTCGGCGACGGCGGCGATGATTTCGGCTTTGGTGTCGACGTCGAGGAACTGGGCGTCCTCGATGGAGTCGTCCCACACGCGGATGGCGCGGTCGGCACCCTTCGCGAGGGCCATACGGACGGTTTCCTCGGAGCGCTCGGGGCCGATGGTGACGGTGACGACTTCGACGTCGTCGTGTTCTTCGCTGAGCTGTACGGCTTCCTCAACGGCGTAGTCGTCCCACTCGTTGAGGTCGTATTCGAGGGAGCTGTCGGCGATGTCGAGGCCCGAGATTTCGAACTGGTCCTCGACTTCAGCCACCTCTTTGACGGTGACAAGTATCTTCATGCGGCTATCACCGAATATGACGGCTGTCCGTGGTTAAACGTTTCCGAATCGTACAGCGTTTGTCGGGGTCTTATACCCCCATAAACACTGTTCAACGGGAAAAGAGATGTCGCCGTATCGGTCGGCTACCCGTCGTTCTCGGTGATCTCGCCGAGGCCTTCGTCGGGGAGGCTGATGAGGTTCTCCCGGCCGATGCGGAGTTTGTCGACGCGGCCTTCCTCCTCCATCGACGAGAGGAGCTGTGAGACCTTGGCGTTCGACCAGCCGGTCTCCTTGACGATGTTGGCCTGTTTCATCCGCCCACCGTTCTGTTCGAGCAGGTATTCGACTCGCTCCTCGTCAGAGAGGAGTTCGAGGTCAGGCTCCTCGTCGTCCGCAACGCCGGTCGGGGCGTCGGGGGCCGGTTCGGAACCGGTGTCGGGTTCCGGCGTCGGTTCGGCCTCGCTTTGCCCGAGGTCGGTCACCGTCGAGAGCGGGCTTTCGTTCTCCTGACGCCGCCAGAGGAGGTAGAGGCCGAGCAGCAGCGCCGCAGCGCTGAACAGCAACGCACCGACGAGCAGGATCGTCGAGAGATCCGTTCCCGGATCCACCGGTCCGGTCGAACGGGGCTGGTACTCGATCTCGAAGTAGCCCGGTTCGAAGGTCTGTGGGCCCTCCCACCGGAGGTCGCCGCCTTCGGCACCGATCGGGGAGGTCGTCGGACTGCCGTAGCCCGGCGGCGACCGGATGATGAGCGTCTGGTCGCGCTCCAGTCCCGGAAGCCACGTTCCGTCGGTGGTGTTGAACGCGTCGCCGACGTACATCGTTTCGTTCTCGCCGATACGGGCGAAGGAGGTCCACGTAAACGAGACGCGTAACTCCCCGTAGCCGGTCGCGTTGCCTTCGACGGTCTCGTTGACGACGACGGCGTTCCGTTCGGTGGATTCGATGGACATCTCCCGACCGGTCGCCGTCGAAGCCTCCCCGGCGGCCCGCTCGAATACCTCGACCCCGACCGGGAAGTCCTCCTCGCTGTTCTCGAAACTCTCGCCGAACTCGCGGAACTCCTCGATGTCCGTCCGGTCTTCGAGGGGAACGCCGACGACGATGGTCCACCGGGCGTCCCCGTCGTCTTGGAGTTGCACCTCGAAGGTGGTCTCCTCGCCGGCGGGCTGGGCGCTCGCCGGGACGGCACCGACGATCGACGCCACGAGGAGGAGGGCACACAGCAGCACGGGGCGGCGGTACCGCATTGGGCGATTTATGCACACCCGCGCGGGAAAACGCTTTCCATCGGCTGATGAAAGGTTTCAGAGCTTTATAAACGGTCTCGGCGGCTCTCGCCCCGTCATCTGCCGTAAGGTGAGACGAAGAGCGGACGGTCGGCTTTTTGTTCTCGCACGTCGACCCCCGAGTATGAACGGCCTCCGTGTGGTCGCAGTCGCCCTCCTTTGCTGTCTTTCGCTGGTCGCCGGTGTGCCGGTCGCCGCTGACGGGGCGCAAGCCTCGACGGCGACCGAACACGGCGAATCGAACGTCGTCAGTGCGGACAACACGACGGGTTACCTCGCGGTTTCCGACGGGGACCCCGACCGCACCGCCACGACTGACAGCCAACTCGACGTGGCTGCCGCCGTTGCCGGTCGCACGGCGTCGATTCGCGTTCGGTCGACCGAGATCGCGCTTCAGAAAGCGGTCCGGAACGCCGAGAACGAAACCGAGCGCAGGGCGGCCGTCCGTCGCGCCGCCGACCGGATCAGCGCCCGTATCGACCGTCTGGAACGACGCGAACGGAACGCGGTCGGCAGGTACGCCGACGGCGATTCGACCGACACGCAGTTCGTCAGAACGCTCGCCGTTATCGACACCGAGGCCCGGAAGACCGACGGGGCCGTCGCCGAGCTACACCGACAGAACAGCCGGCTCGACACCCCCGTCCTCACACAGCAGGAGATAGCGTCGTTCCGAGCACGGCTACTGCCGCTGTACGGCCCGGTGCGGCAACAACTCGCCGAGGCGACGGAGACCGGCGAGGGTAACCGCGTCTACATCGAAACCGAGGACGCCGACATCGCACTGGCGACCGTCGACGACCCCGAATTCGACGACCCGCAGTACGTTCGGGAAGCCCACGTCCGGGACGCCCGGGGGCCGGCGGCTCCATCCGATTTCGACGCCGAAGACGTCGAACGACGGTTCGGTGAACTCTACCCGTGGGCCAGCGAGAATCAGGACGGCGGCATCCAGATCGGTCGATACGGCGGCCGCCCCCACGTGTTCACTACCGCGGGCGTTTGGCCCCTCGACGTCGGCCACACCCACGCAGCGACGACGCCGGGCCTCGTCCTTTTCTTCGATGGGTCGACCGAGGACGTCTTTCGGGAGTTCCAGTTCAACGACCCCTCGCTGGTTCCGACGACGACCGTCGAGAACGAAACTGCCGGCGGCGACCTCCGACTCGTCGTCGAGACGACCAGAGCCGGCGGCCCCCTCGGCGTCGCCGTGGTCGACAACGAGACCGACGAACGCGTCGACGCCACCGTGGACGTGAACGGCGAGCCGGTCGGGTCGACGGACGGCGAACGCCTGTGGACCGTCGGCCCGCATGGCGACGTGACGGTCAATGCGACACACGACGGCCGGACGATCTCTGTCGAAACGCGTCTGGACTGATACGGGTCTTTGTAACGAATTACCGGCGAGCGCCAAGCCGTACCGGGGGCTCGCCGAGACAAGACTACAACGACCCGTGTGATCGGCGGTCGCCGCTGCCGAGCCTTTTTATACGATAGCGGAGCCAGACGCCCCGTGTCCGAACGGGCGCTGTCCCCAGTCATCGGCTGTCTGCTGTTGACGGCGATAACCGTGGCCGGTGCCGTCATCGTCGGTGCCGCAGTCGCCGTCGAACCGCCCAGCACCGCACCTGCCGCGAGTTTCGATGCCGAGGCTGAGGCTGACGGAACGGTTCGGCTTACCCATCGCGGCGGCGCCGCGATAGACCCCGAGACCCTTCGCGTGCGCGTTCGAGTCGACGGCGAGTCGCTTGACACACAGCCGCCCGTACCATTCTTTTCGGCCCGTGGATTCGAGAGCGGCCCGACAGGCCCGTTCAACAGCGCCCGGGCCGGTGACTGGCGGGCGGGCGAAACGGCGAGTTTCCGTATCGCGGGGACGAACAGTCCGATCCCGTACGCGGGCGCGAGCGTTGAAATCCGGCTCTACGCCGATGGCCACAAAATCGCAGAACTGACCGTTACCGCTAGTGTGGGATGAGATTCAGGCAGTCGACGCCGTTTCGGCGTCGGTCGTTTCCTCGTCGCTCGCGTCATCCCCCGTGTCGTCGGGGACGCGGGCAACCGTCGTGATGGCCCGCGGTGTACCGGGCGCGCGCTGTTGGATGTGGTGTTCGAACTCCTCGAAGCCGGCCTCGGCGAACATCCGGTCGGCCTCCTCCTCGTCGTAGAACAGCATGATGGCGTCGGCGAGCTTCTGGAACAGCGTCGAACTTGGATAATCGGGGCCGACCACGATCACGGTGCCACCGGGCTCGGTCACGCGGCGGGCCTCCCGGAGCGCATCGACGGGATTCGGCCAGTATTCGATAGAGCCCGACGACCAGTAGGCGTCGAAACTGTCGTCATCGAAGGGGAGGCGTTCGGCGTCGCCGCGATGGAACTTCACGGTCCCGCGTTTGCCGAACTTGGCGAAGGCCTTCTCCAGTTGGTGGGCCGACTGGTCGAGGCCCCAGACATCGTCGGTGTGCTGGAGCAGGCCCTCGGTGGCGAAGCCGGTGCCACAGCCGACATCGAGGACCCGATCACCCGACTCGACGTCGAGCCATTCGAGCGCCTCGTCGCGCATCTCCTCGTTCCAGATGAACGGGTTGATAGTATCGTACGCCTTCGAGAGGTACTTGTAGAAGACCCGCGCTCGCGCCTTGTCTTCGAGGACTCCCATTACTCACCCTTTGGGACGGTTCGGGCATAATTCTGCTTATCC
>NZ_JAZKTR010000128.1:0-6657 GCF_036625485.1 Natronomonas sp. | reverse complement strand
TCTCCGAGACCTCCGTCGTATCGCGTTTCAGGCCAGTCCCGTACGCTTCGAGCAGTTCGTCGATTCGGTCCTTCGGACCATATATCTCGTAGAGGAGTACGACCGTCCCGTCGTCGAGGAGATTGAAGTTGTGAATCGGCCCGTGACGAGGGTCAGGGTCGTTGGCGACGTGTTCGTCGACGGGGTGGAACCATCGCCGCCCCTCGGGCCGTATCTGTAACTCCACGCAGCGCATGTCGACCCGTGTGAGAACGATAGCTATAGCGCTTCGCCCCTGTGTCTCCGGCCTTTCTTGGAGCGGGCGTCGAAACGGGCCGCAGGCGGAACCGTTAGGACGGCGCAGTCGTAACGATGGGCGTGGACGAAACCGTCGCGTGGCTCCGCGAACGCCCATACTACGAGGACCAGATTCGCGCCCACGAAGTCCTCCCCGGCGACCAGCCACGATTCGCCGATATCGACGTCGATAGCCGCCTCGAAAGCGCACTCGAAGATCGCGGTATCGACCGACTCTATCGCCATCAGGCACGGGCTATCGAAGCCGTCCGTGATGGCGACGACGCCGTCCTCGCCACCGAGACGGCCAGCGGCAAGAGCCTCGCCTACACCGTGCCTGCCTTCGAGAGAGCGATGGACGGCCGTCGACCTTCGGCCGACGAGACCGGAGCGGGACGCTCCGGCCGCCGCGCGACGACGCTGTATCTCGCCCCGCAGGTCGCACTTATAAACGACCAGACCGAGACGCTGTCGGACCTCGCCGACGGCCTCGGGTTCGGCAGCGGCGTCACCGTCGACCAGTACACGGGTCGGCAGTCACGAAGCGAAAAGGAAGCCGTCCGCGACCGCCAGCCCACGGTTCTGCTATGTACGCCCGACATGCTGCATTACGGCCTCCTGCCGCATGCCCGCCGCCTCTGGAAGTGGTTCTTCGAGCGGCTGGAAACCGTCGTCGTCGACGAGGTCCACGAGTACCGCGGCGTCTTCGGCAGCCACGTCTCGCTGGTCTTCCGCCGCCTCCTCCGTCTCTGCGAGGAGTTCGGCGCCGACCCCGAGTTCGTCTGCTGTTCGGCGACCATCGGCAATCCTGTCGACCACGCCGCGACGGTGACGGGTCGAGAGCCCGATGGCATCCGACTGATAGATACCGACGACAGCACGACGGGGCCGACCCACTGGCTGTTGTGGAACCCACCGGAGTACGACGAGGGCGGATGGGGCAGCGACGAGGCTGGCGGTGGCCGCCGACGCTCCAGCCACACCGAAACCGAGCGGCTGTTCTGTGACCTCGTCGCGAAGGGCTACCAGACGCTCGTGTTCACGAGCGCGCGGCAGACGGCCGAACGCTACGCCTCGAAGAGCGCGAACACGCTCCGCGAGCGCGGGGAAGCCGACCTCGCGCGCAACATCGAAGCCTATCAGGCCGCGCTCACCGACGATAGGCGCAGAGAAATCGAGGACGGACTCCAGTCGGGCGACGTCCGCGGCGTCTGGAGTACGAACGCGCTCGAACTGGGCGTCGACATCGGCGGCCTCGACGCGGTGATACTGGACGGCTACCCCGGAACCCGGATGGCCGCCTTCCAGCAAGCGGGCCGTGCCGGTCGGGGGACCGACCCCTCGCTCGTCGCGATGGTCGCCGGGGAGGACCAACTCGACCAGTACCTGATGTCGAACCCCGACGCCTTCTTCGAGGGCGACTCCGAGAAAGCCGTCACGAACCCGGAGAACGACCGGCTCATGCCGCCACACGTCCGGTCGGCCGCCGATGAGTCGTGGCTCCGCCCCGAGGACGACCGATACTTCGGCCAGCGATTCCCGGAGGTGGTCGGCGAGTTGACCGACGACGGCCTGCTCTCCCGCCGCGAGACGAGTGAGGGCGTCCGCTGGCTCAACGACGGCCCACAGCCACAGTACGATATGAGCCTCCGGACCGTCGACGACCGGGAGATTCAACTCCGCGGCCCGAACGGAGACACCATCGCGAAACTCCCATTCGACGACGCGCTCCGGGATGCCCATCCGGGCGCCATCTACCATCATCAGGGCCGCACCTACGAGGTGACGGAGTTGGACCTCACCCACGATGTCGCCCAACTGCAGACGACGTGGGCCGACTACTTCACGCGGGTCCTCCACGACAAGACCATCACCGTCGAGGAGGACCTCACCGAACAGCCGCTCGATACGCGCGAGGACGTGACCGTCCGATTCGCTGACGTCGAGATGCGCAAACAGATTACGGGCTTCCAGCGGTTCGACTCCTCCAGCGGCCAGCCGATGGGCAGCGAGGAACTCGACTTGCCCGAAACCAGCCTCCGGACGCGGGCGCTCTACTTCGCGCTACCGCCCGACACGGAGCAAGCCCTGCAGGCCGGTGGTGACCTGCCCGGCGGAATCCACGCCGCCGAACACGCCATGATCTCGATGTTCCCGACGACCGTCCTCTGCGACCGCCGGGACGTTGGCGGACTCTCGACGCCCCTGCATCCCCATACCGGTGCCTCGACCATCTTCATCTACGACGGCTACCCCGGCGGCGTCGCCCTCGCTCGAACGGGATACGAGGACATCGAGGGGCTGATGGAGACGACCCGAGACATGCTCGCCTCCTGTCCCTGCGAGGACGGCTGTCCGGCGTGTGTCCAGTCGCCGCATTGCGGCAACGCGAACGACCCGCTCGACAAGGGGCTGGCCAAAACGCTTCTGAGCGGCCTGCTCGACGGCGCGTAACTACGCCTCGTACTCGAGTTCGTCGAGCAAGTCCTCGACGATGTCTTCGGCCGTCGCGTACGGGAACCCGTCGTCCGGAAGCATCGCGTAGAGTTCCGACGGGCGGACGGACAGCCCCTCCGCCTCGAAACTCGTACTCGACCACGACGGAAAGGTGACCGCGAAATCCGCCTCGTCCTCGATGGGATACTGCAACTCGTCGAAGGCGGTTTGCAGTTGGGTCGGCAGCGGCCGGTCGTCCCGGGACATACACGCTCGATAAGTGGCAACCCTCAAAAAACCCGCCGTGGACGGTCTACCTCGTGAGCGGACGGCCACCTACTCTAACGTCGAACCCCGCTATCGACTGGCTTTGATGCCGACGAACGACCCCTCGCCGTAGCCTTCTTCGACCGGTTCAGGACCGTCTAGCTCGTCGATCCACTGGTATATCGTCTGCACGAACTCGAAGTCGGTGAATCCGGCGGCTTCGAGGGCTTCGAGGAGTTCTTCGGTCGTGACGAACGTCGCCTCCCTGTAGAAGGGGTTCTGTTCTTTGTTCTCCTGATAGATCTGGCCGACGGGGCTGTCCTTGTCGATGTATCCGATTACGAGGCTCCCCGACTCCGAGAGGATTCGGTCGGCTTCGGCCAGCGTCCGGGGGATGTCGTCGACGAAACATATCGTCGTCACGATCAGCGCGGTCTCGAAGGTGTCGTCTCGGAACGGGAGGTGTTCGGCGACGCCTTTGACCACGTCGACGCCCCGCTCTTGGGCGTGTTCGAGCATCGCCTCGGCCGGGTCTATCCCGATGTCGATGCCCAGTGGCCCGGCGAACCGTCCGCTGCCGACGCCGATCTCGATTCCGCGACCGGTCGCCGGAACGAACCGGTCCAGAGCGTTCAGTTCGGACTGGTAGGCATCGTCGTATTTCTCGAACCAGTCCTCGTAGCGCTCGGTGTGGGTCTCGAAGGGTGCTGCTTTGGGCATACGCGAGGGTAGGTGACCCGGTACTACCAACGTTGGGTATAGTGTTCCCTGTCGAGAACGCCCAGTCTGTAGCCACGCGAGGCTTGTCGAAGGAGTAGGAATTATTGCTGGCACCGGTGGGTCGGGCGCACGTCCAGTCAATAATATCCCCGATGAATCGCCTTTAGAGCGTTCGAACCGTTGTTTCTACTGTATTCAACCATGTCGACAACACGTGACCCCGAATCCATCAACCGCCCGCTGCTCGTCGCCGGTCTGCTGATCGTCGTCGCGAGCATCGGGATGGCCGCTTGGATGTTCAGACTCGGCGACATCGTCACGGCACTCGGGCTGGGGCTTCTCATCATCGCCGGTCTGCTGCTCACTGGAATCGGATTCTCGCCCGAGACGGCGACACACTGAACAGTTCCGCGCCGGCCGGATTCACGCCCAGTCGATCCCGCTCCGCCGTGGCCGCTCCGACTGGCGTCGTTCCACACGCCCGCCCCTCGTCGAAATCCCATGTTCGAGACGGAACACATCGACGCCGGAACGTGGATGCTCGTTCTTTTCATCGCCGTAGTCGCATTTCTCATCGGCGTCGGGCTACTCCAGTTCGCAGCCACCGGTGACTACGTGTCCCTCCTGCGCCGTGTCGGCATCGGGGCCATCCTGATGGCGTTCGGTGTCGGCTTCTACCGGAAGTGGCAGCCGGCGTAGCTACCGGGCCCACTGGTCGGAGCCGACCGCCAGACGGGAGCCTCAGCATGGTTTCCTGAACGGAATCGAAACCCGGAGGGGAGCTACGTGTACGCTTCCCCTTCTTCGACGGGACCGCTAAACGCGGAGTACAGCACGACGAAATAGAGCACGATTATCGGCAACAGGAAGGCCGTGCCGATGGTGACGAGATTCAGTGATAGCGTCGAGACCACTGCGTCCTCGACGCTGAGAGCTGACACCGGGTCGACCACTGGATACAGCAGTATCGCGACGAGTGCGGCGAGGCCGTAGACTTGGGCTGCGACGGCCACGAACGCCACGTAATGGCGACCGAGCCAGGCGGCAGCGACGTATGCGACGGCCAGGAGGACTGTCACACCGAGCAGGCCGACCGTCGGCATGCCGAACACCTCGACGTGTGGTGCCGAGCGGCTCCCGACGATGAGTGCAGCGACCACAAACAGGAGGTAAGCGGCCTGTGCGAGATACCCGTACAGTCGCGTTTCGAGACGCACGTCGCCGCGTGTCTTCAGCCCCAGGTAGGCGGCGCCGTCGACGACGGTGAGTGCGACGGTTGCTGTGCCGACCAGCATGCTCCCGACCGAGGCCATCCCGTCGACGCCGAACAACCAGTTGCCGGCGAAGACGCCGAGGAAGAAGGGCGCGGCGACGCTCCCGGCGACGAAGGCTCGGCCCCACCAGCGCGTCCAGGCGTCGTCCTCGCGCTGTTCGTACATTTCGGGGGCGAGCCCGCGGAGGATGAGCGCCCCTAGAATGGCGAACATCAACAGGTAATGGCGGCTGAACAGGCTGGCGTACACCTTCGGGAACACGGCGAACAGCATGCCGCCGAAGACGACGAGCCACACCTCGTTGCCGTCCCAGAAGGGTCCGATGGCTGCGAGCAACTGCTCGCGTTCGTGTTCGTCCGAACGCGTCGCAAAGAGCGCGCCGACGCCGAAGTCGAACCCGTCCAGGAACAGGAAGGTCCCGAACACCGCGAACACCAGCCCGAGCCAGAGTCGACCCAGTGGTAATCCGAACAGGGGTTCGGTCGCGAGGCTTGCGGGCATCCCCGCGAGTAGCGCGTCAGTCATCGCTCGGGACGACCTCTCTGGAGCCGCCCGTATCGGTCCTCGGTGCCGCCGGGGCCGTCGGTGCCTCCTCCCGGATGAGTCGAATCACGACATACCAGTAGAGGACCAAAAGTCCCGTGTAGACACCGACGAAGCCGGCCAGCGTGATGAAGGCCTCCGTTCCGGTCAACCCGGGAGAGACGCCGTCGCTGGTCTTCATGATGCCCTGGATGACCCACGGTTGGCGACCGACCTCGGTGACGATCCAGCCCAACTCGACGGTGAGGATCCCGAGTACAGACGACCCCACGAGCGCCTTTGCCAGCAGATCGTCCTCGAACAACTCCCCACGGAGCCACCGGTAGCCGCCCCAGAACGCCAGCAGGATGAACCAGAACCCCAGGCCCACCATCGCCCGGAACGCCCAGAAGACGATGGCGACCGGTGGGGCTTCCGACTCCATATCGTTCAAGCCCGTAATCGTCGCCCCTGGGTCGCCACCACTCGCGAGAAGCGAGGCGACGAACGGCACCTCGATGACGAAGAGGTCCTCGGCGTGGGGGTCTGTGATGTCCTCTATCTCGGTCGGAACGGCCAGTAGCTTCAGACCGACTCCGGAGTCGGTCTCGTACTGTGCCTCCATGGCGGCGAACTTCTGTGGTTGGGTCTCCGAGACGTGTCGACCGTAGGCGTCGCCGTGAATCGCCTGAAGCGGCGCGGTAACGAGCAACACGGCGAGGCCGATCTTCATCGTCTTCCGCCAGAACTCGGTGTCGCGGTTCGTCCAGACGTAGTAGGCGGCAACGCCGGTCATGAACAGGGCGACCGAAAGGACCGCGGCGTTCTGCATGTGGACGAACATCCACGGGAAGCGCGGATTGGCGTAGGCCGCGATCGGGTCGACCAGCATGACGACCGGTTGGCCGTTTTCGGTCACCATCTCGTATCCTCTGGGTGTCTGCATCCAGGAGTTGGCGATGAGGATCCAGATGGCCGACAGCCACGTCCCGAGGCCGACGAACACGCTCGAAATCATATAGAGGCGGTCACTGACCCGTTCGCGTCCGAAGACGAAGATGCCGAGGAAGGTGGCTTCGAGCATGAATGCCATCATGCCTTCGAGGGCGAGGGGCCCGCCGAAGAGTTCGCCGGCGGTCGTCGAGAAGGCCGCGAAGTTGGT
>NZ_JAZKTR010000127.1:0-6781 GCF_036625485.1 Natronomonas sp. | reverse complement strand
GGAATCTGATGACCGCGGAGCCGGGTCTGGCGCCGTAGCGCGCAAGACCGGCGGAGCGTGCAAAAAGTGGCTATGCGAACGCGAGGTCCTGCTCGGCTTCGAGCAGTTCGTGGTAGCGGTTCCGGATGGTGACCTCGGAGATGTCGGCGACCTCGCTGACGGCGGCCTGCGTGGTCTTCTCGTTCGTGAGGAGGGAGGCGGCGTAGACCGCAGCGGCGGCGAGGCCGACAGGCGATTTACCGGAGTGGACGCCCTGTTCCTTGGCGTTCTGGAGGAGCTTGCGGGCGCGGTTCTCGGCCTCGTCGGAGAGGTCGAGGTCGCTGGCGAAGCGTGGCACGTAGCTTTCGGGGTCGGCGGGCTGGACTTCGAGACCCAGTTCGCGGACCACGTAGCGGTAGGTACGTGCGATCTCGCTCTTCTCGACGCGGGAGACGCCGGCGACTTCGTCGAGGCTCCGGGGGACGCCAGCCTGTCGAGCGGCGGCGTAGACCGACGACGTCGAGACGCCCTCGATGGAGCGACCCGGCAGGAGGTTCTCGTCGAGCGCGCGCCGGTAGATGACGGAGGCGGTCTCTCGGACGTTGTCCGGGAGGCCGAGTGCGGATGCCATCCGGTCGATCTCGCCGAGCGCCTGCTTGAGGTTCCGCTCCTTGGAGTCGCGCGTCCGGAAGCGCTCGTTCCACTTGCGGAGGCGTTGCATCTTCTGGCGCTGGTTCGAGGACAGCGAGTTGCCGTAGGCGTCCTGGTCGCGCCAGTCGATGTTCGTCGACAGCCCCTTGTCGTGCATCATGTTCGTGGTGGGGGCACCGACGCGGGACTTCTCGTCCTTCTCGGCGCTGTCGAAGGCGCGCCATTCCGGCCCGCGGTCGATCTCGTCTTCCTCGACGACGAGGCCGCAATCGCGGCAGACGGTCTCGCCGTGCTCGGTGTCGGCGCTCAGCTTCCCGCCGCATTCGGGACAGCCAACCGTCTCGTCTCGTTCGGATTCCGTTTCCGTCTCGGTCGTTCGTGTTCGAGTGTGCTTGCTCATGCTACAAGGCGGGTGCTACCAGGTGGGATACGCCCCGAGAAAGCCCGGTCAGCGGTTCGCTATCATATACAAGTAGCGCCAGTATTTAAACCCATCGGTATTTTCGAGCGCTGGTACCCGAGCCCCCCGTTTTTGAACGACTCAGCGGGACGGAGATCTGTCCTTAAGTATTAATCATGGGGTGGCGTGTCACGCTCTGCCTCGCTTGCCCCTTCGACCGCAGTGGTCAGCGAGACGTTGAAGAACAGCGTCGAGGCGACGCCGCCAGCGACGGTGACGAGGTTCTTGATGGCGTGGTCGACGATGGCCGCCCCGAGGGCGACGGGCCAGACGACGGGCGTCAGCGCGACGACGATGAGCGTGAAGGCGCCCTCGTAGAGGCCGATTCCACCGGGTGACAGCGGCAGCACCTTGGCGAGGTTGCCGACGCTGACGGCGAAGAAACCGACGGCCACGAGCGCCCACAGCGGGACGTCGACGCCGAAGGCCGCGAAGACGACGATGGCGGTCACCACGTCGATACCCCAGATGAGGAGACTGGAGGCACCGACGACGGCGAAGGCCCGGCGGTCCTCGGCGATGGTCTGGACGTCCCCGGCGAACTGTTCGACGACGCCCGCGACGTAGTCGACGTAGGAGTCGCTGCTGATGCGGCCGAGCGCCGACCGCACGAGGTTGCGGTCGGAGCGGGCCGTCGCGAGGATGACGCCCACCGCGAGCAGCGCGGCGAGGCCGACGCCCGCAGCGACGAGGACGGCCTGTCGGCCGCTCCGTTCGACGTCACCGCCCGGTCCTGCCGACTGCAGCGCGGTCACATCAACTCCTGCGGCGGCCAACGCAAGTAGCGTCGTCCCTGCCATCACCGTGATCGTCAACAGATCGAAGACGCGTTCGATGGCCAGCGAGGCGAAGCCGGTCGGATACGGGATGCCCCGGCGGGCCTTGACGATGTAGGCGCGGATGGCGTCGCCGGCCCGCGCGGGAAAGACCAGATTGCCGGTCTGGCTGATAAAGACCGCACCGGTCAGAAAGCCGAGGCTCTCACGATAGCCCAACTCCGAGAGGATGTCGCGATAGCGAAGGCCACGGAAGGGCCAGGAGGCGAGATACACCAGCGTCGCGACCGCCACGAGAACGGGGTCGGCCGCCCGCATCTCCGCGAGGACCTCCCGCGGGTCGAGATAGACGGTCATCAGGGCGACGGCGAGGACGATGAGCAACGTCCCGGCGGCCATCGTCACCCGGCGGTCGATCTTCGGTCGAACGCCGACTTGCCACCAGAGGCGCAGGATCTGGCTGCCCATCCCGAAGACGTCCCGCACGAGGTCGACCTTCGTGTCGCCTTTCGGCTCCCAGTCGACGGGGAACTCCTTGATGTCGTAGCCGGCCTGCTGGGCGCGGACGAGTATCTCGGTGTCCCAGAACCAGTGGTCGTCCTCGACGTCGTCGGCCAGCGACAGCAGGACATTGCGGTCGAAGGCCTTGAAGCCGCACTGGTGGTCCTCGACGCCCGAGCGCAAGAAGAGTCGGACGAGCGAGTTGTAGCCCCGCGAGGCGACGTCCCGTTCAAATGGGCGGTCGGCGACGTTGCCGGGCATCCAGCGCGACCCTGTCGCCACATCGTAGCCCTCGGTCCGAACCGCTTCGACGAGTTCCTCGAGGTGCCGCATATCCGTCGCGAGGTCCGTATCGAAGTAGACGAGGACGTCGCCGTCGCTTTCCTCGAAGGCGCGTTCGAGGGCGCCACCGCGGCCCAACCGCTCGTCGCTGTGGAAGTGCCGGATTCGGTCGTCCTCGGCGGCCAGTCGGTCGGCGATTTCGGGCGTCCGGTCGTCACAGCCGTCCTCGGCGATGAGCACCTCGAAGGCGTCGGCCGGCAGGAAGGAGGCGAGCGTCTCGACGGTCACCTCGACGGTGGACTCGATGGTGTCCGCCTCGTTGTAGGCGGGCAACACGACGCTTACCTCCCGGTCTGTCATCGGTGAGTGCTGGGGTTGGGCCGGGTATCAACCTTCTGTCTGCGCGTCCGTCGCCACAACCGCTTTGGGGGACCCAAGAGTAGGCCCGTCAATGCAGACGCTGGTCATCGGTGGTGCCGCCGTCCTCGCCGTCCTCGTGTTGTTGATCGTCCTCAAGGTCGTCCTCGGCGGGAGAAGCGACGCCCAGAAGAAACGGGACCGCGCCCACGAACAGGCCCAACAGCGGCCGCCCGACGAGGCCGCCGAGAAGGGCGAAACCTACGAGCTCGTGGTCCAGGAGACCCAGTACGACCGCTCGCCCGCCGAGGTCAGAGGAACCATCAACGGCCTCCAGACCTTCGTTCGTGAGGTGCCGGACCCCGGCGGCAGCGACGCACTATCGGAGGGCGAGACGATCCGGGTGCGCGTGGTCGACTACGGAACCGAAGGCACGACCGCCCAGGCTCACTTCGTCGGCCGGGCGTAGTTCGGGAGTCGAGAAACCGCAAGACACCTTACCCGCCCCGCGCATCACCACCTGTGCAGACGACCCACGAGATACGCGTCGGCGACGCCCGCGAGTTCGACGTCGAGTCGGGAAGCGTCGACCTCGTCGTTACGTCGCCGCCGTATCCGATGGTCGAGATGTGGGACGAGAGTTTCGCCGCCCAGAGCCCCACCATCGCCGACGCCCTCGACGCTGGCGATGGCCAGACTGCCTTCGAAGCGATGCACGACCTGCTCGACGACGTCTGGGAGCGGGTGGCCGACGCGCTCTCTGTGGGTGGTATCGCCGCTATCAACGTCGGCGACGCGACCCGACGCATCGACGGCCAGTTCCAGTTGTATCCGAATCACGCCCGGATCATCGAGGGGCTTGCGGCGGCCGGCCTCGACCAACTGCCGGGTATCGTCTGGCGCAAGCCGACCAACAGCACGGCGAAGTTCATGGGGTCGGGGACCCTGCCGACCAACGCATACGCGACGCTGGAACACGAACACGTCCTCCTTTTCCGGAAGGGCGGCACCCGCGATTTCCCACCGAAGGACGACGACCGCTACGCCTCGGCGTTCTTCTGGGAGGAGCGCAACGAGTGGTTCTCGGACTGCTGGGAGGTCCGCGGCACCGGCCAGACGCTCGACAACGGCGCCCGCGAACGCTCCGGGGCCTTTCCCCTCGAAATCCCGCTTCGGCTGGTCCGGATGTATTCGGTGCGCGGCGACACCGTACTGGACCCCTTCGTCGGCACCGGGACCACGTCGCTGGCGGCGCTCGTCGAGGGGCGCAATTCCATCGGAATCGAACGAAACGCCGAACTCGCCGAGGCGTTCGAGAAGCGGGCGACGGAGGCGCCGGACCTCTCTACGAGCATCGCCGACGAGCGCCTCGGCCGCCACAGCGAGTTCGTCGCCGACCGCGACGACCAGCCGAAATACGAGGCCGAACACTACGACACCCGCGTCGTGACGAAGAACGAACGGCGGATTCGCCTGCCGACCGTCACCGACATCGAACGCACCGGCGAGGACCCCATCCGGTTTACCGCGACCCACGAGCCCTTTTAATATCGGCGTCCACAGTTCGCCCATGACCCTAACGTTCGATGCCTTCCGTCTCGCGGCCGCGACTGCGGACCTCTCGGAGGAACCGGCGGCCCGCGAACACGCCGACTGCGTGGAGTTCCGGATGGACCTCGCCGCCGACCCGCTCGATTCGCTCGCCGACTACGACGGCGAACTTCCCCTGCTCGTGACCAACCGCGCCGACTGGGAGGGCGGCGAGGCCGGTGATGAGGGCCGGCTTGATGCATTGGAACAGGCCATCGAGCACGAGGCGGTCGCCGCGGTCGACATCGAACTCGCGGCGCTGGAGGACGGCGACGGACTGGACCTCGTCGAGGCCGCCGACGAACGGGACGTCTCCGTCGTCGTCTCGACCCACGATTTCGAGACGACGCCCTCGAAGGGCCAACTCCAGTCCCTGCTCACGCGGGCTGGAACCTACGGCGACGTGGCCAAACTTGCGGTCACCGCCGAGAACCGCTCGGACGCGCTGGCGTTGCTCGGGGCGACCCACGAGATGACCCAGCGCGGCGAGCGCGTGGCGACGATGGCGATGGGCGAGGCCGGCAGCCACACCCGCGCAGTTGCGCCGGTCTACGGCTCGAAGATCGGCTACGCGCCGGTCGACCCCGAGAAGGCGACCGCGCCCGGTCAGTACGACCTCGAGACGCTTCGACGGCTTGTCGAGGATCTCGCTTAGGACTCGTCGGCCTCCCGCTCGGCGAGGTACGCGAGTACCGCCAGCAGGTTCACGACCGGCATCACCGAGGCGTGAACCCAGACCCGGTCGTCGGTCGCGCCGCGGCGGCGAACGTCGTAGAACACCCACGCGGGAACGAGCAACTCGACGGCGAGGAACGCGAGCGCGAGGAGTCGAACCGTCCGCGAGAACTGGTCCAGAAGGCCCGTCCAGCCGAGCAGGCTGGCCGCGACGACCCCGAAGGCGACGACGAGCGCGAACAACTCGGTGACCGTGAGGGCAAACAGGACGTCGGCGTCGTCATCCTCGGCCATGGCTCCACCTGCGACGCCCCGACGTAAAAACGGTCGTTCGACGCCGTGGGTTTATAAGCGCGTATCGAATACCCTTTGCCGTCATGAACGGACGCGGGAACCGACGGCGGTTCGTGGCCGCGATGCTGTCGTTTCTCCAACCGGGCATCGGCCACGTCTACCTCCGGGAGTGGGTTCGGGCCGTCCTCTGGGGGACCGTGTGGCTCGGGTCGCTCCTGCTCGTCCTCACGACCGCCGGCCTCGAACTCACGGCCCGGAACCTGCTTGCGACCGCCGGTGGCTTCTTTTCGGCCGTCGACGGCTTCCCGATGGAGGCCGCGCTGGCGATGTTCGCGATCACCGTCTTCGCGACGATGGACGCCTACTGGCTCGCCGCCCGCGAGGACTACCGCATCGACGACACACCGCGGTGTCCGAACTGCAGCAAGGAACTCGACCCGTCGCTGGAGTTCTGTCATTGGTGTACGGCGCGACTGGACGAGAAGTAATCGAAGAGACCTCCCCCGGAGAAATCAGCAGAAGCGTTTCGACGGGGATTACTCGGTCCCGTCGCGACCCCGCCACGCCCACAGTGCCCCCACGAAGACGGCGAATAGGGCCACGAGAGTACCGAAACCGGTCTGGTCGGCTGGTTCGATGGGCGACGCCGCCCCTTCCTCGCCATCGCCGCTGTCGACGGTCAGTTCACCCGCCGGGTGGCCGTTTACTTCGACGACTCCCTCGTTCGGTTCCTCGAAGGTGACGTCCAGTTCCAGTTCGGCCGTCTCCGCTGGTCCGACCGTCACGACGTGCGTCGAGACGTCGGCATCGGCGTGTGTCACCCGAAGGGTCATCTCCGACCGCGCTCCGGGGGTGCTGATCCTCACTCGCACCGTAGCCGAATGACCCGCTCGAAGCCACTCGACGGGAAGCGACGCGTCCAGAACCTCGGGGGCCGCCCCCTCCGCCGTCGAGGCGCTGCTCGGGGTAGGCGATGGAGTTGGTGTCGGCGTCGGCGACGATGTCGGCGTCGCAGTCGGTGAAGAGCCACCTGAAGACGACCCACCCCTGCTACCGGAGCCGCCACCAGATATCGAGGTCGGAGTAGGAGTTACTGTCGGCGTCGGGGTTGCTGTCGGTGTCGGCGTCGGGGTTGCTGTCGGTGTCGGCGTTGGAGTTGCCGTCGGCGTTGGAGTTGCCGTCGGCGTTGGAGTTGCCGTCGGCGTTGGAGTTGCCG
>NZ_JAZKTR010000008.1:0-30460 GCF_036625485.1 Natronomonas sp. | reverse complement strand
TCGATGCGGACCTCGAAGCGAGCGCACTGTCCGTCGAACGCTCGTGGATATCGAGCGGGAACTGCTATGCGGTCGTCGAAGCTGAGTGACGCCGGTCGGAAACCACACCGAGACCCGATACCGGGGTCGCGTCCGCCTCACGGGAAGCCAGCAGTGCTTCGCTGTCGCTCAGCGCTCCTGGCGTTTGGTCGGCAGGAATATGCGCGGTCCGGGATTTGAACCCGGGTCGATGGCTTGGAAGGCCATAGTCATACCGCTAGACCAACCGCGCAAGCGAGTGGATTTTCGCCGTCTCCGTTTAAGTCAATTTTCCTTTGGGTCGGCTACCCGGGTCGAGAACGAACGATAAATTCCGCATGACCGAGATCCTGCCCAGCGGCGACGCCGAGGATTCCATCCGCGCCATCGACATCTTCGACCGCGACGCCGAGGCCGACACCATCCAGCGTGTGAACAACTCCCAGGTGTTACAGGAGATCGCCGACGACCGCGGGTGGAGCGGTCGCGAACTCGCCGAGGAACTCCGGAAGGTGCGCAACGACATCCGCTGGAATCACGACATCGAACGAGCGCTGTTGCAGTTCGCTAACCGCCTTCGCGTCCCGCAGGTCACCCGGACGATGAAGCTCATCGCAAAGGGTAACTACTCCTCCGGTGACCTCTCGGAGATCATCTCTATCGCCGCGGAGGACACCCGCAACCGCCACCAGATCGAACGCAAGCGCCGCAGCGAGATGAGCGCCTACACGGCCATCGTCATCATCGGCTTCCTCGTCTACCTCGCGGTCGTCGTCATGCTGGATACCAGCTATCTGACGCCGATCAGCCAACTGACGACGACGGCCGCCGAGGGCGCCGGCCAGAACGCCGCCGCGGGCGGTGCTGGTGGCGTCATCAACGTCGGAACCGTCCCGGTCGACATCTACCGGACGGTCTTCTTCCACTCGGCGCTCATCCAGGGCATCGGCAGCGGCCTGCTGGCCGGCAAACTCGCGGAGAACAACGTCCTCGCGGGGCTGAAATACAGTATCGGCCTCGTGACCATCACCCTCGTGGTCTTCATGCTCATCTAAACCAGAAACGACACCAGAGGCGTATCGGAGGTCGTCGGCGCGATTCTCGTGTTCGGCGTGTTGATAGCGTTGCTAGCGGTTATGCAAACACAGGCGATACCGGCTGCGAACGAGCAAGTAGAATACAATCACCACCTGGAGGTTCAAAGCGACCTGGTCGGTTTCCACGAAGCTTCGTCAAGTGTGGCACGAACAGGTGACCCACAAACGGTTAACGTCCAGATGGGAACGACTTACCCCTCCCGATTGTTGTTCTTCAACCCTGGAAACCCGTCCGGGGAGATTCGGACCACAGAGCGGAGAACGGCTAGTATTCAGAACGTTAGGGCTACGGACGACGTAACTCGGAAATACATCGACGGTTCGATAACGGGCCTACGGACGAAACGCCTCGAATATCGGCCGAATTACAACGAATACCAAAACGCTCCGACCACGGTCGTCGAATACGGAGGCGTTTATCGCGACTTTGGCTACGACGTAGAGGACAATGGAGGAGCAGGGCTGGATTACATTGAGGTAGGTGTCACGAACAGTAGTGGTGGTATTATCATTAATTCCACACACAATCTCGTCGGTGCCCAAGATAACGGGACCTTCTATACGCCCCAGATGATTCCGATCAGACCGGTGAACCCGTACAGGTCGAGATACGGGTTTATGGCCGTAATGGAAACTTGGTGAACAGGAGCGAAACGGTCTAAGAATTCGTCTCTCTACCCTTTCCAATCACGTAGATTCGAAACGATTTGGAGCGCCTCCAAGTAGCAATTGACGTCCACTTATCGAGTTTCGCTGGCGTCACGAAAGACGGATCGATATATCTCCACTAACCTTTTAAATTCGCATATCCGAATATACGACATGGCCTCGACCATCCGGGTCTCCGAGGAGTTCAGGGAGTTCGTCAAGGCCCACAAGCGGGACGACGAGACGATGGAGGACACACTCCGGCGGCTCATCGGCGGGCCACATCCGGAATCGGTGGCCGGCTTCCTCTCCGAGGAGACGGCCGAAACCATCCACGAGCACGTCGAAGCCAAGGCGGAACGCGATGTCGAGAGTCGCCGCCGCATCGTGGAGCGGATGGATGATTCTTGATACGAATTATCTCGTCGCGCTCGGCAAGAACGACGAGTGCGCCTTTCGGAAAGGTGTCGAATTAGTCGAATCGGGTGAGACGCAGTGGGTGCCGGTTCCGGTGATTCAGGAACTCGAATACGGGGTCGCCTGCACCGGTTCCGAGGCCGAAAAGCGCCGGGTACGGAACGTCTGGAATCTGTATCCGCCCGTGGAAATAAATCGGGAGATCGCTCGTCGCGCGGGGCAGTTGGCCGCCGATGCCGACCTCGGAAACGGGGGCACGGTCGGCGCTGCAGGTATCGACAGTATCGACCCGATGGTTGCAGCTGTCGCTGACCGTTTCGATGATGCGGTGCTGACCGACAACGTCTCGGATTTCGAAGCGTTGGGCGTTCCGGTCGAGTCGTTTTGAACCAAGACCACCCGGCTTTCGGCCGTATTGATGTGTACACCGAAGCCAACTTATAGAACCCCTCCGGGGGAATACAGGATAACCGAATGACAGAGGACGACAAACCGACGATACTCGTCGTCGAGGACGAGCGGGCGCTTATCGAACTCTATGTGCGGTGGCTGGAGGACGACTACGACGTCCGGACTGCCGAGGGGGGCGAGGAGGCCATCGAGGAGATGGACGAGGATGTCGACGTCGTTCTACTGGACCGATTGATGCCGGGGATGAGCGGCGACGAGGTGCTGGAGGTGACTCAAGATCGGATTCCGGACGCCAAAGTCGCGATGGTGACCGCCGTCGAGCCGGATTTCGACGTTATAAAGATGGGCTTCGACGATTATCTGACCAAGCCCGTGGAACGCGAGGAGCTACTTCGGACGGTCGAGCGTCTGCTGGGGCGCTCGCAGTTCGCCGGCCTCGAACAGGAACTCTACGCGCTCGTCTCCAAGCAGGCGGCACTCCTGTCGACGAAACCGGAAGAGGAACTGGCCAAAAGCGACGAGTTCGCCGAACTCGAAGACCGCATCGCGGAACTCCGGTCTGATATCGGTACCACGCTGCCGGACATCGAAGGCGACGAGTTCGTCGCGATGGTTCGAGATATCGAGGCGGAAGACGAAGATGGCGGGGGCGGTGCGGCCGATACGGCCAACGATGGGGGTGACTGATAGTGTATCGTGTCGACGAACTCGGAAACGGCGTCTCGTTCGACCCCGGGACGAGCCTCCTGCTGACCGGTTCGTCTGTCGATACCGACGCGAAACTCCTTGATGCGGTCGCCCCAGCGGGCGACGAGCGATGTATCGTCATCACGACGAACAAGACCGCTGACCAGGTCGCCGACGAACTCCTCGACCGCGGTGTCGACCCGGAGAAGATCGGTATCATCGACTGTACGAGCCAGGATACGACGGTCGAGGACGTGGACGTTCGGCAGTTGAGTTCGCCCGGTGACCTGACCGGCATCAGCCTCGAGTTCGCCAAACTGGTGGAGGAGTGGGGCGATTCGGTCCCGACGCGGGTCGGCTTCGCCTCGGTGTCGACGGCGCTGATGTACGCCGAAACCCGGACGATGTTCCGGTTCCTGCACGTCTTCACGGCGCGCATCCGGTCGGCGGAGATGCTGGGCGTCTTCGCTCTGGACCCGGAGATGCACGAGAACCAGGCTTACAACACGATTCGTGCGGTCTTCACCTGCGAGGCCGAAATCGGCGACGCGGAGACGGAACTTCGCGGAAGCGGCTTCCGGATGCAGTCGTGAACTGCGTTACATCTCGATTCGTTCTACCAGTTCGTCGCCATCGCCTCGCGTGTTGATGGCGACGATTCGGACGTACTCCTCGATGCGGGAGTCGTGGAGTTTGTGCTTGAGGAGTTCGTCGACCTGATAGACGCCAGCGGCGTCGGTCATCTCGATTTCGACCAGTACCGGCGTCTCCTCGCCGGTCTGGAGCGATACCTTCCGGATGGCGCGACTGGAGATGGTGTTGATGCCGCGGCCGCCCTCCTCGTAGGGGATACGCGAGCGTCCGCGTTCCATATCCAGCGCGTCGGCGACGCGGACGACGCCGGCTTCGTGGGTCAGCGGTTGTTCTTCGGTGTGATGACAGAGGATCGCATGTAGCACCTCGCCTTTCATCCGGACGGTCTCGGCGGTGTCGTAGAAGGACAACTCGCCAAGCAGGCGGTCGAGGATATCGGCCGCCAATGGGATGGAGTAGTAGGGATGTTCGTCCCGGTGGACGACGTGGCCGATATCGTGTAGCGTCGCGGCTAAGACGATGATGACGGCCTCGTCGGCTTCCTCGAGTCCCTGCTGGGTGGCGCCGTTGAACCCGACGCCGCCAGCCTTCAGCAGGTCGTACAGACAGAGTGCACGATTGCGGACGATTTCGATGTGTTTCGTTCCGTGGTCGTTGAACCCCTTCCGGGCGACCGGATTGACGTTCTGGGCTTCGAGATACGCCGTCACCTCGTCGTCGCTTCGGAGGAGTTCCAGCGTCTCGTTGAGACGCTCGTCGGGGAAGGCGTGGTCGCCGTCGGGGTCGTAGATCCGCCCGTTGGCGGTCTCGGAGTCACTGCTCATGTGGGTGAGAGGTACGCCGGCGAGAAAAAACGCCCGCCCTTATGCGTCGGCTGCGGCGGCTTCGACGTCCTCGTAGTCCGGTTCGACACCGGGGTCGTCGGAGACCCACGCGTAGGTGACCGTCCCGTCCTCGTCGACGACGAAGACGGCGCGCTTGGCGACGCCGGACAGTCCGAGCGCTTCGAAGTCCATCTCGACGTCGTAGGCGTCGATGAGTTCCTTGTTCGAGTCGCTGATGAGCGGGAAGTTGAGCTGGTTCACGTCGGCGAACTCGCCGAGCGCGAACGGCGTGTCGATGCTGACGCCGTAGAGGTCGGCGCCGGCCTCGGTGATGTTCTCGAGGCGGTCGCGGAACGTGACCATCTCGCTGGTACAGACGCTCGTGAAGGCCCCGGGGAAGAAGGCCAACACGGCGGGGCCGTCTTCGGTGAGGTCCGATAGGGCGACCTCCTCGATGTCGCCGTCGGGGTGTGCCATCGGTGCCGTGAACTCGGGTGCGTTGTCGCCTACATCGACCATATCAGTCCACAGTGGTGGCGGCGGCTTGAAGGTGTGGCTTCCGGCGGGCGCGGCGAAAGGCCTACAAGTGGTGCCACGAACGGGGAGATATGGAAACGCTACTGTTCATCGGCGGGCTTGGACCAATGGAACTCGGGCTCGTCGCGCTCGTGTTGATCCTGCTTTTCGGTGCCAGCAAACTGCCTGACCTCGCGCGGTCGATGGGGTCGGCGACTGGCGAGTTCAAGAAAGGGCGACAGGAAGTCGAGGAGGAACTCGAGGAGATGCAGGAGGCCCCCGAAACCGACGCCGACGACGTCGAGGAAGCCGAACCTGCTGGCGATGCCGAACGCTCGAACGTCTGAACGAAGCTCGAACGTCCGAACGAAACGTCTCTTTTCGCGGGAGCGAGGAAAAAGCCTATAATCGCGTCTGGGCTAGCCACGAACACGATGATAGACCTGACCCCACTGCAGTTCGGGCTTCCGGGTGGTCCCGAACTGCTCATCATCCTGTTGATCGCCGTCCTGCTGTTCGGCGCGAACAAGATCCCGAAACTCGCCCGCTCGACCGGCGAGGCGATGGGCGAGTTCCAGAAGGGCCGTGAGGAAGTCGAACAGGAACTGCAGGATATGCGCGATGGCGCGACCGGCGAAACCACCGAAGAGGCCGGCACTTCGGTCGACGACGAGGAAGATGACTACGAGATCGCGGATGCCGAATCCGAGTCGGAGTCCGACACCGAGTCCGTCGAGACCGAGACGGAACCCGAAGAAGAGACCAACTGACGCCCGACTTTGGGCAGCGCGCTTTTCCTTCGATAGTAGGGCGTGTGGCCTAGTGGACTACGGCGAGAGGTTCCTAACCTCTAGAGCGCGGGTTCGAATCCCGCCACGTCCGCTTCACTCACTTCGTTCGCTCGCGGCCGTGGCGTAGTTCGCAAAGCCGGAGGCTTTGCTCACTCCCGTCACGCCCTCGCTGGTCGATCTATGTTTGCTCACTCCCGTCACGCCCGCTTTTTTTGGTCCTGCCTGCTCGCACGACTCGGTGGGATTTCACACCTGTTTCACTCCGAAAGGCTGTCCACATCTCGGTCGATACACGGAAGTCCTTCGCCACGTTTCCGAGACATAATATGGAGAAGGTCGATCTCGACGGCGCGTTCGGGTCCTTCGACGAGCATTGGTCGCCGCGCCTCGCGGGCGAACTCAACGGCCAGGCGGTCAAACTCGCCAAAGCCGAGGGCGAATTCGTCTGGCATGAGCACGACGATGCCGACGAACTCTTTCTGGTGGTATCGGGAGAGCTACGAATCGAGCTCCGAGAGCAAGCGGACGTCGTGTTGCAGGAAGGCGAGTTCGTCATCGTTCCGCGTGGTGTCGAACATCGGCCAGTCGCCGACGACGAAGCGGAGATCCTGCTGTTCGAGCCGAGCGGGACGCAAAACACCGGGGACGTCGAGGACGAACTGACGACGGACGTCGAACGACTGGAGTGACCGTTCTACTCTTTCCGATAGAACGGCGACCGGATGCTGATAGCGGGGAACCGCCAGCGAATTTCGGCACCGAGCCAGCCGAGGGCGACGAGCGCGCCGACGCCGACGGCGAAGAACTCCACGCGGCCCATCCACGCGGGTCCGACGTAGAGGACTCCGTTGATGACGCGATGGGGAACGACGGCGTGGACGGCGGCGGCGAGGGGTGCCAGCGGGCTGAACCCGTCGGTCGCGGCGTCGTCAGCGGTTCGGGATTCGAGGCCGAGGGACTGGGCGCTTTCGCCGCCCGAACTCTCGTCGCCAGTGCCCAGTCGTTCGACGTCGTAGGGATGGCTCACCGGAACCTGCCAGACGACATCGCCGCTCTCGTCGACTTCGAGGACGCGCTTGCCGTGGGTATCGGCGATGAGCGTGTTGCCGTTGGGGAGGCGGTCGGCGTCCCGGGGCCACTGGATGCGGTCGTCGGCCCACTGCCAACTGCGCTCCCACTCGCCGTCGACGCGCTGGAACTCCTGGACGCGGCCGTTCTCGGAGTCGGCGACGACGACGGCGGGGCCGCCGCGTTCCTCGGGGATGTAGTCGGGGTTGTGCTGTTCGTACTGGATTTCGTAGTCGTCCTCGCTGCCGAGCGTCCAGTCGTCGATGCGGCCGGTCTCGCGGTCGAGGAAGACGACCTGGTCCTGATTGCGGAGGCTGACCATGATGCGGCCGTCATCGAGGACCTCGACGTCGTTGATGTGGGCCCAGTCCTCGGGATAGGGGCCACCACCTTCGACGGAGTACTCCGACTGGGCGTCCCAGAGCCACTCGACGACCTCGGTTTCGGTGTTGACGATGAAGACCTGGTCGTCGACGATGTCGGAGATGACGACCCGCTCGTCGTCGATGCGGTCGGCGTCGTGCCACTCACCAGCGGTCTCCTTGTAATCGTAGCGGCCGTAGAGTTCGGTCACCTCGCCGGTCGAGAGGTTGGCGCGTTCGAGGGTGTTGTAGGCACAGGGCGGGTCGCTACAGGTCGGGCCCTGACTGTGGATGGTGTCGGTCGCGACGTACTCGACGGTCATCGATTTGCCTTCGACGGGATCGACGTCGAAGTACTTCGTCCGACTGTTGTTGTAATAGAGGACGCTCCCGTTGGGCGCGTAGGCGATGAGCGTGCCGGCGCGGGCGGATTCGGTGACGACCGTGACGTTGTCGGCCGGCGGTGCCTCGGGCACTTCGGCGGCGGTCTGGGTAGAGAGGCCGGTCGTCGCGGCGTGGGCGAGCGTCACCGCGACCAACAGTAAAACCAGGATGGAGAGCAGACGGATGGCGGTCTTGCTGGTCGCCATCACACGGGGGCGCTGCATATCCGACCCCACGGTGGGGGGTCAAAAAATGGTTCGTGGTCGAACTCGGACGGTATCAGGCGGTGGGCGCTTCGGCGTTCGATTCGAGGGCGGTGTAGGTCGATTTGCGGGCGTCCATCAGGTAGACTGATTCCTCGATGACACCGGCGTTGTCGAGTTTCTTCAGGGCGTGGCGAACCGTCCGCTGGGGAAGAAGGGACTCCTCGGCGAGTTCCGACTGGGTGAGCGAGCCCTCGTACTCGAGTGTCTTATAAACGAGTTTCGCGCTCGGGGGCAGGGACTCGACGGATGATTCCGTTTCGGACATTCTACTACAACGAAAGGCGGGACGCCGCTTAATGGTCGTTCGGTGTGGTGCCTCGGGCGCACATCCGGTGCTGGTTTTATATGCTGGGGTGGCTGACAGCCCCATCGGAGACATCGGGGAACAGCGAATCGAGGTCGGGATCGTCCTCCAGCAGGACGAACGCGCGGCCGTCTCGGCGGACGATACCGGCCGCTTCGAGGTGTTCGAGGTGGGCGAAGGCCTCGCCGGGGCCGTGGAGGATGTGGATGTAGGACAACGCGCCGAACAGTTCGGCACTTACCTCCCACGGGGTCGCGGGCCCCGATTCGAGGATGCCGACGACGCGCTCGGTGCGCTCGCGGTGGTGGTGGACGATGTCGGCCGCGCGTCCCGGCGGGTCGATGATGGGACCGCGGTGGCCTGGCCACGCACGGGTGTAGCCCCGCTCGACGATGCCGGCGAGGGCATCGAGGTACTTCGCCAGCGCGGCATCGACGCGAGTGTCGGCGCCGCCGACGTTCGGGGTGTAGTAGGGCAACAGCGCGTCACCGCTGAAGAGTTCCTCGCCATCGCGGCCGTCGAAGACGTACCCGACGAGGCCGGCGGCGTGGCCGGGCATGTGGACGGCCTCGAGTTCGACGGAGCCGATATCGAACGTGTCACCGCCCGTAAGGGGGGTCACCTCGGGTGGGTCGCCGTCGATGCCCGAACTCGAATCGAGGAAGGCCAGTAGTTCCTCCTGTTTGTCCTCGGGCATCCCCCACTCGTCGATGCATCGCCTCAGGCGGTCCTCGTGGGCGGCCGTCGCTTCGGGTTCCTGTGCGACCAGCGGCACGTCGGCCTCGTGAACGTGGACGGTACAGCCGCTTTCGGTCTGAATCTCGCCGGCGAGGCCGGTATGGTCGGCGTGGTGGTGGGTGATGAAGATCCGGTCGATGTCGGCGAAGTCGAGGCCGTATCCGGCCAGTCCGTCGCGTAACTGCTCGCGGGTCTCGTGAACGGCAACGCCGGTATCGACAAGCGTCGTGTCGGCTCCGTCTTCGAGGCCGAGAACGTAGCAGTTGTTGTTCCCCTCGAAGGCGGTGTTGCCCAGCGAGACGATCTCCAACTCGAAATCGAGGGCGGGATCGGTCATGCCTGGACCTCCGCGATCGCCGCGGCGTTTGCCCCACCAGCGACACCGGGCGAGAGAACGACGGTATCGCCGTCGGATAGCCCGATGTCGGCCGGGTCGGTCTCGTTCATCGGTTGGCCGTTGAGCGAGACCGTGACGTTCGGGCGGACGGCGCCGTTGGCTCGAAAGACGAGCGATTCCAGTCCGTCGTGATCGTCGGTGACGGCGTGTAACGCCGTCTCGATAGAGGTCCCCGCTTCGAGTTCGCGAGCGACCGTCTTCTCGCCGACGGCGTCGCGAAGGGTGGCGTAGAACTCGAACTCGACACGCATACACGCCCGTGAGTTCCGCCGTGTCAAAAGGTTTCGCTCACAGGTGGTTTCGGTCAGTTTCTCGAACTCAGACGCCGGCCCCGGTCGGTGCGTCGCCCTCGAACTGCGGTTCGGGGTCGAGACCGAGTTCCTCGAGAGCGGCCTGCATGTGCTCGTCGTCGACGAATCCGGAGCCGTCATCGACGCGTTTCTCGTGGGCCAGCGCCAGCACCTCGCCGCGTCGGTCGTCGGGAATCGCGTACTTCTCGACGACCAACTCGACGATGAGGCCGCCGGGGTCCTGCGTGTACAGCGAGTGGAAGGCGCCGCGGTCGAACTCGTTGAACCCGTAGCCGGCCGCCTGCAGGGCCTGCTTGGTATCGTCGAACTCCTCGGGGGCGATGGAGAAGGCGAGGTGGTGGACGTTGCCGGGGCCGCGCTGGGGTCGAGTGCGCTGGCCCTCCTTGGTGAAGAAGGTGAGGATGCGGCCGTCGCCGGTGTCGAAAAAGAGGTGTGTCAGTTCGGGCTGGTCGAGGTTGGGCTGTTCGAGGACCAGCGGCATTCCGAGCAGGTCTCGATAGAAGGCGATGGTGCCTGCGGAATCGCCGCCCATGACGGTCATGTGATCGGTACCGATGGTGTGGACGGGGCTGTCCGGCGCCTCAGCAGTTACCTCGAATTCGGGTTCGTGTTCCATATCGACCCGTAGGAACCAGGGACTCAAGTATAGTTCCAGACATCTTTGATACCGGGTGACAGTCGTGTTACCGGGGTGGAATCCAAGCTCCCCTGGGTGGAACTCGCCGACTCCAGAACTATTTTTGTGTGCGCTCTGGAGTTCCGGTCGTGACTTACATTAGCACGCCAGAATCGGCCTTCGAGGACGTACCGAACTACGAGTATCCTCACGACAAGGTACCTGTCACCGACGACGGCGCCGAGATGGCTTATGTCGACGTCGAAGGGGACGGAGATGAGACGTTCCTCCTCATGCACGGCGAACCGACGTGGGGCTTCCTCTACCGCAAACTGGTTCCGACGCTCTCGGAGCACGGCCGCGTGGTCGTCCCCGATATGCTCGGGCTCGGCCGTTCGGACAAGTACACCGACCCCGACGCCTACGGGTTCGACCTCCACTACGAGTGCTTCGAGACGCTGCTGTTCGACGAACTGGACCTCGACGAAATCACTCTCGTCTGTCAGGACTGGGGCGGCATCCTCGGATTGGCGCTTGCGGGCCACCACCCCGAGCGGTTCGCCCGTCTCGTCCCGATGAACACCGGCGTCCCCGACGGAACTCAGGAGATGTCCGATGCGTGGCACGAATTCGCGAACTTCGTCGAGAACGTCGAGGAACTGCCAATCGGCATGCTCATCCAGAACGCCACCAGCGACGAACTCGACGACGAGGTCATCGCGGCCTACGAGGCGCCCTTCCCGACCGAGGAATCGAAGGCGTGTGCCCGGTCGCTGCCTTTCGATATCCCTCACTCGCCGGACGACGAGGGTGCCGACACCATGCGCGAGGCCAAGGAACGCCTCAGCGAATGGCAGAAGCCCGCCTTCGTGCTCTTCTCGGATTCGGACCCCATCACGCGGAACGCCCGCGAACCACTCCGAGAACTGATTCCGACCGCGAAAGAACAGCCTGATACGTGGATCGAGGGTGCGATGCACTTCCTGCAGGAGGATTCGGGGGAGGAAATCGCCGAGGAAGTCGTCGACTTCGTCGAGCGGACCTGAGGGGAAGCGGCTGACGGGCTGCGAGAGATTCGCTTTCTTATAAGAACGCGAACAGAAACCGCGTTCTGCAAATACTGTTTTAGGAGGACGACGTATCTCGCGGCGAGACCGATGCCGTGCTCTCCACGACCACGTACGCGCCGTCGAGCATCGATGATGAATGTCCTCTATCGTCCCCAGCGATGGCAGCCACGAGGGAGGTTTACATGAACTCACGTAGTCCATCCGGTATGTCCGAGCAGGCGAAATCCCCGCTGGAGGACCTCACGGCGGGTGATCTAGCTATCGATGCCTTCGAGCTACTGGCCAACGAAACTCGGCTGGCCATCCTGGTCACGCTCTGGGATAGCTATCGCCCCTTCGCCGAGGATACCACGTTACCGTTCTCGGAGTTGCGTGAACGCGTCGGGACGACCGATAGCGGCCAGTTCAACTACCATCTCGACCGCCTTACCGACCACTTCGTCGACGCAACCGACGACGGATATCGGCTCAGCGATGCCGGTCTCACCGTCGTACGCTCGGTTATCGCCGGCACGGGACTCGAGGAGCCAACGCTCGAACCGACGGCGGTCGATATGAACTGTAAACTCTGCGGCAGCCCCGTCGAAATCGCCTACGAAGACGGGTGGGTCTACGTGTTCTGCACGGAGTGTGAGGGTCTGTGGACGGACGGGGGCGACCACGCACGCGGTCAACTGGGACGCTTTTCGCTGCCCCCTGCGGCGCTGGCAGACCGCACGCCAGAGGAGATATACGCCGCGGCGTGGCTGACCACCTTCCAGAAACTATACAGTATGATCGAGGGCGTCTGCCCGACGTGTTCCGGGCCGATCGAGTGTTCGATGGTCGTCTGTGAGAACCACGATGATGACGGCATCTGTGGGAACTGCGGTCGGAACACTCGGGGCGCCGCACAGCTATCCTGTGACATCTGCAAGGAGTGGGTCCAGTCTCCGTTGGGGAGCATCGCTAAATACCATCCCGCTGTAGTCGGGTTCTGCTACCGACACGGGCTCGAACTCCAGTACGGGGTCGATGGGCTAGCACAAATCGGGCGCCGGTTAGACGAAGCCGGCTCGGACGTGACATTCGTCTCGGAGACCCCGCCGCGTGCCGACGTGACGACGGAGATGGACGGCGACGAAATCCGCGTACGGCTCGCGGAGGACCTGACCGTACTGGACGTCACCGAGCGAACGGCCTGAAAAATCGCCCGAACGTATCGCTGCTGCGAACCGATTCAGAAGTGGTTAGCGTCGATCTCCATGATCTCGGCGGCTTCCTCGGGCGTTGCGGGTTCGCGGCCGACGTTCCGGGCCATCTCGGCGGCTTTGCCGACGAGTTCGGGATTGGTCGCCATCTCGCCGTTCGGCAGGTAGAAGTTGTCTTCGAGGCCGACGCGGACGTTGCCGCCCATCGAGAGGGCCGCGGCGACGAGTTGCCACTGGTCTTCGGAGATGCCGATGACCTGCCAGTTGGCGTCGTCGGGCAACTGCCGGACCTGGTGGGCGAGGTTCTCGACGCTCGGGGGGATGCCGCCCAAAACGCCCATGATGAGCGAGAAGTGGATGGGGTGTTCCAGGATACCCGATTCGAGGAACGGGCGGATGTTCCCGATGTGGCCGGTGTCGAAACACTCCAGTTCGGGCTTGACGCCCGCGTCGTTCATGGCTTCGAGGAACTGCTCGATCTCGTTGAACGGGTTCTCGAAGACCATATCGAAGACGAAGTCCTCGCGGGACTCGCTGTACTTCGCGTAGTTCATCGAGCCCATGTTGAGCGCGGCGATGTCGGGCTGGACGCCCTCGACGTACTGAATTCGGGAGTCGACGGGTTCGTGGAGCGCGCCCGTCGAGAAGTTGATGAGGATGTCCGTGCGCTCGCGAACCTCGTCGTAGATCTCCTGATACACTTCCTCGTCGAAGGTTGGTGAGCCGTTATCGGTCCGGGCGTGGATGTGCGCGACGGCGGCGCCGTTCTCGCGGGCCCCTGCGGCGTCCTCGGCGATCTCCTCCGGTGTATAGGGAATGTGCTCACACTGGTCGCGCGTGGTGAGCGCGCCGGTCAGCGCCGCGCTGATGATCGCCTTGTTGGGGTCGTTGCCTTTGACGGATTCTTGGTCGATTGCCATGGTTGGAGTTTGGTGGATACGGTGGTTTGCGGGCTATTCGTTCTCGTCGTCTTCGTCGTCGGGCCGTCCCTTCCAGTCGGGTTCCTCGCCGGTGAGGAAGGAGTTGAACCCCTCCTCGGCGTCGTCGCTCATCGCCAGCATCGTGACCATCTCGCGCATGTAGTCCAGCGACTCGGAGAAACCCATCTCCCGCTGGTTGTAGAAGGACTCCTTGCCGATCTCGATCATGAACGACGACGGCGTGGTGAGGTCGTCGACGAGCGAATCGAGTTCGTCGTCGAACTCTTCGGGGGCCACGAGGTCCGTGGTAAAGCCGATATCGTGGGCGGTCTGGGCGTCGAAATGCTCGCCGGTAAAGAGGTATTTGAGGGCCTGTTTCTCGTTGACGGTGCGCATGATGGGTACGAGCGCCTGTGCGGGGAAGATGCCGATATCGACTTCGGGCGTGCCGAAGGTCGCCTCCTCGCTGGCGACGATGACGTCGCAGGCGGCGGCCAGTCCCATCCCGCCGGCCAGACAGTATCCTTCGACGGCGGCGACGGTGAGTGCGGCCGAATCGACGGCCTTCTCGATGAGTTGTTTCATGCCCGCAAAGCCCTCGCGGTAGGCCTGCGACCCCTGGCCGATGGCGCTGGCCATCGATTTGATATCGCCGCCGGCACAGAAGGTGCCCTCGGCGCCCCGAATGACGACGACGCGGGCGGGGCCGTCGTCGGCGAAATCGAGGACACCCGACAGTCCCTCGATGACGTTTCCATTCAGGGCGTTGCGGTCCTCCGGGCGGTCGATGGTCGCCCGGACGACGAGGTCGTCGTCGGCTACCTCGACATCGAGGTCGTCGTTGGAGAGGTCCTCGCTCGTAACCATGCTGTCATACGGATGCGGTGGTGGTACCATCATGATTTCGGACGGTTGTAAACGAACAATTAGTTCAACCGTGAAATAGGGAAGCGCCGTTGTCGAACGTGTTCGACGGGGGAATTTATACTGACTGCTCCGAAGAAAGACGTATGACAACTGACCCCATCGACTACGGGGCCCTGGACGAAGGGCGGAACTGCAACTACTGGGCACTGGACCCGACGTTGCAGTTCGAGGCCCAGCGCGTCTATCCCGAGGACGAGTTCGAATGGGCCGAGGACCTCCTCTCGGAGTTCGGCGAGGCGCTCGGTCACAGGATGGCCGACACCGCCGACCGGATCGACGAGGAGGGTCACGAACTGAAACCGTTCGACAAGTACGGCAATCGCCTGAACGAGGTCGAATACCATCCGCTCATCCACGAACAGGAGGAGATCACCTACGAGGAGTTCGGCGTCACCCACGACGCCTTCCACGCACCGCCGGGACGCGACGAGACGGTCGGACTGGCCCACACGCTGATGATGCAGACGCTGTTGTCCTACGTCGATGCCGGCTTTACCTGTCCGGTGTCGATGACCACCGGCGCCGCCATCGTCCTCGACAAGTTCGACGACGGTGCCCTCGAGGAGTACTTCGAGGGCCTGACCGCCCGCGACGTCGATGAGCACATCGAGGGTGCGATGTTCCTCACCGAGGAGCAGGGTGGCTCCGACGTCGGAGCCAACGAGGTGCGGGCCGAACGGACCGACGAAGACGGCGTCTACGAACTCTACGGCGAGAAGTGGTTCTGTTCGAACATCGACGCCGAGGGCGCGCTCGCTCTCGCGCGCACGCCGGATGCTCCCGAGGGCGTTGAAGGGCTCTCCCTGTTCCTCGTGCCCCGAACGAAGCCGGACGGCGAGGTCAACGACTCGCACTTCCGGCGTCTGAAGGACAAACTCGGCACCATCTCCGTGCCGACCGGCGAGATCCAGTTCGAGGGCGCGGAGGCATATCTCGTCGGCGAGGAGCAGGAGGGCTTCAAGTACATGGCCGAGATGATGAACTTCGAGCGCCTGACGAACGCCACCGGCGCTATCGGCGTGATGGGTCGGGCGCTGCTCGAAGCCAAGGTCCGGGCCGCCCAGCGGGAGGCCTTCGGCGACACGATCGACGAGTACCCCCTGATGCGCCGGGACCTCGTGGACATGGCCGTCGACTACGAGGCCGCCGCGGTCTTCTCCTTCGAGGGTGCGCGCCTGCTGGACGAACGCGAACGGACCGATGCCGGACGAGGCGACGATGCCTACCAGCTCATGCGGCTTTTCATCCCCATCGCCAAGTACAAGACGGCGCGCATGTCCGTCGAGACGACCTCCTACGCGATGGAGATCCTCGGCGGCAACGGCTACGTCCGCGAGCACACGACCGAGCGCCTGCTCCGTGACGCGCAGGTGCTGCCCATCTGGGAGGGGCCGTCGAACATCCTCGCACTGGATACGCTCCGGGCGCTGAACCGCGAGGACGCCCACGAGGCGCTGCTCCCGTACGTCCAGGGGAAACTCGATTCGGTCGACCACCCGCATCTCGACGAACTGGCCGACGACGTCGAGGAGCGGTTCCTCGAACTCCAGAACGCGCTGGCGACGCTGGCGACCGAGGACGGCGACTACGCGCAGTACCACGGCAAGCGCCTCGCCGACCTCGTCTTCGACGTGGTGACCGCGGTGCTCCTGCTGGAGGAGGCCCAGTCCCGGATCGACGCGGACGGCGACGCCCGGAAGGCGCTCGTTGCCGAGCACTTCGTCAGTACGCGTTTCGGCGACGACGAGGCCTACGGCGTCACCTCCGGCGAGCGCTTCGCCATGGAAGACGAGGCCTTCGAGGCCATCGTCAAGTACGCCAGCGTCGAACCCGACGCGCTGGTCGACGCGGCGCCGGCGGACGACTGACTATCGAGAATCACTTTTTGAGAGCGTCGAGACGCGGAACGACACGCATCGCTGTCGGCTATTGAAAACGGTAGAATACCTCTATGATGCCCTAGAGGCGGTGGCTGAATACGGTCTCTTCGAGGGTCTCCTCGCTGAGCGTCGAGGGAGTAGAGTCGTCAGTCTTGATCGGGACCATCGGAGCGCCGGTGTTGGTTTCGTCCGTATAGCGAGTCATTTGGTTGTCGCGCGCTTTCGCGCTGTATCACATGGACGACGATGGAGGATGATAAAGTCAATGAACGATGATGTTAATACTGTCGAATGGATATAAGGACATCATCATTTTTGGACGAGCGTTCTGTAGGTGGGTGAAAACCCTCGTATACACTATCAATTACAAGAAAACGATGGTCAAAATTGACCGTTTTCACTCGTCCGGCGACTCGATTTCGTGAGCCATGTACGCGTCGGTCGGCACGAGGTCAGCACGCTCGAGGGCGACGTACTCGCTTCGGGTGAACCGTCGTACCTCGCGGTCGAATTCGCCGTCGGCGAAGGACAGCGCCTCCGCCCGCCCGTTTGGAAGGTCGAGAGCGATGACGAAGCGGAGTTCCAGCGTGTTCGCCTCGGCGTCGTAGTAGGCGAGCATCTCGTCGGTGAACCGCTCACCGTCGACTTCGGTCACGACCGTCGAGAGATACGGACGGTACCGATCAGGAGTGCTTGCTGACACCCGGTCCCACTCTGACGGCGGTGTCGTGTTCCCGATCCCGCGCAGCGCCGCGGTGTAGACCTCTTCGAGGGCTACGGACCGGTCGTCGACGGTCACGAAGACCGGCGTGTCCCCGTCGAGGATGACCAGTTCCTCGTAAAACTCTTTGAGGGCGGTCGTTCCGGGGTCGTGATCGCCGCGTCCCGCCGGCGAGGTCCACCGTTCCGGGTCGGTCGAGGCGTCCGCGTCCCGATACAGGAGGACGAAATCGCCGTCGACGAGCGTGACGACCCCGGCGGAAAACAGAACGGGGCCCTCTAGAACGGTCAGGTCGTCGTCTTCGGTCCGAGTGGGGCGTCTGGCCTGTACGTCCGAAATGGGCGTTCCCACCGGGGCGCCGACGAGTCCTTCCCCGGGGTCGATCCGTAGCGTCCAGCGGTCCGCCTCCGCATCGTGGCTGACCCGGTCGGCGGTGGCGAACACCGCGTCGTCATCGTAGCGGTCGGGGACGAGCCTACGCATGCAAATCCAGGGTGTAGTACCGCATGCCGAGTCGCTTCTCGTCCGGGTCGTCGGTCGGTTCGACGTTCTCGTAGGTGTCGTCCTCGGTCACCTCGACTGTCAGTCCCTCCTCGCGCCACGAGGTATCCAGATACAGGTGGCCGATGTCGTCGATACCGTCGAAGTCCGTCGGACCGGGGTGGGTTACGAAGTGGACAACGTCCTCCTCGCCGTCCTCGACACCATCGAAGGGCTCCTCACCCCGTTCGAAACGGTCGAGCCAGTAGAGAAAGCCCACCTTCGTCCCGACCGCGGACATTCCGATGAGCACGTGTATCCAGCGGGTTTCCCCATCGACGGGCAACTGGTGTCGGAAAAAGAGGAAGCCTGCATCGTCCTGTCTAAAGAACTCCGCGTCGCCGCCCACGAAGGAAACGAAGTACTCCGTCGGAAACAGCGTCGAGTCATAGACGCGGTTGCCGTTGGCGGCATCGGTCTGTCCCGTCCCCGAGAATGCGTTCTCCAGGACGTCGACGTTCGTGTAACCCTCCGCCTTGAGGGCGAGGGTGAGTTTGTTGATGCCCTGCTGGTGTTCGCCGCCGCCGAGAAGCAGGTAGTGGCGCTCGTCTTCGTCCCATTCGTCGTGGACGTAGAGGTCCGGCGTCTCGTCCGGCGAGGATTCGACGGCTGCCGCCGACTGGTCGTGCGGCACGCTCATGAACTTCTTTACCGGCAGTCGGATCCCTCTCCGTTCGCCGACGGCCCGTTTCGTCAGCCGTCGCTGTGTTGGGCCGTCCTCGTCGTCGGAGTCGGTCTCGAACTGGCTGATGGCCCATTGGCTGAACCGTTCCAACCGATCGGGCGAGTGGTCCTCGATGGTGAGGTAGTCGATGCCGTTGAGTTCGACGGTGACATCGGATTCCTGATCAGACGAGCGGACTGAGGCCGGTGGAACGGCCGACCAGAGGAGTTCCGAGGCGGCCGAAATGGCGTGGGATCCGTTCGGTTGCTTCGTGAATCCCATCGCCGGGAAGGAGTCCTCCTCTCCCGCTGTCAGGGAGTCGACGTCGATGGACACGTCGTATCGGCCGTCCCCGTAGTGGGTCTGCAGGAACTCGCTGACGTAGAACAGTCCGTACCCGGACATCGAATTCGAGAGGCTGAGGCGCTCGTCGGATTCGGTCGGTTTGTGTATCTCCGGGTCATCGAGCAGCTGGTTGTACCGCGACAGCCCCGCCGAATCCGCATAAAAACGGGCGTGAAAACTGGGATGGCCGCTGAGATACATAAGCCCCAACACGGCGACACCGACCAGCAAGACGGCAGCGACGACCTCGGTCCACGGAATCACGCTTTCGAGGAAAAGCAGGTCCGCGGTGACGGCTCTGTTGAGCAGCCAAAAGCCGCTCGTGAGGGCGACGACGACGAGAACGCCCCGACGGACCCGCCGCATCTGGTGGTCGTAGAGCGCGCCCAGCAACCGCTGTTGGAAGCCCACCTCCGGCCCGTCGACGGTAACGTAGACGCTGTCGACGAAGACGTTCCCGTAGTGGGGGCCGTCGGCGTAGACGCCCGATACGTCCGACTCCGTTTCCTCCCCGAGCAGTATCAGCGGGTCCCTGTCACCGAGGTTCGACGTAAACGGGTGCCAGTAATTGAGGTTCTGCCACACCTCCGCTGTAAACACGTTGCGGACGTTCGAGAGGCTGCCCACGAAGGTTTCGACGCTGCTTTGGAAGCTCAAATCGAACCGCAACAGGTCCACGAGCGGTTTGACGATGAAGACGACGACGAGGGTGACGACGAAAAAATAAAACGCGTTATCGGCGAGCATCGCGGCTGGGTCGGCCAATAGTCTGAGGATACCGTCCCAGAACCCCTCGATGAGGGCCAACCCACTCCGGGCGAGTCCCCGGCCGGCCAAGAAAAGAAACAGCAGGCTCAAACCGGCCCATAGCGGCGGCCCGAGCAGCGAGATCTTCCGGATGTCCCAGTCCCGAGAGACCTGCTTCGTGACCTCGTAGAAGTACTGTTTGTCGATGTCCATGCCGTTCGCGATGACGACCCTCAAGGAGGGGTCGTTCTCCCCCTCACCATCCTGTGCCATACGTTCGTTTCACGCAGCGTCATCAAAATAAACCGTGGGGTGGAATCCGCCACCAAGTCAACAGCGGTAAGTTGGCTGCGATACTATCTCGGTTATGGACGCCGAGTCGACAGTGCGAGCGTACTACGACACGCTCCGTGACGGCGAGCCGTTATATCCATTCTTCGCCCACGAGGAATCGACCGTCAAGTTCGGCATCGGCGAGCGGCTGACCGGCTACGAGGCGGTCGAGGCCGGCCTCCGCGCACAGACGGAGACGACCGAGGGCTGGGTCGTCGACAGCGACCGGCTGATCGTCGAAGAGCGCGACGAGCACGCGTGGTTCTCCGACGACGTCTTCATGGCCTGGAACAGCCTCGAACGCGGCATCCGCTACGAGTTCGACACGCGATGGAGCGGGACGATGGAGCGGCGCGAGGACGAGGTAGGGCTGGGAACCGACTGGCGGTTCGTCGGGATGCACGTCTCGACGGAGGGGAGCACGCGATGACCGGTCCGATCTCCCGGGAGGACCGCGCCAGGACGATGCGGTGGGTCAAGATCGTCTTCGTCCTGCTGGTCGGGGTGTCGGCAGGCCTCATCACCTCACAGGGTGATGCTTCGCTGGAAATCGTCGTCGGGGCAATCGTCGGCGGACTGCTGTTGGGCATCGCGCTCGTGTGGTATCTCTTCCCAGAACCGGAGGAGTTGGCGCCGGCGACGGATTACGAGTACCGGAAGTAAGCCTCTCGGACCGTGTGGATTATTACCGGTGTTTCCCATGTTCCTGTATGGCACGAGCCGCGGTCGTCGGCGCCGGCATGACGAAGTTCGGCGTCCACGATACACCGTTGCAAGAACTGTTCGGGCAGGCCGCCCTCGATACGTTCGACGACGCCGGGATCACCCCGGACGAGGTCGACGCCTTCTACTTCGGTAACGCGATGGGCGGACAGACCGAGAACGACACCCATCTCGGGCCGAAACTCGCCTCCCACGTCGGGATGGCGGGGGTTCCGGTCCAGCGCTTCGAGGACGCGTGTGCGACCTCCTCGAACGCCTTCAAGAACGCCGTCGAGGCCGTCGAGGCCGGCGTCCACGACGTCGTCCTCGTCGGCGGCGTCGAGCGCTGTACCCCCGAAACGGGCAAGGATACCCCGGAGATGACCCGTATCTTCGCATCGGCCTCTCACCGCCAGTACGAACAGCCGGCGGGGCTTACCTTCCCGGGCGTCTTCGCGCTGTTCACGAAACGACACATGCACGAACACGGGACGACCGAGGAGCACCTCGCCAACGTCGCGGTCAAGAACCACGGCAACGGCAGTCTCAACCCGAACGCCCACTTCGGCAAGCAGACGACCGTCGAGGAGGCCCTCGACGGGCCGAAGATCGCCGACCCCTTCCGACTGATGGACTGCTGTCCGTTCTCCGACGGCGCGAGCGCCGTGGTCGTCGTCAGCGACGACTACGCCGATTCCTTCGACGCGCCGGTCGACGTCTCCGGTATCGGCCACGCGACGGACGTGGTCCCCATCGGCGACAAGGACCGACCGCACGTCACGCAGGCCGCGCGTGATGCGGCGGCACAGGCCTACGAGCAGGCCGACACGACCGCGGACGCGATGGACTTCGCGGAGGTCCACGACTGCTTTACGGGCGCCGAGATCCTCGCCAGCGAGGCACTCGGTCTCGTCGGCGAGGGCGAAGGTGGGCCCGCGGCCGCCGACGGCCGCACCGCCCGCGATGGCGAGATTCCCATCAATCCCTCGGGCGGCCTGAAAGCCAAGGGCCACCCCATCGGCGCGACCGGGACGGCCCAGATCGTCGAGTTGGCCGAACACCTCCGCGGCACCGCCGGCGAGCGGCAACTCGACGGCGTCGAACGCGGCGTCGCACACAACCTCGGCGGGGACGCTGCGACCACCGTCGTTACCGTCATGGAGGCCCGAGAATGAGCGACCGACTCACCCACGGCGACTGGAGCGACGCGGTCGAAGACGGCGAACTGCTCGGCCAGGAGTGTCCCGACTGCGGAAAGGTTCAGGGCACGCCGAAGGCGGCCTGTCCCGACTGCGGGTCGACCGACCTCGAAACGGTCGAATTACCGAACGAAGGCACCGTCTACACCGAGACGACGATCCACGTCCCGCCGGCGCCTATCGAGGAGCGAGGCTATCAGGTCGTCGTCGTCCAGTTGAGCGATGCCCGCGTGATGGGGCGGCTAACCGACGGCGAGGTCGCTATCGGTGATACCGTCTCCGTCTCCGGCTCCGTTGAGGACCATGAAGGCTACGTCGTGCCGACCTTCGCCGCGGAGAACTAGTTCCCGAGGCGGTCAGTCGCGTTCGGCCCGGCGTTCGCGGCCGAGTTCCCCGAGAGGTCGCTGATACAGCGTCGGCAGAAGCGATAGCTCGGGTCGTTCGGCGCTCCGCAGGTGGGACAGGCGATATGCTCGTCGGTCCGGCCCGTCGTATCGTCGACCGGCGGGAGGTCCTCCTGGGGGGCTTCGAGCAGGTCCACCGGGTCGGTCGAGTCCGTCGCCTTGCGGTAGAGGTAGACGACCACCGCCGCATGGAGGCCGAACAGCAACGCCGCCAGCGCGACGAGCAAGACGAGCTGTTCCATGACACGTGTTACTACGTGTCCCGGATACTTAGACGTTCGTGGGGACGAGCTGTCAGGCGACCCGCGAGAGCCACAGTTCGGGGTCGTCGAGTTCCTCGTCGGTCGGGAGGTACTCCGGGTCCTCCCAGACGACGCCGGCGGCGGCGACGCCGCGTGCGTCCGCGACGGCGTCGAAGAACTCCTTGCCGCGTTCGTACTGCTTGCGCTTCATGTCGAAGCCCAGCAGCTTTCGGATGATACCCGACACCGGGCCGGCGTTCCGCCGGCGAGCGTCGAGTTTCTCCCGTAGGTCCTCGTATTCGCGGTCGAAGGCGCGGTCCATGACGAGTTCCGCATAGCCCTCGACGGCGGTCATCGTCACGGTCAGTTCCCGCAACGCCTCGCGGTCGAGATGGCCGGCGGCGAGTTCCGAGACGGCTTCCTCCATGCGGTCTTCGAGCTGGGGGCCGAGCCACGGCGCGGCGCCGAACTCGGCGGCGTGGGAGACCTCGTGGAACGCGATCCAGCGGCGGAAGCGGTCGCGGTCGACATCGAGCGTCTCGGCCACCTTCTCGATGTTCGGGTGGACGAAGTAGAGTTCGTGGTCGCCCTCGCCGAGCAGCAGGGGGTCGTACTGGCCGAGGACGTTGTTGGCGAGAAAGCCCAGCGTGACGGCCATCGAACCGGTGTTGGCCGCTCGCGCCAGCGACGGCGCCAGCGAGGCCTTCTCCTCGAGGGGGTCGAGCAATCGCTCGAAGGTGCCGATGTTGGCGTCGATCCAGTGGTGACGGTTCTGGATCTGGACGCTATGGGGAAGGTCGAAATCGATGGCGGCGGCCTCCCGGATACCGTCTCGGGCGTCGGCTACGTCGTCGGCGTAGCCGTCGCGTTCGGCCTCCGAGAGCGTCAGATTACCGGCATCGGTCGCCGCGTGGGCGGCGGTGCTGACGGCGGTCCAGTCGACTGGTCCCTCGCCGTCGGTGTCGGCGACGGCGCGGGCGGCGCGAAAGAGACTCACGGTTGAACTACCCTACCGGAAGCCAAAGGCCTTCCGGCCGGTTACACCGCCGTCAGCCAACGATTTTATTATCTCCGGCCGTGCGTCCGGCATGACCTGCCCGTATCTGGAGTACCGCAACGAGGCTGAGGGGCGTTCGTTCGATACCGAACGCGCCTACTGCACCGCGGTCGACTCGTTCGTCCAGCCGATGCGTGCCGACATCTGTAACGACCGCTACGACCTGCATCACGCAGAGGACTGCGAGTTTTATATCGAAGCGGCGGCGGAGGGAAGCGACGACACATGAGCTACGAGGCTTACCGGCGCGGCGATCCGGTCATCATCACCGCGGCGCTGACCGGCGGCGTCCACGGCAAGGAGGCCAGCCCACATCTGCCGGAGACGCCCGAAGAGGTCGCCGAGGCGGCCGAAGCCTGCGAGGACGCCGGCGCCAGCGTCGTCCACCTGCACGCTCGGAAAGAGAACGGTGAACGTGATTTCTCCCGGGAGCGGTTCCAGGAACTGACCGAGGCCGTCCGGGAGCGGACCGACCTCGTCGTCCAGCACTCGACGGGCGGGACCGGCGCGCCCGACGACCTGCGGCACGAACCCCTCCGGACGGACCCGGCGCCCGACATGGCGTCGCTGGATATGGGCCCGCTCAACCGGTATCAGCATCTCACCTCGGAGAACACCCGCGCGCTCGTGGAGGCGCTCGGCGAGGAGATGCGCGAGCGGGGTATCAAACCCGAGATGGAGGTGTTCAACGGCGGCCACCTCAACGAAGTGCACGGACTGCTGGAGCGACGGCCCGACCTGCTGGACGAGCCTTACCACACGACGCTCATCTTCGGCGGCGGGACGACGGCGATGCCGACGCCGAGGAACTTCCTGAGCCTCGTCGACCATCTGCCCGAGGGCGCGACGTTCAACACGCTCGCCTTCGGTCCCCACCAGTTGCCCTTCACCGCGATGGGTATCGTCTTCGGCGGCCACGTCCGGGTCGGACTTGAGGACAACCGCTACTTCCGGCAGGGGGAGTTGGCCACGAACGACCAGTTGGTCGAGCGGGCGGCGACGCTCGCGCGGACGCTGGAACGGCCCGTCGCCTCGCCCGACGAGGCCCGTGGGATACTCGGTTTGTAATCAGACGTCGAGTTCGTCGTCGACGAACTCCTCGATCTCGTCCCCATCGAGGAACTTCTTCTTGGCGAGGTAGGCGACGACGGCGAGGAATAGGAGGCCGATGACCGCGGCCAGCGCGCCGCCTTTCTTCGAGCCGCCGTCTTCGTCCGGTGGTTCGTCACCGGCGACGACGTCCTTCTCGCCGTGGCTGTAGGGGGCGTTGGCCGTCAGCGACGAGTCGTCGAGGTGTATCTCGAGGAAGGTGAATTCGACCATACCGTATACGTCGTCGCCCGCTTACTTATAAGATATGCAGAGCGAATCGCCCGGTGGCGATTGGTCGACTGAATAGACGTGTGAACGGCTGAATGGACCGTTTCTATCCCGAGACGTTCTTATATCAGCCGTCCAAGGCGTCGATATGAACGACTCACACCGGACGTTTCTCGACGACCTCCTGTCGACCGCCACGCCCTCCGGCTTCGAAACGCCGGGCCAGCGCGTCTGGCTCGATTACGTCGAACCGTTCGCCGACGAGACGCACGTCGACGATTACGGCAACGCCGTCGCCGTCTACGAGGGCGACCCCGACGCGCCGTCCATCGCGCTCGCCGGCCACGGCGACGAGATCGGCCTGATGGTTCGGGACATCACCGACGACGGCTTCCTGAAACTCGCCCGCATCGGCGGGTCGGACAAGACCGTCACTCGCGGCCAGTACGTCACGATTCACACCAGCGACGGTCCCATCGGGGGGGTCATCGGACAGGTCGCCATCCATCTCCGGGAGGCCGAGGACAACGAGTACACCGAGATCAACGAGCAGTACGTCGACATCGGCGTCGAGGACGAGGAGGACGCACAGGAACTCGTCGACATCGGTGACCCGATCACCTTCGATACCGAGAGCGCCGATCTCGAAGGCCACCGGGTTGCGGCCCGCGGGATGGACAACCGTGTCGGGACGTGGACCGCCGCCGAAGCGTTCCGCCGCGCCGTCGAGGCCGAACCGAACGCGACGGTCTATGCCATCTCGACGGTCCAGGAGGAGATCGGACTGAAGGGGGCCCGGATGGTCGGCTTCGACCTCGCGCCCGACGCGGTCATCGCGACGGACGTGACCCACGCAACGGACCAGCCCGATTCGCCCGGAAGCAAGGGTAGCGGCCTCGAACTCGGCGAGGGGCCGGTCGTCGCCCGTGGCAGCGCCAACCACCCGAAGCTGGTCGCTGCGGCTCGAAACGCGGCCGAGGACGACGATATCGATATCCAACTGCAGGCCTCCGGTTCGTTCACCGGCACCGACGCCGACGCCTTCTACACGTCGAAGGGCGGCATTCCCTCGCTGAACGTCGGCCTGCCGAACCGCTACATGCACACCCCCGTGGAGGTCATCGACCTGAATGACCTCGATGCGGCCGCTGACCTGCTGGCGGCCGTCGCCGCCCGTGCCGACGAGTTCGCGCCCTTCTCGGTCGACGTCTGATACGGCCGGTCGTGACGCCTCACCGGTTATCGCGTGTCCGGGTCGGTGGTGGCTGATAGTGAACTACGACCGTTCGTATGAGGGGGTTCAGGGCCGCTGCCTGTAACCCACCCGAAACCCGATGTAGCTGCCGTCGGATAGGTCGGTATGGCTTCGGATCTCGGGAACATGCTCCGGATGGTGGGGTTGCTCGGCGACGACGAGTTCGTCGACGCACTGACCGACGTCGAAACCCTTGTCAACGACGTACAGGAGACGCTCGACCGCGTCGAGGAGGTCGAGCGGGAGGCGGGACAGGCCGTCGACGACGCGAACGAGTCGCTAGCCAATGTCGACCAGCGGCTCGAACGGTTCGACGAGATGATCTCGCGGCTCGAGGCCAAGATCGAGGCCGGATTCAGTATCGGGTTCTTCGTCTTCGCGCTCAACCGGTGGTCGGCCGGCGACCCCTATCTCGCCGCAGGGCTGTTCGTGATGGGGCTTCTGGGAGCCTCGTCGCTGGTCGTGACGATCTATCGGATGCCACAGGTCCGAAAGCTCCGGAAGCTTGGCCGGTATGCTTCCTCGCGCATCGACGAGTAGACGAGCGATGAACTGTCGGATGGGTCCACCGAACGGGGCGGCAACGCGTGGATTCTGGAGCGGTCGACTCGACTCCAAGCGGCTATCGCCGCCGCATGCCGGTGCGTTTATACCCTCGGCGTGAGCGCCACAGCATATGACCGACCGTCCGCTCGACGTGCTCGAAGAAACCCTGGGATCCGAAGTCAGCGTCACGCTGAAAGGCGGCGAGGTCTACGATGGCGAACTCGCCGGCTACGACCAGCACATGAACCTCGTCCTTGGAGAGGGCGACAACGTAACCATTATCCGCGGCGATAACGTCGTCTCGATACAACCATGACCGGAGCCGGGACCCCAAGTCAGGGTAAGAAGAACAAGACGACGCACGTGAAGTGCCGACGCTGCGGCGAGAAGTCCTACCACAGTCGGAAGAAGGTCTGTGCCTCCTGTGGGTTCGGCAAGTCCGCCAAGCGTCGCGACTACGCGTGGCAGTCGAAGCAGGGCGAATAACGCCTCGATTTTCTCCGCATTCTCTACTTCGCGTAGCCACGGTGTCGTCTCGACGCGCTGAACGTCCCGCATAGCACCAGCGATGCGGTGGCTGTCGGTTTCGGCTTTATTATACAGGAACGTGTATACACACGTCTGTGATTACCACCAAAGCACGCACGATGGAGTATGCTTTTACCGCTGGACGACGCACCTCCATCCATGCCAGACGGGCGGCACTCGGAGGGGCCGACGGAGAAATGCGGCGTGGTCGGCGTCTCGCTCGATGACCGCGAGGCGGCACGACCGCTGTACTACGCGCTGTATGCGCTCCAGCATCGAGGACAGGAATCCGCGGGTATCGTCACCCACGACGGGTTCCAGCAGCACAGCCACGTCGAGATGGGTCTCGTCGGGGACGCCTTCGACGAGGGCGACCTCGGGTCGCTGAACGGCGAGACGGGTATCGGCCACGTCCGGTATCCGACCGCCGGCAGCGTCGACTCCTCGTGTGCCCAGCCCTTCTCAGTCTCCTTCAAATCCGGCTCGCTCGGATTGAGCCACAACGGGAACCTCGTCAACGCCGACGAGGTCCGGGAGGAACTCGCCGCGAAGGGTCACGCCTTCACCAGCGACGGCGACACTGAGGTCATCGCCCACGACCTCGCGCGGAACCTGCTCGAAGAGGATCTCATCCGCGCGGTCAAGCGGACGATGGGCCGGATTCACGGCTCCTACTCGCTGACCATCATGCACGACGACACCGTTCTCGGGGTTCGGGACCCCGAGGGCAACCGACCGCTCTGTATCGGCGAGGTCGACGGCGGCTACATGCTCGCCTCCGAATCCGCCGCCATCGACGTGCTGGACGGCGAGTTCGTCCGCGACGTCAAGCCCGGCGAACTCATCGTCCTCAAGCCCGATGGGAGTGGTTTCGACTCCTATCAACTGGTCGACCAAGAAAACACCGCCCACTGCTTCTTCGAACACGTCTACTTCGCCCGGCCGGACTCCCGCATCGACGACAACCTCGTCTACGACGTCCGGCGGGAACTCGGCCGAAAGCTCTGGGAGGAATCCGGCGTCGACAGCGACGTCGTCCTCCCGGTGCCGGACTCCGGTCGCGCCTTCGCCTCCGGCTACGCCGAGGCCGCACAGGACGAGGGCGCCGGCGTCGAGTTCGCCGAGGGGCTGATGAAGAACCGCTACGTCGGCCGGACGTTCATCATGCCTACGCAGGACGCCCGCGAGCGGGCCGTCCGCCTGAAACTCAACCCGATCCGGGACGTCGTCGAGGGCAAGACCGTCACCGTCATCGACGACTCCATCGTCCGCGGGACCACCTCGACACAACTCGTCCAGCTGCTGAAGGACGTGGGCGCCGAGGAGGTCCACATGCGCATCGGCGCGCCGGCCATCATCGCGCCCTGCTATATGGGCATCGACATGGCCTCCCGCGAGGAACTCATCGCGGCGGGGCAGGACACCGAGGACATCCGCGAGGAGATCGCCGCCGACTCCCTTTCGTATCTCTCCATCGACGCCGTCGCCGAGGCGCTCGGCGAATCCCGCGCGGACCTCTGTCTCGGGTGTGTAACCGGCGAGTACCCCTACGACATCGAGGGCGAGACCACCGACCGCGAGGTCGCACGCCCGGAGATCGACGGTGCCGAAGCGGGCATCGCCGACGACTAAAACAGGTTGAGCGTCCGGCCGGCCCACGAGGCCTGCCGGTGGGCGAACCGCTGGAGCACGACGGTCGGACGGACCGCGTTGTCGAGGACTACGTCTCCGGGGTTCGAGGACCCTTCCGAGAAGACGTGTGTCGTCTCGACGTCCGCGGCGATGTCGCCGAGCAACTGGAACATGGCGAAATACTGGAGTTGTCGAGTCTTGCTGCCGTCGACAGCGAGGTCGCCCTGTAGCATGGCCGAAAGCGCCGGTCGGCCGTCGACGATGCTCCGCCACGTCTCGTAGCTCCCGGTGAGACTGAAGCCCGCCTCCCGCTCGTCGGGCGCGCTGAGGACGTTCGCGTCCGTGCAGGCGCCGTCTTCGAGGCTGAGATGGGCATACAGCGTGCCGTCGATGACGTTCTCTTCGAGTTGGGTCAGCAGCCGTCGGGCCTGGTCGGGGAGGCCCGTACGGGCGTTCTCGTCGACGACCGACGTGATCTCGGCAAGCGAGAGCGTCGCCAGTTCGTCCCGGACCGCCTCGGGAACGCCGTCGAGAACGCGGTCGGGGAGGGAAGCAACCGGCGTTTCGTCTAGCGGCAGGTCGGTGATGGCGAGTCGGATATCCCCGTCGAAGCCGTCGCCCCAGCCAGCGGCGACGTCGTCGAGGGCACGGCTCTCGTCGAGCCGTTGCGCGTATTCGTCCAGCCAGCGTTCCGACGGATAGAGTGCCATGTGGAATGCTACCGTGAATGATGGCCGTCGAGCGTATAAACTTCTTGGCTAATTTAGGGGAAGTAACCGGCAAGAACCGGGGAACCGTCAGTAGATCTGATACAGCATCGCGTAGACGGTGATGCCCATCACGAAGGAGATGATCCAGAGGGTGGCGGCGATACGACCCGCGGTTCTGTGGTTCGTCTCGTAGATGGCCTCGACGGGGCGGGTCCCCGCCAGGAGGAGGGCATAGAAGACGAACGGGACACAGACGATGGCGAGGGCGATGTGGACGAAGAGGAAGGGGAAGTAGACGTACGTCTCAACCGTTTCGGGGCCGGGGAACTCCGTCGGCCCGAGGATGGCCACCCGATAGAGGTACAGTCCGAGGAACAGGACGAACAGGCCGAAACTCGCCAGCATGAGTTTGCGGTGTTTCGAGACCTCGCCGTTGCGGATCGCCCGCACGCCGGCCGTGATCGTTCCGAGCGCCGCGAGACTGATGACCGCGTTGACGTGCGGTATCGCCGACAGCAAGCCCTCCGGCGCGGGCAACGGTTCGGTCGGAATCGCCTGTAAAGCCGCCCCGAACACCACCGCCAGCGCGACGACGGTGAGGACGGCTGTCAGTAGCGGCACGTTCCGCCGGGCCCAGTTCCGTGTATCCATACGTCCGGGTTCGGACGGCCACCGAATATGTGTTCGTGGTTTGTTGTGTGTAATGCTAACGTTTAACATACTCTGGCGCTTACTCTTGCGGTGGTATGCGCGGAGCCCAACCGGACGACGAACCCATCTACGAGTGCATGGACTGTGGGGACCGCCAAACGGACCCGGACGGCCGGCTCTGTACGTGCGGCGGCTACCTGAAGAACATCGGCGTGAGCCGCGGTCTGTAGCCGGGGTTTATCGAGGTGTCGGACGCCGCGGATAGCGACGGCTCCGACACTCGAAGCCACTGCTGTTCGGTTTGCATCCGTGAGAAGTTTGCGTGGGTGCTGTCTTCGAGCACCCGCACTGTCGTTCGGCGACTGTGGTCGCCGGCAGTGCGTGGGACCGGATTTGAACCGGCGGACCTCTACAGGACAGCGCCCTCA
>NZ_JAZKTR010000126.1:0-6829 GCF_036625485.1 Natronomonas sp. | reverse complement strand
CCGAGTCCTGACCCAGCACCGGTGATGAACGCAGTCTTTCCAGCGAGTCGCATACTCCTGTTTGGCGAACGGAGTACATAAAATGGGCCGCCGGTCGCGTCCTATCTGCCTTCGAACTCGGGTTCGCGGCCTTCCAGTCGGGCCTCGAAGCCCTCCTTACGGTCGCGGCTGCCGTAGACCTGCATCGCCAGTCGGTGTTCGGTCTTGAGGCCGTCCTCGAGCGGAACGTCGAAGGTAGCCTGGAACGCCTCCAGTGCGTTCTGGATTCCGAGCGGCGCCTTCTCGGTCAGGTCGCCGGCCAACTCCCGGGTGCGGGCGTCGACGTCGCTTTCGGGCACGACTTCGGTGACGAGATCACATCGGTCGGCCTCCTCGGGGTCGATGTACTCGCCCGTCAGAACGAGTTCCTTGGCCCTCCCGATGCCGACGATACGGGGCAGTCGCTGCGTCGAGCCCTGATGGGGGAAGATGCCGAGGGTGACCTCGATGATGCCGTATTTGGTCTCCTCGCCCAGCACCCGGAGGTCGGCCGGTAGCGTCAACTCGAAGCCGCCGGCGATACCCGCACCCTTGACGCCCGCGACGACGGGCGTGGTCGATTCGTCGATAGTGTTCAAAAGCGTCCGGAACGACCGCTGGAACTCGTCGTGCTCGTCGACGTCCTTCTCGTGCATCATCTCGAGCTGGAAGCCGGCACAGAAGACCGACCCCTCGCCCAGCAGGGCGACCGCTCTGACGTCGTCGTCCTCGTCGACGCGTCGAATCGCCTCGGTGAGGTCCGCGACGGCCGCCTCGTTCAGGGCGTTGCGCTTGTCCGGGCGGTCGATGATGACGTCGGCACGCTGGTCGTCGTACTCGATGCGAACGTGTCCGTTGTCCATCACTGGCATACCTTCGCATCAAGCCGGGCCATCAAAAGGGTTCCTCCGGGCGGCGCTCGGGACCAAAATACTATATGGATATTCATGGTATATTCTCGTATGAAGTATGATGACAGTGAACGTGCAACTGAGATCGCGGATCGAACACGGCAGTTCGTCTCGGAGGTCGTCGTGCCCGTCGAGCGGGAGCTGCGATCCGAAACCGAGATCCCCGACGAGCAGCTCGCTGAGTTACGCGAGAAAGCGCGCGAGTACGGGGTTTTCGGCCCCGGAATCCCCGAGCAGTACGGCGGACTCGGGCTGAGTTTCAGAGAACAGGTGCCCGTACTCGAGGCGGCGGGGCGAAGTCGACTGGGACCGCACGCGGTTCATGCACCCGGGTGGCCGGACGAGGCGGCGCTGTATGCCCTCGAAGCGTTCGGTTCGAACGAGCAACGGGACCGGTGGCTGGAGCCGTTGGTCGAAGGGGAAATCAAGGCCGCCGTATCGATGACCGAACCGACCTCGGGCGCCGGCTCGGACCCGACGATGATAGGGACGACCGCCGAGAAGGACGGCGACGAGTGGGTCATCGACGGGCACAAATGGTGGGCAACGCAGGGCGGGGACGCCGATCTCATCATCCTTTTCGCGAAGACCGATTCCGAGGCGAACCTACACGAGGGAATCTCGGTGTTCGCAGTGCCGATGGATACGCCCGGCGTGACTGTCGAACGGGATATCGCACACATGAGCGACCACGTCGTCGGCGAACCGGTTCACTCGGAGATAACGTTCGACGACGTCCACGTTCCGGAAAGCGCATTGATGGGCGAGGAAGGCGAAGGGTTCGTCGCCTTCCAGAAGGCCCTGAATCACAGTCGCGTCTGGCTCGGCCTCACGAAGATCGGTATGGCGGAACGAGCGTTGGACGTTGCGAAGGCCTATGCCAGCGAGCGGGAGTCCTTCGACGAGAAACTCGTCGAGAAGCAAGCCCTTCGATTCGATCTCGCCGAGGCGCAGACGAAGCTCCACGCCGTGCGGCTTCTGGGCCGAGACGTCACCCGGAAGATGACGGCGGGCGAGCCCCATCGGACGGACGTGGCGATGTTCAAGTATCGGAGTTCGAACGTGACCCAGGACGTGATCGACCGTGCCGTACAGACCTGTGGGGCGAACGGAATCGGGGAGGACCTTCCCCTCTCGGACTTCTACACGAACATCAGGGCGTTCAGAATCTACGACGGTCCCGACGCCACACACCAGAAACTGATCGCGCGGGAACTGTTCCGGGATATCGATTCGAGTGAAGTAGACGCGATCTCACGGTTCGGAGACCCCAATACGTGGCCGAGCGAGTGACCCGGACGACCGCCGAATAAAGCGACGGCGGAGACCGACTCAGGCGGATTCGATGTCGATCTCGATGTCGTGGACGATGCGGTCGTCCTCGAGCGCGAAGCGGTGGTCGAACATCACGCCACAGTTCGGACAGAACCACTGGCGGAACTCGTAGCCGGGATCCTCGCCGAGGATGCGCTTTGCGGGCTGGAACAGCGGCCCCGCGTCGGTGACCGGGCCAGTTCGCATCGCACTGTGTTCCTTGAAGTTCTGGTCTGCGTCGCACAGTCGCTCGCTACACTCGCTGCAACTGATCGTTTCGTCGTCCGGGTCGAGTTCGAGATATTCGTGAATTTTCATGGGTCAGTCCTCCGCTGGGATGGAACTGTCTTCGAGTCGTTGCTCGCGGATCTCCTGTCGCCGGGCCTCCGTCTCGTCTTCGCGGACGGTCACGTCCGAGCCGTCACGGTCCAGCACGACGCCGTAGAGTTCGCGGGCGGCCTCTACGCTGACGAGGTTCTTCGCGACGTCTTCGGCCACTCTCTCCGGGCCGCGTTTGATCGGGTCGCCGTACCCTGCGGGCGTCCCGTTCCGGGCCTGGACGACGTCGTCCGGACTCTGGACGTATTCGGTCTTCGGTGCGAACGGTTCGGTTTCGGTGTCGAACTCATCGAGCGACTGGGGGATGTCCTGGTTGTCGAGTCTGTCGGTCACGTCCGTGTCCTCGACGACACTGTTGACCGCGGGCGGGCCGGGGTAGGCGCCGATGCCGGCGGTGACGGACGTGACGCCGCTGTTGCCGACGAACACGTTCTGGATCTCCTCGGTCTTGTGGGGCACCCAGCCGTACTGCATCGTCGCCCCGCCCCGGCGTTCTGCCGGTGCTCCCGAGTCCTCGACGATCTCCTTGTAGAGGTACAGCACCGGGTAGTCCTGCTCGTTGTTCTCGATGTTGGGCATCGGTCCTTTCGGCCCCCAGAGGTAGCCGCCGACGTCGACGCCGTCCTTGTTCGGCGTCGCGCCGATTCCGCCGCCCATGATGTCGAGGTTCATCGTCCCGTAGGGGTTCCCCCACTGGTCGACGCCGGCCTGTGCCATCGTGCTGAGCGTGGGCGTGTCGGTGACGATGTCGGCTTTCAGTTCGGGCGCGGCCGACAGCATCCGCGTCATCACATCCTGGATCAGCCCGATCGAGAACTCGATGTTGGTGGTCCCGCCGGGGCTACACCCGGCCGGCCACTCCGCACGGTTGAGCGTCCCTGGCGTGGTGTCGATATCGATGTGCCGGAACGCGCCGCTGGCGACGAACAGTTCGTCGTACATCATCAGCGGGTTGAGCATACTCATGATCGCCGTCCGGAACCCGGCGTAGGTGATGTTCATCACCCCGTGGCTCTCGGCGGTGCCGTCATTGCGGAACGTGAGCGTGTCTCCCTCCTTGGTCAACTGTATCTCGACGGGGTAGACGTTGTCGTCGCCGGTCTGTGAGCCCTCCATGTACTCGCGGGCCCGCCAGGTGCCGTCGGGGATCTTCTTGATCTTTCGCAGGTACCGGTTCTCCGAGTCGTCGATGATCTGGTTCATCACCCCCTTGACCGTCTCGGCACCGTACTCGTCGACGACGTCGTGGATGCGGTCCCGGGTCACCCGACAGCCAGCGACCTGGGCGTTGAAGTCCAGTGCCACGAGGTTGGGGAGTCGCGTGTGGCGCAGGTACATCTGCCGGATGTCCTGTCGGACCTCGTCGTCCTCAGCGACTTTCGTCGGCGGGATCGGCGTCGGCTCACCGAAGACGTCGTCGGCGCTCGGGCAGAAACTCCCCGCGCTAATGCCGCCGATGTCGTACTGGTGGAGCGTGTTGACCACCCAGCAGAACAGTTCGCCCTCCCGGAAGACGGGTGCGAGGAAGAACACGTCCGGCTGGTGGGTGCTGCCGACCCACGGGTCGTTCGAGAGGAACATGTCGCCCGGTTCGATGCCGGGGTTGCCGCTGCGGTTCTCCAGTACCCACTTGACCTGCAGTTCCGCGATGGGCGAGAAGAACTGGATGTACGGGCCCTGGAAGACGACCTCGCCCTCGGCCGTCAGGATGGTCGGGTTGAAGTCCTGTGCGAAGTACGCCACCGGCGACCCGGAGACGTTCTCGAGGGTGTGGCCGTGTTCCTCGTTGATCGTATAGAGGCGATGTCTGAGGACCTTGTACGTGACCGGGTCGATCTCGTCTTCGGCTTCCTCGTGGAGCGTGACGCTCGGGTGGATGTCCAGTTCGTCCTCGGGGACGTAGCCGTACCGGAAGTCCTCCCAGACGTCCGTGCCCTGATGCTGTGCGTCGGCGTCGGTGTTTGATGCCATGTCAGTTACCTCCGATGGAGATGTTGAAGTTGCTGTAGGAGTCGATCTCGCAGGTGTCGTTGGGTGGAACCGCGATGGTGGTGTTCTCCATCCGGACCACCGCTGGGCCGTCGATGGAACCGCCCGGACCGACGTCCTCGTCGTAGTATATCTCGGTCTCGAGCCGCCGGGACTCGCGGGGCCAGTAGACCTCGGCCGTCCCCGCGGGGTCGGCCCCGCCGTCGGTTCCGGCCTGTTCGAGCTGGGGTTTGGTCGTCTCGCCGTAGCCGTCGACGCGGACCGCGACCAGCTCGAAACCGCTCTCGCTGGCGCCGGCGCCCTCGCCGTAGAGCTCTTCGTATTTCTGCTCGAAGCGCCGGATCATGTCGTCGATGTCGCTTTCGTCGAGCGTCCCGCCCGGCATGGGCACCGGGATCTGGTGGACCTGGGCGCCGTACCGCAGGTCGGCGTACCGCTCGATGCGGATCTGCTCGTCGGCGAAGTCGTTGTCCGCGAGTTTCTCCCGGACCTCGGTTTCGGCGTCCTCGAACCGTCGGGTGACCTCGTCGGGGTCGAACGGCGCGACGGTCCGGATGTTCGAGACCTCGTTTCGGTGGAGCACGTCCGAAGAGGAGATGCCGAGCGCCGACCACACCGACGAGGCACTCCCGCCGGGCACGACGACGGTTCCGATATCGAGCTGGTCGGCGACGGCGGCCATGTGCATCGGACCGGCCCCGCCGTAGGCGTACATCACGAAGTTCCGCGGGTCGTAGCCGCGGTTGATAGTCCGCTGGCCGACCAGATCGGCCATCTGTGCGTTGGCGATCTCGACGATGCCGCTTGCGGTCTCGGTGACGCCCATCCCCAGCGTGTCGGCCAGCTCCTCGATAGCGCTCTCGGCGCGGTCGACGTCCAGCGACATCCGCCCCGCGAGGAACTCGTCGGCGTCGAGGAATCCTAAAAGGAGGTCGGCGTCGGTGATCGTCGGGTCCGAGCCGCCCTCGCCGTAGCAGGCGGGGCCGGGGTCGGCGCCCGCACTCTGCGGGCCGACCTCGAGGCGTCCGGTGTCCTCGTCGACCCAGGCGATCGACCCGCCGCCGTTGCCGATCGAATCGATGTCGATGTTCCGGATCGCGTAGTCGTACCTGTTGATGACGTTGGTCGCGTTCGTGAGCGGTTCGCCGTCGGTGATGAGACCGACGTCGAAACTCGTCCCGCCCATGTCGGCGGCGATGATGTCCTCGTGTTCGAGGTGATCTGCGAGGTAACTGCAGCCGATCATCCCGGCGGCTGGCCCGGAGTCGATCGTCCGGACGGGCTCCCTGATCGCGTCAGCCGCGGGGGCCACGCCGCCACCGACCTGCATGACCAGCAGTTTGCCGTCGTAGCCTCGCTCGGTGAGCTCCTCGTCGATGTCGGTGATGTACTCGGAGGTGACCGGACCGATAGAGGCGTTGATTGCGACTGCCGTCGTTCGCTCGTACTCACCCCACTTGGGAACGAGCTGGTTGCTCTGTGTGAGGAACACGTCGTCGTCGAGTTCCTCCTCGAGTATCGAGGTCATCCGCTCCTCGTGATCGGATTCGAGGAACGACCACAGGAAGCTGACTGCCACGGAGTCGATGTCCTCCTCGGCCAGTTGCTGGGCTACGTCCCGGGCCTGCTGTTCGTCGAACTCCACGACGACGTCGCCCATCGAGTCGACCCGCTCGTTGATTCCGTGGACGCGGTGTTTCGGGATGATCGGATCCGGTTTCGTCGCGTGCTGATATCTGAGCACCTCCTCGATGGGGAGCCCGCTGGTCCGTCCGGGCGCCCCGCGCATCAGAAACAGGACGTCCTCGGTCCCGCGGGTCGTGACGAGCGCGGTCTCGGATTCCTCGCCCTCGATGACCGCGTTGGTCCCGACCGTGGTCCCGTGTGAGACCAGATCGGACGATTCGAGCAGCTCCGTCGTATTGATACCCAGCTCGGACGCGATGGCGTCGAGCGAGTCGAAAAACCCCTGAGCGAAGTCCCCCGGCGTCGACTGGACCTTCGCCTCGGTCGTGTTTCCGTCCTCGTCAATGACCGCGATGTCCGTGTGGGTACCACCAATGTCAACATTACACAAGAATCTCATGGTGGACCTATTAGAACACGGAATATCTATTTATAGATTTTCAATGATTAATTATTAATTCACACAAGGATATTTCGAATGTCATATTAAATGCCCAATATAATTCACACGCGTGACGTGTCCCTGTTATCGACAAATATATATGGGGTATTCAATTTTAGGCGCGCTGGTG
>NZ_JAZKTR010000125.1:0-6924 GCF_036625485.1 Natronomonas sp. | reverse complement strand
CTCGATATCCACGAGCGTTCGACGGACAGTGCGCTCGCTTCGAGGTCCGCATCGAACTCCGCGGGCGCGTAGATGTGATAGAACCGCGGGACCGTCTCCCCGCCGGGAAGCGTCCAGTCGATCTCCGTATCGAACCCGTCTTCGGCGTCGGTGTCCGCCTCAAAGCGGTCGTGGGCCGTACTCCACGCGCTGACCAGCGCCGAGCCATCGAGGACGCGTGCCAGTTCGTCCAGACTCGCGCGTCGAAGCGCTCGACTCGGCAGGTGATGAAGGGTCGCGACGTAAACAGCAAGGTCGATCGAGTCGTCGGCCAGCGGCAGGCGGGAGGCATCGCCCTCGATGAGGTCCGCGGCCGGGACGCGGTCGGCCGCGATGGTCAGCAGTTCGCGGCTGATATCGAGGCCGAGAACGTGGTCGGCGTGGCCGGCGAGCAACTCGACGTGGCGGCCGTTCCCACAGCCGAGGTCCAGCGCGGTCTCGACCGTCCGGTCGGCACAGAAGGATTCGACTTCGGGCCACGGATACTCCCGCGTCGTCGCGAAATGCTCGGCGATGTGTTCGTAGGTGTCGCGTACGCCCTGCCGGTCGTCCATACCCGACCTATTCCGGGCGGTCACAAGAGCGCGACGGTCAGGGACGACTAGAAGAGTCAGTCAGCCCAGGAGCGTCAGGATGATGTAGGTGATAGTCAGCATTATCGTCGAGTGTTTGACGCCGTCCTTGATCGAACCGGCGCCCATCATCCCACCCACGAGTCCGGACAGCGCCGACTGGATGATTGCCGTATGGAAGAAGGCGAGTCGATAGGCGTCCTCGTCGCCGCTCTCGAAGCCGCTGAGGAAACTGCCAGCCCCGGCCCCGGAGCCGCCGATGGCGCCGGTATCCGGGAGGTTCGGGATGAGGACGTAATCCAGCGCCATGATGACGATGAGAAAGACCACGAACGAGACGTAGATGACGACGAGGTACGTGAACATCTCCTGTCGGCGCTGGCGGCGAAGCCGCTGGTCGGCACGCGCCTGCTCGGCGGCGATACGAAGCACGGGCCCGATCTCGTTGGAGGCCCGCATCGCGTTCGTGATGAGTGTGACCACGCGCGTGATAGAGGGCGTCTGGACCCGCGTTTCGAAGCGCTCCAGCGCCTGTGCCACCGTTGCGCCCCACTGGATGTCTCGCCAGATGCGGTCGACCTCTTCGTCCAGCGCGGCGATGTCGCTGTTGCGAACGCGGTCGAACGAGGAGACGACGGCGATACCCGCCTCGTTGAGGCTAGCCAGCCGTTCCAGGAGGTCCGGCACCGACTCTTCGAGCCGTCGGAGGCGGCGCTTGCTCGTCTCGTAGACGACCGCGAACGTCGCCATCAGGAAGAGCACCGCCTGTACGACGATATCGTCGAGCGCCCGCGGGTCGATGGAGCCGTCGGCCAAGGCCGTCGGGAGCCGATAGGCAGTGATCGCCACGGCGATGGGAACGGTCACATAGAAGACGAGAACGGGTTTGTTGATCGCGGACTGGATCGGCGACGTCAACGTGTTTCGAAGGTTTCGAAGGCGGTCGTAGGCGCGTAAGCGATCGTGGTTCGCTGGTGATTCCGCGCGCGTGTATCCGCCGTCGGCCTCGATGTTCTGCCGCGCCGTCCCCGTCTCCGCCTCGGCCGCGAGGACGCGGTTGCCGTCCCGCGAGGCCCGAAGCGGCTGTGTGATCTCCGCCAGATACGCGAGGAAAAGCAGGTTCCCTGCCGGCAGGATGATGTAGGCGATAAGCTGGATGAGCAACAGCGTATCGCCGGCAGTCAGGCCGATGATCAGCAGGATGGTGACCAGAAAGAGCATCCCGGCGACGACGGTCGTCACGTAGACCTCGGCGGTCGTCGCCAGCAACTCGAGGATCTCCTCCTGCTGTTCTTCGGCTTCCTCGCGGTAGCGTTCGTACTCCTCGTTGAGGAAGGTAGAGATGTTCCGGCCGCTCTGCAGGACGCTGCCGAGGTTCTCGGAGAACCGCTCGAACTGGTTCGAGGGCGTCTGCTGGGAGAGACCCTTGACCGCCGTCACGAGGTCGACATTGAACAGGTCCATGTTCCGAACGGCGATGCCGACCTCCGACGCACCCTCACCGAAGACGCCGTCGTTTCGCGCCAGCGCCCGCATCACGTCGGGAAACGCCATCCCGCCGCGGGTCAGCGCGTAGATGAACGCGACCATTCGCGGCATCCCCGCATCGATCTGCCTGCGGCGGGTATCCGACCGGACCTCGGGGAGTTTCCACCGTATGGTGTAGGCCGTCACGCCAGCGAGTATCCCAAGGAGGGCGCTCGATCCCAGAAAGACGATGAAAACGGTGCCGTCGAAGGTGACGACCCGCTCGGGAATCCCAGGAAGCGACGGGACCCACGATAGGTCCGGGAGATTGGTGAAAAGACCGAGCGAGGGCACGGCCGGGACCCCCAGCGTCCGAACGGCAGCGAGGGCCGCCGCACCGGCGTAGACGCCGAGGACGGCACCGGCGAACGCCGACCCCAGCGTGAAGAGGTATGTCTTCGTGGCGTACTCCCGGTACGGCGTTCCGATAGCCGCGGTTCGGAGCGTCCGTTCCCGTTTCTTATCGATGGCGAGGTTCCCACCGTCGAACAGCGAGAACGCGATTCGAGAGAGCAACTCGTCCAACGGCGAACTGTACGGGACGAGGACGAACGTACAGAGGATAACGACAGCGACGAGGAGCGGAATCAGTCGGAGCATCTATGTGCTCGTCGGTTCGGCTTCGGTCGATTCGAGTTCGACGTCCGCGATCTTCTCCATCACCGTCTCGGGGTCGGCGTAGTATTTGTTGACCATCGCGGTGAACTGCTCGTACTGGTCGACGCTCTCGTCCCAGAGGTACTTGAGGAACTTCCGGCGCCGCTGCATCTCCCGGAGCAGTTCGGACTGGCTCCAGCCCCGTTCTTCCCGGATCTCGTCCATGAGGTTCCGGTTACCCTCCCGATAGGTGTCGTCGGCCGACCGCCAATTGTAGGCGCTGGTGTAGTCGAGTTCGCCGGTCCGCTGGTCGATGCCCTCGATCTCGGCGATCGCCTTGGCACGGCGAACCCGCTCGCCGCCAAAGCGGGCCAGCGTCTGCACACAGAGGACGTCGAGCGACTGGACCATCGGCCGCGGCACGTTGATGGGCTCGTTCTCGAGTCGGTTGATGACCGTCTGGACCGAGTCGGCGTGCATCGTCGACAGCGTGGTGTGGCCCGTGTTCATCGCCTGAAACAGCGTGATGGCTTCCTCGCCACGGACCTCGCCGACGATGATGTACTCCGGCCGGTGTCGGAGTGCCGACCGCAGCAGGTCGTACATCGTGACGTTGGCGGCCTCGTCGAGCCGTTCGCGGGTGACACATGAAAGCCAGTTATCGTGATACAGGGCGAGCTCGCGGGTGTCCTCGATGGTGATGAGCTTCGACCGCGGCGGGATGAACATCGAGATGGCGTTCATCGAGGTCGTCTTCCCGGAGGCGGTACCGCCCGCGAAGATGATGTTCTTGTTGTGCTCGATGGCCATCCAGAGGTAGGCCATCTGCTGGAGCGAGTAGGTACCGAACTCCAGCAGGTCGATGGGGGTGAACGGTTCGTCGCTGTACTTCCGGATGGTGAAAGCCGACCCCCGCGGCGTCACTTCCTCGCCGAGGGCCAGTTCCGCGCGGGAGCCGTCCTGCAGCGTCGTCTCGACGACCGGGTTGCCGACCGAGATATGTCGGCCGGCCTGCTGGGCCATCCGGACGATGTAGCTGTCGAGTTCGTCCTGTGCGAAGGAGAGGTTCGTCTCGATGTCCAGATAATCGTCGTGGTAGGCATACAGCGGTATGTCGTAGCCGTCACAGGAGATGTCCTCGATGTACGGGTCGTGCATCAGGGGGTCGAGCCGGCCGAATCCCTGGAACCGACGGTAGAGGTAGTAGAAGAGCCGATAGAACCCCGAAACGTCGACCTCGATGCCGTACTGTTCGAGGCGGGTCTTCAGTTCCTGACGGAGGACTTCCTCGGGGCTTCCCTCGCGAGGTTCGTACAGGAGCGGCGTTCGGACGTCGTCGTAGAGCGTCTCGACGAGTTCCGCCTCGAAGGTATCGAGTTGGGGCTCGACGACGTGATAGAGGTGTTTGTCGTCGGACTCCTCGTAGGTGATGACCGCGTAGGAAAACGGCGGGTTCAGCCAGTAGCGGTCGGTTTCGCGAGCTTCGAACGTCTGATCGTCGGCGACGAGGCCGTGTTCGCCGGGTCGGTACAACTCGTCGGGCACGCGTGAGCCGCGGAGCATCTCCGCGGTCCGTACCAACTGTTCACGGACGGAATCGAGTACACCCTCGTTTTGATTGCGTGCCATCGATTGATCTCCCTGACGAACCCCCAGTTACGGATCGTGACAACGATCCGCGAGTGTCGTTCCATCGTAGTCCTTCACTCGGCATAAAACACCCGCCCGATACAGCGGTCAAGCCCGCTCGACGACGAGAAGCGTGCCGCCGAGGAAGAACATGAAGAAGACGCCGACCGGAATCGTGAACACCGCGAGTCCGACCCACAGGTAGTAACAGGCGACCGCAAGCGGCAGGCCCGCCCCGACGAGCAACACGCCCATGAGACGGACCGGGTCGACCGGTGATTCGGCTTCGAGCCGGTCCTCGTAGACGTAGTAGACGATGCTTAACGCGAGCGCGAGCGACAACAGGGCGGCGCCAACGACCCACAACTGGTAGGCCGTCGCGGTCGCCTCGGTTGCGGCACCGTCGGCGCCCTCGTGGACGAACGCCGAGAACGCACGGAAATTCGCCAGCGTGGGCGTGAACTGGATGAAGACGTAGGGGAAGTGGATTCGAATCTGGGTGCCCGTAGGGATGTACGTGACGACCCACGGCATGAGCGAACAGAGCCACGCTGACAGGACGGCGAGTTCTCCGGCGTATTCCGAACGGACCCACATACCGCTTGCCGCGCTTGGCTACGGGTAAAAGATACCGCATCGCGGGCGGAAGCCGTCCACTACAGCGTTACGCAGGCGTCTCCTATGGCGTTACGTTCATGTCCGCGGACACCTTAGGCGTCGATACTCAAGGGATGCGGCGTGATTACTTCACTCTGACCGTCGACGGTGTTACCACGGACGAGCCACAGCGGCCCGTCGTCACGATTACCTACGAAGGCCCGACCGAACAGCTCGAATCGCGGCTGACCAAGGGCGGGTCGCTCCTCTCGGAGGAAGAAGTCGACGTCGCCTACCGCCTCAAGGACCCACTCGACGCCGACGACCCCGAAGGCGTCGTCGCGCTGGCCGACCGGATGACCGGCGAGTACGTCCTCGAATTGAACGCCGACGCCGACTCCGTCTTCGAGTTCATCGAAGCCGCCCGCGAGTTCGGCGCCGAACGGGACAACGACGACCGGTACCGGATCGTCCTCGAGACAGACGACGGCCATCTCGCCACCTACGACATGTCGTCGCTGCTCGTCTACGACGCCGACGGTGACCTCCTCCGCGGCGAGAGCCTCATTCCCAGCGGCGTCGAACTGTAGGCGCTGACGAAGGAAACAAAACCGCTTTTCGTCGTCCCAGACGCGTCGCTACTGGATCAGTCCGGTGACCACGCGCGATTCGGCTTTCCGGAGGTGTTCGTCCACCGTCGAGGGCGCACAGTCGAGGTTGTCGGCGATGTCCTTGTGGGTCGCCCGCCGCGGCACGTCGTAGTACCCCTCCTCGACCGCCGTCTCGAAGACCTCCAGTTGGCGGTCGGTCAGCGGCGACAGGAGGTCCTCGCTTCCGGGGATGTACGTTCCCGCGTTGTTCACCGAGAAGTCGATGACATCGGGCATCGCACCCAGCGCGTTTCGGAGGTTCTCGTGGGTGCCGACCAGTGTCGCCCGGAGTCCGTCGTCGGTGAACTTCAACGGCGTATCCACGATGAGGGCGTGTTCGTGTGCGACGTCGAGCAGGACGTTCCCGCGGGAGGTTCGGTCGGCGTGGACGAAGACGTGGTAGCCGTTGCCCGCCAGATCGACCGTCTCGTGGTCGTGAACGTCGGTCCGCTCCGAGAGCGCATCGGCGAACCGTTCGCCGTCGCCCGTCACTCGATATAAAAGGACCGTCGTCCCGTCCGCCCGGGAGTCGACGTGCAAGAGCGCCTCGCGCGAAATCGCGTTATGGCCCTCGGTGAAGCGGTCTACCGGGTGGACGGCACGCTCGGTCGGCGAGAGGCTGAGTTTTAAGTATTGCATGGGGGTCTGCGGTCTATCCGCATCCGGGTCAGGACGGGGGTTTAAGATTCTGACAAAAGCGTCCAAACGTTGCGAACCGTCCACACGGCAATCGGGAGCGGAAACGCTTTTGGGACGGGTGGCCGACCTATACACTATGGACTGGCCCCACGACCCCGACGGCGAGGAAGGCTCCGAGGGGAAACGCAAGTACGGGCAGGCGGTTCTCGCAAAGAAACTCGACGAAGAGGAGGACTTCCCCCTGAAGAAGGAGGACTTCGTCGCGGACCACGGCGACGAACCCGTCCGGATCAACCACGAGCGCGTCGTCAGCGTCAACGACATCTTCGAACACGTCGAGGAAGACGAGTTCGAGGACATCGTCGACTTCCACAAGGCCACCGGCCGCGCGATGCGGTCGGCCGGCATGTGGGACATCGACGTGAGTAAGCACGCCTAGAACATACCACTTTTCGCACGCGAACTTTTTGCACGGCGAGCCTCCGGCTCGCCGGCAAAAACTTCGATGAAAAAGACACGGCGGTCCTCCCTCGGCTCACGGCGGCCGATGGCCGCCGTTCGCCTTTCCGAGACGCTCCCTTCGGTCGCGTCTCGCTACCGGTCGGCCCTTGGACCCGCGCTCCCTCCGGTCGCGCGGTGAACCGCTCGCACGCCTTCAGCGCGCTCGCGGACAT